>CAWVWF010000073.1:0-14898 GCA_963933885.1 uncultured Flavobacteriales bacterium | reverse complement strand
TAATAGGTGATTTAAAATCTGAGTCTGAAATTGTAGCTTTAAAACCATTATATAATAAAGCATTAAAAACGACTAATTATAATATAGGAATCACTCAGTATGAAGATCAGAATGGTTACCAAAGATTAATAATTGATAAGAAGGTTAAGCAATCAACGTCTTTTTTCATGAAGTTTTCTAGACAAGCTGAAGCTAAGTTATTCTTAGAAGAGTTTGTGAGAAAAGGAAGACTATGTAATAAGTTGGTAGGATTAGATAATTCAGAAACTCAGTGCAGTCAACATGATTTAAATATGTGTAAAGGTGCTTGTGTTAAAGAAGAAGCGGCATCATCTTATAATAGTCGTTTTGAGAGTACTCTTGAAGAAATGGTACAGAAAGGAGACAGTTTCTTTGTTAAAGATTTGGGTAGAAGTATAGATGAGTTTTCTGTTGCATGGATACAAAATGGAGAATATCAAGGTTGTGGTTTTTTTAATCACGATGTAACTGATTTTGAAGAAATTAAAAAAGGTATTTCAGTTGAAGTGAATAAATTAGAAGTATTAAAAACAATCAAGACTTATATTATTAAATCTAAACTTGAGATAATTCCATTAAATTCATCATCTAGTGAAGTAGAGGGCCAGATATTGACTTTATTTTAAAGTAACGTTTAAATACTCTAAAACTTCTGAGTTTGAATTAATATTAAACCATCTTGTGTTTTCGTTTCTCTTAAACCAAGTGATTTGTCTTTTGGCAAACTTTCGAGTATTCTGTTTGATTTTTGAAATCGCTTTATCTAAAGATTCTTGATCGTCCATTTGATCATAAAGTTCTCTGTATCCAACTGTATTTAATGGTGATAGATTTCGGTATGGTAAAAGACTTTTAACTTCATTAATCAATCCAGCTTCTACCATTAAATCAACTCTATAATTAATTCTATTATAGAGTAATTCTCTATCTGTATTTAATCCAATATAATGAATGTTGAAAGGACGTTCTTTTGGTGCTTTGTTTCTGTATGAAGTAAATGTGTTTCCAGATGCACGAACAACCTCTAAAGCTCTAAGGATTCTTCTTGAATTCTGTATGTCAGCAATTTTATAATATTCTGGATCTTTCTCTTTTAATTCAATCTGTAAAGGTTCAAGACCATTATCTTCATATTCCTTAATTAAAGCAGTTCTAATCTCTTGATCTGATGGCACGTCATCAAATCCATTACAAACTGCATCCACGAATAAACCAGAACCTCCAACTAAGATTGCAACATCATTCGTTTTGTATAGCTCTTCTAATGCTTCAAGTGCATCAATTTCAAACATTCCAGCTGTATAGCGATCATGTATCGAAAGATTATCTACAAAATGGTGTCGTACACCATCCATTTCTTTAATAGTAGGTTTAGCGGTCCCGATTTCCATTTCTTTATAGAATTGGCGAGAGTCAGCACTCAGAACTTCACAATTATATTTTTTAGCGATAGCAATGCTTAACGCCGTTTTACCTATTGCAGTAGGTCCAACAATAACAATTAAATGTTTGGATTTTAATTTTTGATCAATAGACGACATTCTTCGATTTTATTTTAAATATCTAAATCGTCAATGTTCTCAAAAGAAGGAGAATCATCATCTTCATCATATTGATTGAAGTCATCAAAACCATCAAAAATATCATTCTTTTTTGGTGACGTAATTCCTTCGATACCATCTAAACCTGAAAGTTCATCAGCTACTTTATATTCACCAACTTCAGCAAGTAAAACAGGAATGTCTTCTTTTATTTCTGTGTTTTCAGCAATACGCTCTATTCTAAATCTTTTAGGGAATAAAAAATCATACATGAATGTATAGTACTTAATGTCGTTTTCAACTGATTGCTCAATTGTTAACTCTTGCATTAAAATATTTACAGATTCATGTTCCATTGTTCCCATGTCAACCAACATGATTTCTAACCCTTCTTCCCAGTCTTGTGTACAAGTGAAAAAACTAGCCATTTCACCATCTTTTAATCCGTAAGAATCTAAGATTGCATGGTGAAAATCCTCCATGGTTTTATCTTCTTGAATTAAGATGTCACGATAAACTTCCTTCTTTTTATCATCTTCAGGCCAGATTCGGTAAACATATGATTTCATAACAGAATAGATTGAATGTAAATATACTTAAGGGAGAAATGATTTATGCGATTTTTTTTAATAATTATCCTATATTATTAATAATAGTCAAACCAAATTCAGAAGCCTTTTCTTTCATGAAAGTAATTGCAGCATCTCTTTCATTTGGAATTACTCCTTCGATAATGGCATCCTTTATAGCTTCCTTTATATCACCAATTACTTTAGAGGGCTTCAAATCAAATGCTTTGATAATATCCTCTCCAGAAACTGGTGGCTGGAAATTTCTAATATTATCTCGTTTTTCAATATCCTTTAATTTAACTCGAACAAGTTGAAAATTATTAAGATACTTTTTAACCTTTTCAGGATTCTTAGATGTGATATCTGCTTCACAAAGAACCATAAGATCATCTACATCATCACCAGCATCAAATAAAAGACGTCTTACAGCTGAGTCGGTAACAATTTCTTTAGATAAAACAATAGGTCTAAGATGGAGATTAACCAACTTTTGAACGTATTTCATTTTAGAATCCAAAGGTAGTTTCAGACGTTTGAAAATTTTAGGAACCCAACGAGCTCCGAGAGCTTCATGCCCATGAAAAGTCCAGCCAGCTTTTTTCTCAAATCGTTGAGTAGCAGGTTTAGCAATGTCATGTAGTAAGGCTGCCCATCTTAACCAAAGATCATCTGTGTTTTTACATATGTTATCTACTACTTGTAAAGTATGGTAGAAATTATCTTTGTGTCCTCGACCATCTATTAATTTTACGCCATGAAGTTTTATCATTTCAGGGAAAAACTGATGTAGTAAGTTTGAATTGTATAAAAGTTTCAAACCAACAGATGGAACTGGTGTTAGCATTATTTTATTAAACTCAGTTAAAATTCGTTCCATTGAAACGATTTTCAAACGCTCTGAATTTCTAATTATAGCTTCAAATGAGGCTTCTTCTATTTTAAAACCTAGTTGTGCTGAAAAACGGATAGCACGCATCATTCTTAAAGGATCATCACTGTAAGTGATATCTGGATCTAATGGCGTCTTTAATAGTTTTTCTTTCATGTGTTTGATTCCTCCAAAAGGATCAACCAATTCACCGAAATTATCTTTTTGTAAACTTAATGCAAGAGCGTTTATTGTGAAGTCTCTTCTATCTTGATCTTCTTGAAGTGTTCCATCTTCAACAATCGGTTTTCTCGAATCACGATTGTAAGATTCTTTTCTAGCTCCAACGAATTCAATTTCCATTCCTTGAAAATTAAACATCGCAGTTCCAAAAGACTTAAAAACAGCTACTTTTGGATTTCCAACTTTTTTAGCTGCGGCAAGAGCTAATTCAATTCCTTTACCTTCAACAACAATATCAATGTCCTTCGAAGGTCTATTTAAATGTAAATCCCTGACATAACCACCAATAACAAATGCGCGAACATTTAGTTCCTGAGCAGTTTCAGAAATAATTTGAAATATCTTGTTTTGTAAAAGTTCCTTTGCCAATTATCTTCTTATAAAAACAGTTTCTCTATCAACAACCTTCACTATTTGAGAAGGTGTCTCAGTCGTTCTGAAGTTAGTTTGTAAATTTAAGGTATAATCAATGCCCTCCAAGATAACAGGATTAACATTTTTCCAACTATCAATTGTTGGTTCACCGCTAATGTTTGCTGAAGTAGAAACAATAGGTTTACCTAAAGTTGTTATGAATTCCTTTATAATTGGATGTTTTGTTATTCTTACACCAATGCTACCATCATTAAATAGTAATGAATGAGGTAAGTTCTTTACGTTGTTTAGAATCACTGTTGTTGGTTTACTTTGATTAAGTAAATCAATTTCAAGTTGATTAATTGATTCACAATACAACTTGATCATTTCAATACTATCCACCAAAATAATAAAGCTTTTTTCCTGAGTTCTTCCTTTTAATTGAATCAGTTTTGAAATAGCTTCGTCATTAGTAGCATCACATCCAAGTCCAATTACAGTCTCTGTTGGGTATAAGAATGTCCCTCCATTTTCAGCTATTTCTATTGCTTTGATTATTTGAGTAGAATTATCCATTTATACGAGAAAGCAGTTGGTTAACATTAATATTAGTAGCACAATTAAAATGCTTTTTCGGACAAGCTTTATGTCCATGTAAACCACAAGGTCTGCATTCCAATGTCTTTTCTGTTTCTATAATTTGTGCATTATCCGAAAGTGGACCAAAACCAAATTCAGGGACAGTGCTACAAAATAATGCTGATGTGGGAGCATTAACAGAGGAAGCTAAATGCTGTGGAGCTGAATCATTAACATAATTCATTTTGGCTTTAGCCATCAATGCAGTGCTTTGAAGTAAATTCAAGCTACCACAAAGATTTATAACATTGTTATTATTTGTTGATGATATAATACTTTCAGCTAATTCACTATCAGTTGGAGCACCAATTATATAGGTCTTTATGCCTTTAACGTGATCTAAAAATTCAATCCATTTTTCTTTAGGGAACTGTTTAGTAAACCATACGGATGCGGGTGCAATAACAATAAATTCATCTTTTGTATAGACTTTAATTTTATCCTGATCGGCTTGACTTGGGTATAGTTTTAATTGTTTGCTGAATTTAGGAGCAAAACTTTTTATCAAATCATAATTTCTTTCAACTTCATGTCTAGACGCTCCAATTTCATGAGGAATTTTTTCATTAAATAGAAACGAAACAGGATTTTTATCAAAACCGATAATTCTTTTCCCTTTTGAAAAACCTGCTAGTAAACCTGCATTAAAAAAACGTTGAACTCCAAGAACAAGATCGTATTCCTGTTTTCTTACTTCTTTTAGAATCTTTAATAAGTTTTTAGTTTTCCCATTAGACTTATCCCAAACATATATTTTATTAATGAATGGGTGATTATTAAATAGAGATTCATTTCCTTTCCTTACAACAATATCAATTTTTGCATTTGGGAAATTGAGGTGTAAGGTTTCCAATAAGGATGTTACTAATATAACATCTCCTATAAAGGCTGTTTGAATGGTGAGTATTTTGTTGTAATTTTCCAAAACGTACAAAAGTTGAATGTAAATTTAAAGATTTTTATGGGAAGATTGTTAGGCTTAGATTATGGAACGAAAAGAGTAGGGGTTGCCGAAACAGATGATTTGCAGATTATAGCCAGTCCATTGACTACTATTCACATATCTGATATCATAAATTTTATTTCAGAATATAAAGAAAAACATAATTTAGAAGCTGTAATTATAGGTGAACCTAAGAATTTAGATACATCTGATACACATTCTACAAAAAAAGTTCAAGAATTTGTAACTCATTTAAAAAGAAAAATCCCAGGCTTAATCGTTGAATTAGTAGATGAAAGATTTACTAGTAAAATGGCTTCTCAGGCAATGATTATGGGGGGAGTTAAAAAGAAAAAACGTCAAGAGAAAGGTGTTTTAGATAAGGTGAGTGCATCAATTATTTTACAATCATTCTTAGATAGTCGCTCGAATGGTTTTTAGTCCTGTAGATTAATATTACTTTTGCAGTATGATTTTACCTGTTGTAGCATTTGGATCTCCTGTTTTAAGGGAAGTTGGAGAAGAAATCTCTAGTGATTTTGTAGGTCTTTCTGAATTGATAGATAATATGTGGGAAACTATGTATGCTGCTGAAGGAGTTGGGATTGCAGCTCCTCAGATAGGGAAAGCTATTCGTTTGTTTGTTATTGATGCGAGTCCGTTTGCTGAAGATGAACCAGAATTAGAAGGTTTTAAAAAGACTTTTATTAATGCTGAAATTCTAGAGGAAAGTGGTGAGGAATGGTTGTTTCAAGAGGGGTGTTTGAGCATTCCGAAAGTAAGAGAGAATGTAAAACGATATGAAACGATTAAAATTAAGTATCAAGACGAGAATTTTAATACATTTGAAGAAGAATTTTCTGGCTTAGCAGCGAGAGTAATTCAACACGAATATGATCATATTGAAGGAATTTTATTCACAGACAAGATAAATCCTTTGAAAAAACAAATGATTAAGCGTAAATTAACCGATATTACAAAAGGAAATATAAAAACAGGTTACCGAATGAGGTTTCCTAAATAAAAATAAATAAGATGAAAAAGATTTTTTTACCAATATTTGCAGCTGTTATTTTGAGTTCATGTGGAGGAGGTACTACAGAAGAGACTCTAGTAGAAGACAAAGTTTCTGAAAAGGAATTGATTGATGGTTTTACAAATGTAAAAACTCAATTCGATGTTATTTTCACAAATCCTTCGAAGTATAAGCAAGAAGATTTAGTACCACTAACTGATAGTATGGCTTACTTTGTTGATGCATTAATTGCAAATTATCCAAAATCATCTCAATTAGGGGATGTACTTTGTAACGCTGGTGTTTCTTCTTTAAACAGTAGAGATGGTAAAAGGTCTGAAAAGTATTTAGTATATTTAGTTGATCACTTTCCAGAGCATCCTTTAGTTCCAAAATCAATGTATTTTATTGGTAGAACTAAAGACGTAATATTTAATGATATAGAAGGAGCTAAAGCGGCGTACAAAATTTTATACAGAACTTTTCCGAAAACGAATTGGGCTGAAATTGCAAAGTCAAGCATTAAAGAGTTAAGTAATCCATTACTCTTAGAATCGGTTGATGACGGTGCAGATATTGATACTACAGAAACTAAATAATAATCAAGTCTCGAATTTAATTCGAGACTTTTTTTTGACCAATTCTATTGAGTATTTCTAAATATATATTAAGTAATATACTACCAAAAGGCAAGCAACAATGGACTGTCTTTATTTGGTGCTTGTTTATATCTTCTTTACTCTGGACTTTATTAAAGTTCTCAGAAGAGAGAGAGGAAGAAGTTTTAATTGATATTAACTTTATTAATCTTCCTAAAGATCAAATTCTAGTAGGTGATAAAGTAAATGCCTTTCCAGTAAAAATAAAAGCTCAAGGTTTTGATTTGATCTTTAATGGTTTTGGAATCGATCATCCAAAAGTAACAATAGATTTAAGTAAAGTTCCAATTTCAAAAAAAGGAGACGTAAACCAGTATTTTTGGCTTCCAAAAAAGAATGAGGAACAAATAAGTAAAGCATTTGATGCGAAAGTTAAAGACATGTCTTTTCCAATTGATACTGTGAAAATGATATTTTCTCCAAGAATAACAAAGGAAGTTTTTACCAAATTTAAATTCAAGGTTGATAAGACTAAAGAACATTTTTCTTTTGGGAATGCTGTAGAAGTTCCAAAGAAGATTAAAGTGATAGGAGCGAAATCTATATTAAATAACATTGATACAATTTATACTGATTTAATTAATTTGGAGAGTCTCGAAACTAATCTTGATGAAGATTATATTTTGAATAAGCCATTTGGAGTTGACTCACTATTAACAGATAGTATTCGTGTATTTATAGGAGTTGAAAGTATTGAGAAGTTTAAATTTGAGGTTCCGATAGAAGTAAGGAATAAACCAGACTCATTAGAGGTTAAACTCTTTCCAAATGAAGTGAAAATTACTTTTGTTTGTGGAACCAATAAGTTTTCAGAAATATCTCCAAGGTCTTTTAAACCATATATTGATTTTAAAGACATTGATGCTTCATTTAAAAAGATTAGTATCAGTTTGGATGAGCAACCAGATCAAGTTAAAGAGGTTAATATTGAACCTTATAGCGTTGAGTATATCTTAAGGACAAAAGATTAAGATGAAAGTTATTGGTATAACTGGTGGCATCGGTAGTGGGAAAACTACAGTGTGCAAAATCTTTGAAGTTCTAGGTGTTCCTGTTTTTTATAGTGATGATGTGTCTAAAAGTATATTATTTTCAGATGAAGTCTCAAAAGTTGTAATCGAAAAATTTGGTAAAAAAGTTCTCTTTAATAATCAATTAAGTAAGTCTGAACTAGCTAAACATGTCTTTAATGATAAAACATCATTAGCGTGGCTAAATGATCTATTACATCCATTAGTAAGAGAAGAATTTGCTAATTGGTTGGTTAATCAAAACACTTCATTTGTGTTAAAAGAAGCTGCAATCCTTTTCGAAAGTGGAGCTTATAAAGCTTGTGATTTTGTAATTAATGTTTCTTGCAACAAGCAGAGTAGAATTGATAGAATCGTACAAAGGGACGGTAGGTCTGTTTCTGAAATTGATGCTATAATAGACAAGCAATGGTCGGAAAATGAACGTGTTGAAAATTCAGATTTTGTCGTAAATAATTCAAATAAAAAACTATTGCCCCAAATTATCTCATTACATCAAGAATTATTGTAAAAATGGATTATATTTGCGGCTTACTTAAAGAATAAAGTATGTCTTACGGTTTATTAAAAGGAAAGAAAGGTATTATATTCGGAGCTTTAGATGAAAACTCTATTGCTTGGAAAGTTGCAGAGAGAGCTGCTGAAGAAGGAGCTGAATTTGTTTTAACTAACGCACCTATTGCATTAAGAATGGGGGAAATCAACAAGCTGGCAGAAAAAACTGGAGCTAAAGTTATTCCTGCAGATGCTACTGATAATGACGACTTAGAGAAATTATTTGTTGAAGCTCAAGAAGTATTGGGTGGGAAAATTGATTTCGTTTTACATTCAATTGGTATGTCACCAAACGTTCGTAAGAAAAAGGAATACACAGATTTAAATTACGATTTCTATAAAAAAACAATTGATATTTCTGCTTTGTCATTTCACAGAATTTTAGCTACTGCTAAAAAACTTGATGCGATTAACGAGTGGGGTTCTGTTGTTGGATTGTCATATATTGCTGCTCAACGTACATTCCCAGATTATTCTGATATGGCTGAAGCAAAATCAGTATTAGAATCTATCGCTAGATCTTTTGGTTACCATTATGGTAATGCAAAAAACGTTAGAATTAATACTATTTCACAATCTCCTACTATGACAACTGCTGGTAAGGGTATTAAAGGATTCGGTGGATTCTATAACTATGCTAACGAAATGTCTCCATTAGGAAATGCTCCTTCTGTAGAATGTGCAAATTACGTATTGTCTTTATTCTCTGACTTTACAAAGTATGTAACAATGCAAAACTTATTTCATGATGGAGGTTTCTCTAATGTTGGAATAAGTAAAACTGTAATGGAGAAATTTGAAGACTAAATTCAAATAACAATATAATATTAAAGCCATCCCTTTCGGATGGCTTTTTTTGGATCAAAACTATAAATAACGATTATGTTTGGTAAAGGATTATTAATTGGAATATTGATGTGTATTGTTGGAGCTTCTGCATTGTTTTTTATAGACACAGAGATTTCGGTATCCGAGAAAGTTAAACTAGATAAATCTTCTTTTTATATACTAGACGAAATTGTTGATCTTGAGAAATTTCAAGAATGGGATCCAAGAGCTGTTAAAGATTCTTTAATTACAGTAGAATTTATTGGTGCACCAGGAGTTGGGATGAGAGCAATTACTAAGGGAAAGAAAGGTGTGTTTGTAAATGAGTATGAAGTTCTGAATATCGAGCCTTTAGCGTCTGCAGAAGTTGTTTTAAGATTAAAAGGTGGTAATGAATTGAGGTATAACTTTGAAGTTAAAGACTTAGAAGGAGGTTCTGAGCTAACATGGAAAGTGAAATTCACTGCTCCATTGTTTGCATCGCTAGTAGGTGTTGAAGAAAAAATACAAGATGAATTTAAAAAAGGTTTTGAAGTTTTAAAAGAAAAATTAAAGTCTTCAAATTAACGGATATATCTTAATCCAACATTATATGTACTTCCTGCTCCATTATTCTGTCCAGCAAAGAAATTAGTATAACTCAGTTCTAATTGAAGTTTTGGGAATATTTGATATTTCCCACCTAAACCGGCTTGCATATAATAATCTGGAAAACTAGTTAATGTTGGAGCGTATTGATACAGTGCATATATTGTGCTTTTATTTGTAGGGAAGTAACTAAAGAATACACTAATCGGAGTTGACAATGAAGACTTCGTAAAGTCGTAATCTTTAGAATATGTAGGAGTCCTAAAAAGAAAATCAATTTCAGTAAAAAGTTGATATTTACTTCCAATTGGTTTGTCAAAAAAGAGTTGTGTCCACCATGTATATTTATGATGATCTAGCCATGGTCTGTTTTTTTTTGTTTCTAAACTATCGGATACAGGTATTTGTACTGAACTTTGTATAGAGAATTTCGGAAACCTTTTAATTGGATTCCATTTGATTTTAGGACCAACTGTAGATATTGTAGTTCTACTATTTTTATTTTGTTCAAACTTAAAAATATCTATTGATTTAGATTCAACACTACTATTTGTTGTTGATCTTAAGTTAACATCAAAACCTAGATTAAATCTTCCTGATTTTGATATTCCATAGTTGAAAGTATATTGCATTGTGTTCCAGGTTCCTCTGCCTGATAAGTTTTCCAGTTTTCCCTCAGGATTTCTCCAAGCAGTTTGAGAGTATAGATTATTGAATATTTGAACTTCAATTTGTCCTTTTTTCAAAAGGGCAGAAGGCGTATAAGTTTTTACATTTGATGTAGAGGTTTCTTTCGAATTATTAGAGTAATTATTTATAGACCAATCATAGGGGTAGTAGCTGATTTTTGAAACACTCGTTTTTAGATACTTATTGATGAACTTAATTATACTGCTAGTGTTTCCTCCAAAATCTTTTATGTACCATTTAAATATTTCAGAAATCTCAGCGCTAAAGCCATCTGTTCCAGGCTTAATGAAATTTGGGTTGTTAATAGCTTCAGTTGTTACTTTATTTAGTTGTTCTTCAAGTTTATCTTTTTGGAAAGAAAATTTTTGAATTGGTGGACAGCCAATAGCACCGCAAACTAGTGCGAAATGAATTCTCGGATCGTTAAATAATGGACGGATTATTTTATTTTCTAAGTTGTTTAAAGTTGTGCTTTTACCGTTTACTTCAAATTTATTCTTATCAAAAAAACCTTGAATTTCATTGGGACTTGAAACTGTAGGGTTGCTAGCTATTTGTTTTATAACTAGAAGGTTATATATGTTAATGTAACTGGCTTTCTGTTGGTTTATATCGTCTGAAATTAAAGCGGTATTAGTTGATTTTATTAATTCATCTAATGTCGTTAGTTGATTGGATTTAATGCTATTATAATCTACAAGTCCGTCATGAATATTTATAGAAAAGAAATCATTTAAGTCTTTAGAATTTGATTGTGCTTTTATAGCAAGATTTATAGTAAATAATAAAACGTAAAATATTGTCTTTTTCATGAAACGAGTTTAAACTTGGTTCGTATTGATTTTAACTGGTTGCAATATCTAAATTTGATTGTTAACTGTTTGTCGGAAGTGAGACAGTAATTTAAATAAAGTTTTTGATATTTGTAGCACCAAATCGTTTGAATGAAGCATGTCGCAATTATAGGTAATGGAATAAGTGGAGTAACCGCTGCGCGTCATATTAGAAAGAATTCTGATTGCAAAATAACGATTATATCTTCGGAAACAGATTACTTTTTTTCTAGAACTGCTCTTATGTATATTTACATGGGACATATGACACTGAAGCATACTCAGCCTTATGAGTCAGGATTCTGGATTAAGAATAGACTAGAGTTAAAGAAAGGGTGCGTTAACGAAATTAATTACGATAAAAACGAACTTATCTTTTCAGATGGTTCTAATTTAAAATATGATGATTTAATTCTAGCTGTTGGCTCAAAACCAAACAAATTTGGTTGGCCAGGTCAAGATTTAAATGGTGTTGGAGGATTGTTTAGTTATCAGGATCTTGAACATATGGAAACATACACCAAAGATATATCTAGAGGTGTAATTGTAGGTGGTGGTTTGATAGGGGTAGAGATGGCCGAAATGCTTTTAAGTAGAAATATCCCTGTTACATTTTTAGTTCGAGAGAATTTATTCTGGGGAAATGTTTTACCTAAGCAAGAAGCCGAGCTTATCATGCGTCATATGAAAGAGCATCATATCGACTTAAGATTAGAATCTGAACTGGATGAAATAATCGATGACGGAACTGGTAGAGTAAAAGCTATAAAAACAAAATCAGGAGAAACAATAGAATGTGGTTGGGTAGGGTTAACTGCTGGTGTATCTCCGAATATTGACTTTTTAAAAGACTCTAAATTAGAATTAAATAGAGGAATATTAGTAAATGAAAATTTACAAACAAATATTCCAAATGTGTACGCTATTGGAGATTGCGCTGAGTTTAGAAACCCTGTTTCGGGAAGACGACCACTTGAACAAGTTTGGTACACAGGTAGAATAATGGGAGAAACGGTAGCGCAAACTGTTACTGGGAATCCTACAGCATACAAACCAGGTAATTGGTTTAATTCAGCAAAGTTTTTTGATATTGAATATCAAACCTATGGTTGGGTATTTCCTGAAATTAAAGACATTGAGTCTGATTTCTATTGGGAGCATGAAAAAGGTAAAATGTGTATGCACTTTGTCTTTGAAACAGGTTCAAGGAAATTTATTGGCGTTAATACATTCGGAATAAGATTACGACACCATGTTTTTGATGGTTGGTTAAATGGATCTAAAACGATAGAATTTGTTTTGGAACATCTTAAGGATGCTAATTTCGATCCTGAATTCTACAAGCAATTTGAAGACGATATCTTGAGTCAGTTTAATAAAGAAAATAAAACTCAAATATCTGCAAAGAAGAAAAGTTGGGAACGTATTTTAAAATTTGTAAAGTAGGATGAGAGTAATACAGAAAGTAGGTTTATTCATTTTTCTTGGTGGTATTTTATCATTACTAAGCTTATTAACTTTAGGTGAATACAAGCTGTCCGATTCGGTTGTGAAAAATCAATTTGCTAAAGGAGGTAATGAAGCAGAAGTGTTAAGATATAATACTGTTTTAAACCTTGCTAAAGAGGCTGGTGTTCTAGATAAAGTGTATACAAATCAGTTCTCATTTCACAATGATGTATCTGATGTTATCGAAAAAGCAAATAACCAAATTTTAGATGTAAAAGGATTTAGCTCAGTACTTTCAGGTAAGTTGAAAGATGCATCTATTATTAAGGGAAAGGTTATATACAACGAAGCAGTCGTGAACTCAATAGTTAAGGATGTTAATATATCTGGATTGATTGGGAATCATACGAATTGGATGTATGGAAGAGAATTTAACGCTGTTGATGAGTTTACGGGGCATTTCGAGGCTGCAGTAGAAAGCATTAATCGTTCAATTGTTGGGAATTACGGAATCAAAGCATCAAGTTCAAGTTGGTTTTCATTAACTAAGGCATGTAGTCAAGGTTTTTTAATAGACAATGCTATTCTACTTTCTATTCTATGTTTTTTAATATCATCTTTAGGAGCTTTAATGTATATCGTTCCCCAAGTTAAAGATGGACCTGAAGGAATTAAGAATAATGGTATATTCTTACACGCTGCAACGAATAGAGGATGGATAGGAGTGATCATTGGAACCTTTCTTATTGTATTTTACATTGTACTTTATTGGTTCCCATATTACATTGTTAATTGGGTTGTATTATTGGATCCTCTTTATTCGTTTATTTCAGGAGGTGGTTCAGCATCTCAATGGTTTTTGTACGGTGTATTGTATTGCTTAGCGATGCTAGTAATGGGAGTTAGGATGATTATTAAATATCGTCATAACAAATATCAAATTATCAGAACAATTTCTGTAATCGGTTTTCAATTGGGTTTTGCATTCTTAATTCCAGAAATCATGATGCGCTTAAACGATGGTGCAAGTTGGGCATGGGTTGATTTTAAAAACATGTGGCCGTTGGATTATGATTTTTTTAACAATGGAGGTTTAATCAATTATGCAAAAGAAGAAGCTGGTCAATTAGTTGGTCCAACAATAAACGGTGGTAAAATTGGTCTTTCAATATTAATCTGGGGGATTGTGTTATTTGTTATTGGCGTACCATTAATGGTTTACTTTTTTGGGAAAAGATGGTACTGCTCATGGGTTTGTGGATGCGGAGGATTGGCAGAAACACTTGGTGACCCTTTCAGACATTTATCAGATAAGTCTTTAGGAGCATGGAAGATTGAACGCTGGATGATACATAGTGTATTGGTGTTTTCGATATTCATGACGGTTATTAGTCTTTATACCATGTTTACAGGAGTGTGGTCATTATTTGGAATTGAGACTGCAGTTATTCAAAAAACTTATGGATTTTTAATTGGTTCGGTTTTCTCAGGTGTAGTCGGAACTGGTTTCTATCCATTAATGGGGAATAGGATGTGGTGTAGATTCGGTTGTCCTTTAGCTGCGTATTTAGGTTTAGTTCAGAGATTCAAATCAAGATTTAGAATTACAACAAATGGTGGTCAATGTATATCATGTGGAAACTGTTCAACATATTGTGAGCAAGGTATAGATGTTCGAGCTTATGCTCAAAAAGGGCAAAACATTGTAAGATCAAGTTGTGTTGGATGTGGTGTTTGTGCTGCAGTTTGTCCAAGAGGCGTATTGAAACTAGAAAACGGTCCAGAGGAAAAAAGAATTTCTAGTGATAATCCTATTGTGATTGGAAATGATGGCGTTTCTTTGAAGGATGATTTATAATCTTGGTAAATTTTATTGTTGTCGTATTCTTTACTTATGTCTGTATCAGTCGTGATATATCTGAAAGGTATTGATATGCCCCTCGGATACAACAAACCTTGTCATTCTCGCGAAGGCGGGAATCTAAAAGTTTCGTTAAGCATTATGTATTAGTATTATAGGGTTACCCCTTTAAATCACAAACCGTAAACTGCTTATGGTTACATAT
>CAWVWF010000072.1:0-15399 GCA_963933885.1 uncultured Flavobacteriales bacterium | reverse complement strand
AGCAACTTCAAATTCATCTTTTAAACGCTGAATAACTCCTGTTGCAATAGCTATTGTTTTCCCCGATCCTTCCGGAGCAATCATATAAAGATCTCCTCCTGATTTGATTTGAGGTACACTCGCACTTTGAATTCCCGTTGGATTCTCAGCAAATCCGGCATCTTGTAATCCAGTTACTAGGGCAGGAATTAGTTTTTTTAAATTCATCGATCTTCTTTCGTTTGAGGTATAACTTTTGTTAGACTGTAAAGCTAGTTAAAATTTAATGTTTTAACCTTTTAATCATTTATTAGAATTAATATCTATAACTTTTTCACAAAATGAAAAAACCAATAATCTTCATCCCCTTTTAAGCTTAAGTATTGCCGTTTTCGGCCAGCATAGTATTGGAATTAAAACTAATCTTGGAATTTCTAGAATTGCAGAATCTTTCAATCCAACAAAGCAATATGAACCATATGTACCAGCCATTTCTGGACATACTGTAATATTTTACAAATTACGTCTTGGCAAACGCTCTTCAATCGGAGCAGAACTGCTTTTTAGTCAAATTCAAAACAAAGAGAATTTAACGTTTGATTATACAGACAATTTTGGAAACGTCATCGATCAAACTGATATAAGTATATCAAAACATATTTCCTATTTAAGCCTTCCGATTTATTATGGAATTAAGTACAAGAAAATCACATTTAGTATTGGGATTCAAACTTCGTTAACATTAACTAGTAGTGCGATAGGCAAAGGCGAAGAAATTTTAAATGGCGAAATCATTCCTCATGATAAAAATTATGGTGAATTAAATATTCATAATTATGATTTTGGCTTTAGATCAGGAATTACATATAGTTTGAATGAAAAATTTTCAATTGAAACTATTTATTATACCGGCGCAATTAATATCCTTAAAAACGATGATCCTTCTGTCTGGAACTGGAGACCTCAACAATTAACCATCGGAGTTGAGTATAAATTATTTACAATTGGAAAAAGCGAGAAAAAGTAGACACCTGATATCTATAGCTAGAAGATTGTTCAATGTAGGAACAGATAAAATAATTTCATCTAAAAACCAGTGTTATTTACAAAACAGAACATAACTAGATTGATATTTATTTGTCTTTTAGACTCATTAAACATTAAAGCACAAAAAAGTGAATTACCTCCTGAAGAATTAGAATCTAAATAGATGATGTTACTGAGAAAACTTGTCTGTGTTTAGGCTTAGGAACTTCTGCCCTAATCGTTAATAATATAGATCATAAAGCGGAAGGAAATACCGTGGAAATTTGTCCTGGTCCAAATCTCGCCTATTTCTCAAAAATTGTTTCGTTTAAAGAAATGATTGATCATGTTTATGGTAAAATCAATTTAATCACCCAAAAGAATCGTCCTCACATGTTTGTAAAGGAATTACAGGCGTATGTAGACTATTTAAAGAATGAGCTCTTAGGTGCCAAAAAAGAGTTTTCTAAAAAGGAACTTAAAACGATTGAATCCTATAAAGAGGATCTTTTAGAAGGAATCAGTTACTCTCAAGACTTGTTCTCTAACGTTTACAAAGAATCTATAGAAACAATTGAAAGTCAAATCGCGCAACTTAACGAATACAAGAAAACAGTTTTGGCTCTCAAGAATTAAATCAAAAATAATACATCACATTAAAATTAAAGACAATGAATTTTTTTTGCTAGATATAAACTTCGGTATTACCTTCCCCCTTTGTAATCCCATATAAATTATCCCCGGTTAAAACCAGGTTTATATTTAAGCAAGAAAAGTTCAAAATGAAGTTAGAACGCATTAATTTAATTTTCGGAATCTGCCTCCTACTTGTTTTCTTTGCTAGTGGACAATACATGCAAGATTACTTTAAGCCTTCTCACATAGAAGATCACCTAATGAGGGCACAAATTAGATCAAACCATATTTACATACTTTTTATAGCGTTACTTAACATTCTCTCATTCAAAAGCATAATAAATTAAGATGCTTCTGTTTCAAAAATTATAAATATCGTCTTTCGTTTTCTATTGATTGCATCAGGAACACTAAGTGTATTTGCATTTATTCATGAGCATACTGGAAGTCGTACATTAACACTTTATACTGTTGTATTATCAATATTATCAATAGGTTTATTTCTTCTGAATGAGTTAATCGTTTTTGTAAGAAGTAAGATCAATGGATAGTAATTTTTCAATTAATCAATTCTGCAATTAAATTCAGATCATTCTAGCGACGACGCTACTGTCCCGAATAACTCTTGACTTAAGTACATAGGGTACCTCAAGTGAATACTTAAAGATCTATTTATTCACGACAGTAGTATTCGAAGTCAATAATAAAAACGTTAAAAAAGGTAGTTTTCCATAGTAAATAGATTCATATTTATACAGCAATATCACATAATTTAATCAACTAAAAAACATTAGCTTTACCACTATGAAAACAATGCTAGAATACCTTAAGAAAACAAGCCTATTTGTATTATTCATCGGATTAGTAATTGGATGTTCAAAAGATGAGAATGACGATGATGTATCACCCACTTTCTCTGGATTACAAATCAATGGCTTAGCAAGTACTGATTTCATACAAGTGGCAAGTGGTAGTACAATAGATTTAACAGGTACATTTAATGATGATGTTGCTTTAGCTTCATATACAATAGTAAGTTCAAGTACAAAAATGACTGGCACAAATGCATTAAGTATTAATTCAACTTTTACCTTAAGTGGTCTTTCTCAGACTATCGCAGAACCTTTCGTTGTTAACGCAAATACTTTAGCAGGTCCTTATACGCTATCAGTTATTGTAAAAGATTCTAATGGAAGTGAATCTGGAACTGCAGAATTTGACATTGCAGTCACTAATACTTCAATAGCACAAATTAACTTAACTAGTCCGCTTCAAAATGCATATTATAGCAGCAACGATACAATTTTCCTTTTAGGAAATGTAACTGATGATACTGATTTACAACTAATAGAAATTTATATTGAACCACAACCAATGGCTGGTGGATTAACAGCAGTAGGAACAGTATTTTATGAAGAAGCTTTCTTTCTTAATGGAGCTTCTGAAACTTCATGGGACTTTTCAGAGGTTAATACAACTAACAATTATGTTGTAATTCCAACAATTACAACTTCTGGATTATATAGTATTACAATCACGGTTACTGATAGCGATGGAAACATAGCTGTTATTAGACGTGACGTTTGGATTCAACCGTAAATAGCTAATGTCAGAATCTAACAAAAACATATTGGCTTTCGAATATTCAGGAACTGAAATTGGTAAAGATCTATACTTAACCGATCTTCAAACTGATGATCAAATTGAAAGCTTATTCGATCTATCTCAGATCCTTCGAGTTCATATTACAGCAAATGGATGGAAACATCTTTTTGAAAATTTCGGATTGTACAAACTGTATATCATCGATCGTAAAAGTGGATGGCATGAAACGGATCACGAGCAAGGATGGATTAAGTCTTTATTGTATGTTTCGTTATGTACTGGGTACAATCCTATCAATAAGTCTTTTGGTGAATGGAGTGAGGAAACAAACTTGTTTACTAATGAGGATGATGAGTTCGAAATCGACTGGAAACATGTTGAAACTTTCACTTTAAAAAGTCTTTAAAAAGGTAAACAACCCTATCAACCATAATTAGAAAAAAACACTATTATTGATACAAGGATGTGACTTAAATGAATATTATAATTATGACTATGTCAAATAATTATACAAAGTCCCATGAAATAAAAAATCACTATTTATATCCTATTTATATTTCTGCTTAATAGTTGTATCACTAATAATTGGATTATCACTGCGCGCTGCAAGACACACTCTCAAAATAAAGAACTGAACTTTTTCAATTGTAATCATGGAATTTTCACAAAGAAGAAAATCAGTTTCAAGGAAACATTTTCTAGTGATACTTTAACTCTAACAAGGACCATTCGTGACTCATTACCAGATAAAACTTCAATACAATATCACAACCAATTTTATTTAGAAAAAAACACATTCACTTTTTATGACGAAAGGGTTTTCAAGCGAGATAGCGCATGGTATGATATGGAAAGAATTGTTTATGAAGGCGATCTAATTATAGATGATTCTAATATGACAATAACCTTGTCAAACATCCATAAACGTTCACATGATACCGACATTGAGATTAGTAGCTTAAAATACAAAGTCTTGAAATTTGAAAATAATGATTCGCTAAAATTGGATTTCACTTTAGTCAAAATCAAGTGAAACAATTATTTTAATTCATTATTTCACCAAAAACTTAATTGATTGTGGTTCTAAACCATCTGCAACAATTGTCATTACATAATAACCAGGAAGCCATATAGAAGTATTCATAACAAACTGATTACCTCCTTCATTTATTAAAATACTGGCATTTTTAACCCTCTGACCATTCAGACTAGTTACATGAATTTTCCCCGCGGCTTTTTCCATTGCCGACAGTTGAAACATTGCATTACCATTGCCATTCGTTTTAATAAAACTTAATGTTGTTTTTTCTAAAGAAAGTACCTCAATAATCTTTGACTCCTGAACAGTTCCGTCCATGTCGTACTCCACTAATTTATAATAATTAATCCCATCCTCAGGATCGTAATCTTCAAAATTATAGTACTCAAAAGTAGAACTTTGTCCCGCAGCCGTTACAATTCCAATTGACTCAAATATAATATCACTTCCAGTTCTCTGCACATCAAAATAATCACTATTTATTTCTGAAGCAGTCACCCACTCTATATCAACCATTTCATCTTTTTCATGCGCAGCAAAATGAACTAGTTCAACTGGTAGTAAACTTAATTTAGGAACCAATTCACCAGTTGCTAACAAATCTGCTTCGTATGTATCAGTTCCATTAAAAAATCCAATTTGTGAAAGCTGATCAGCAGTTAAATGAGATGCTGCAGATCCAACAAAAATCTTTGGATCACTTCCTCCAGCTCCAGTACCATCATAACCTCCATTCCAACCACTAATCGTTAATAGTTTTCCAGCAGTCCACCCTTCAGCTTGACTTGCAGCAAAAGTTAAAGTATGGTTTCCTGTTCCTAATGAGAATGTTGAACTATTACTTAAATCTAGAACACCGGCTGTTTCAGAATAACCTGCTCCAGACCCCGTAATCAATCCACCACCATTCATGTCAACCATACTTCCGTCAGCAATAACACCAGCAGCACCTAATTCAATGCTACCTGCAGTAATTGTAGTGTTTCCTGTATATGAATTTGCTCCAGTAAAAGTTAATGTTCCCCCTCCTTTTTTCTCAACTGTTCCACTACTAGAAATTACTCCTGCATATGTTAAGGCATCACTTCTGTTAAATTCTAAAGCAGCTCCGTTAACAACACTTGCACTTGCTATACTTCCAGTTGTACTTCCTGCTCCCACTTCTAATGTACCTGCGGTAATTGTTGTTGTACCTGTGTATGTATTTGCTCCTGCTAAAATCCAGCTTCCAGATCCTTGTTTATCTATAGCTGTAAGGTTAGAACCATCATTATTTACTATTGCTCCTGAAATTACGTTTGAGGTTGTAGAACCTAATAAGGATAATGTTTTAGCCCCTACTCCAGTTGCTGTAAAAGCACTTGTAAAGGTTAAGTTATTAGAGGCTCCAGCATCTATTGTTGCTCCACCAGTTGTTCCTGCCAAATCAATAACCCTATCGGTAGTTTGATCACTGGAACCATTAAATATTAAAGTTCCTGCACTTGTAGTAGCTCCAATTGCAATTGTTCCATTACCTGCAGAAGCGGGTGCACCTAAACTCGATGCACCACCACTTACGTTTGCTATTGAATTAAAGTATAAATTACCTGCTCCAAC
This sequence comes from uncultured Flavobacteriales bacterium, assembly GCA_963933885.1. Taxonomy (GTDB): domain Bacteria; phylum Bacteroidota; class Bacteroidia; order Flavobacteriales_C; genus CAWVWF01. The sequence continues at coordinate 9,515 of CAWVWF010000072.1, read as the reverse complement.
GGTTGTTGTACCGGTATAAGTGTTAGCTGTTCCAGTAAGAAAAATATTTCCACTTCCTGCAGAAGTTACTGTATAAGCGCCTGATACGATACCTGCCATTGTTAAATCGTTGGCAGAAGATGTAATAGTCGTATTAGAACCCAAAGCAACAGCACCCGAACCTAAATTCAAATCATCTGATCCAGTGAATGTAAAGCTATTCATTGTTATTGGGTAATTACTCATGGTAAGTGCACTACCTAATTTGTTATCTAATGATGTTCCTGCACCAATCGAAAATGTCCCTGCAGTTGTTCCTAAAGCATCTGCATCATCAACTCTGATTGTACCCGCAGTTAAGGTAACACCTCCAGTAAAGGTATTTGCCCCTTTTAAACGCAATGCCCCAGTTCCTAATTTAGTAATATTATATGCTCCACTAACAATTCCATTTAAGACCAATTGACCACCATTTATAGTCATATCAGAATTGGCATTCAAAGCTACCGCTCCATCCCCTAAGTTTAACCAATTGGTTCCAGTATATGTAAAATCATCGGCAATCGTTATTGGATAAGCACTAAGCTTGAGGGTACCACCACTAGTATTATCAATAGTAACACCGTCTGCAATTGTAAGGGTTCCAGCTGTTGTTCCAAGAGCGGCAACCGCGTCAATATTTAAAGTTCCCGCATTATGTGTAACCCCAGCAGTAAAAGTGTTAGTTCCCGATAAGGTTAAGGCTCCAGATCCAGCTTTAACTATACCAAATGATCCACTTACAACTCCACCCAATTCTAATTCACTACCATTTGTGGTAATTGTAGAAGTGGCAGACAAAACTGTTGCACCAGTACCCATGTTTAAATTATTTGAACCAGTAAAAATAAAATCATCTGTAACTGCGATGGGATAATTACTTGTTGTTATCGCTCCACCCGATGTATTATTAATAGTAACATCATCTGCAATTGTAAAGGTACCTGCTGTGGTTCCTAAAGCTGCTGCTTTATCTATATTTAAAGTTCCGGCATTATGGTCCACCCCACCTGTAAAAGTGTTTGTTCCTGATAAGGTTAAGGTACCTGAACCTGCTTTTGTCATTTTAAAACCTCCACTAACAATTCCTCCCAGTTCTAATTCATTTGCAGAAGCTGTTATGGTAGTTGCTGCAGCTAATGCAGTAGCTCCAGTTCCGAAATTCAAATCATTGGATCCGGTAAAGGTGAAACTTCTTAAGTTTAATGGATAATTACTTGTTGTTAATGCTCCACCACTTGAGTTGTCAATAGTTGTTCCCGAGGCGACCGTTAATGTACCTGCTGTTGTACCCAATGCTGCCGCAGCACCAATCTTTAATATACCTGCATCGTGATCCACTCCACCCGTAAAGGTGTTGGTTCCGGATAAGGTTAATGTACCCGCACTTTTCTTTGATATTTTATAGGCTCCACTAACAACATTAGATGCTGTTAAGGTTTTAGATGTATTTACATCCCAATTTTGATCTGCTCCTAACGCTACCGCACTTGCAATCGTCATATTTTGTGTAGCATCGGCATTATCAATCCCACTTGTTCCTATGGTTAATGTACTTCCAGTAGAAATTGTTACCAACCCACCTGGATCGTCCACTGCTAATCCTTGAAATTCTGTATTTCCACCTAAGGCTGAAGTGTTTGCTCCTATAACTGTAGATTCCCATGTTGCCACTTCTGAAGTTGTTGGAACCGCTGTTGTCCAACTTCCAGCCGCATTTAAGTTTGTTGTATTATTGTCTTTTACATTTGGTCCTGCTGCTGCTGCTTCCAGAACTTCAATACCCAAAATCACATTCGATCCAGTAGATCCTGATTCAATTGTTGTAGCTCCAGATGATAAACTAGCCGATACAGCACCAAACATATCGTTATTTCCCACTACAAAATAATCAAGAGTTTTATCAGTACCATCCGGTAATTCCATGTAAGCAGCGACGCCATCCCCAGTATAACTACATCCAATTATCATTGAATTTGCCGAAACCGTTACACTAGTAGTTATATCCGTTGCTGCAGTACCATTATTACCAAAATTCCCAACGCCATCACAACCGGTAAAAGAGTAAGCAGCAGCCAAACAAGTATTCCAGTTTCCAGCACCAAGTGTAACCGCTACCGTATTAGATCCAGTAGATGGAGCATCCAATTCCCAAACAGTCCATTCACCTACTGCAACAGTTTGAGCTGAATAAGTTGCCGCTTTAGTCATTGATGTACCATTATAGGTAACCGTTGATGTTGTTGGGCCTGCCGGACTTAAAATAATAACTACTAAATGACCATCATCTCCTGCTGCTTGAGTATGTGACCATGAAAAAGTAGTACCAGAAGGGTTTATAGCAGCACTAGAAGTATTTGTATTTGATAAGGCACCTAATAGGTCTATGGGTAGCAAAGCAATCAAAGCTATTAGCAAATATTTTTGATTGAATAATGTTAAAAGGTTTAAAACTTTAACCTCATTTACTAATCGATTGGTTTGTTCCCTCATAGGTTTATGTACTTTAAAATAGTTGCGACCAAATACAACCATCCTTTCCTTGTGTCGTAGTTTTCGTGTCGTATTATATTAATACGGTTTTTAACTTGATATAGTTACCTACTATTAGAGCGTTAAAATCCAAATAACAAAGTCTAATTCCAGGTGCTTAATACAGCTTCGCAAAAACCATCTATATACTTTAACTAAATATAAAGCCAATAAGTTTCACTGTAAAGCATTTACTCCACTCCTCTAACACTCACTTGAAAAAACCCTTAAAACACCTGCAAAATACTCAGAAACAAGTTTCTACAAGAAGGAGGAATTACTCAAAGTAATTAAGAATTAAAACACATTACTCGTACTACTTGATTTGAGTGGAACGGAAATCTAGAAGATAAACTATCCGATTTATCAATCGGTATTCAACTGTGGAGTTACTTGCATTTAATACCGATTGACAAATCGGATAATTCACCTTTTAGATTGAAAATCAAAAAGTACTAAGGGTAGTAATTTCGTCTTAATTTTTCTATTTTAGTACCTAGTTTCTACTACTCTACTTATTTTAAAAAGATCAGAAAATGAACGATATTAATTGTCCAAATTGTAAAAAGGTTTTTAAAGTTGATCAAGCTGGTTTTGCAGATATTTTAAAACAAGTTAGAGATCAGAAATTTGACGAGGAATTACAAAACAGATTAGACCTCGCTGAAAAGGAAAAGGAGAATGCTGTAATGTTGGCTGAAGCGAATCTTAAGAACAAATTGAAGGATCATATTGTTAAAAAGGATAGAGAGATCAATGAATTAAGAGTAGCTAAAGAACGTGAACTTTCTGATCAATTAGCCAAGAACCAAGCTAAGGTTAATGAATTGAAGGTAAATAAAGAACGTGAACTTTCTGATCAATTGGCCAAGAATCAAGCTGAGCTTTCTGAAATGAGAGCGAAAATCCAGAATGCAGAGTTGAATCAAAAACTCTCTGTTGCTGAAGCAGTAAGGTTGATTGAAAAAGAGCGTGATGATTTGGCTAACAATCTGAAGAATAAAGAGACAGAAAAACAATTACTTGAAAAGTCTTTAAACGAAAAGTTCACAACTGAACTAAAAACTAAAGACGACATCATAAAGCTTAAAGAGGAAGAGATTACGCTTCGAAAAGACATGAAATTAAAGCTGTCTACTAAAATGATTGGAGAAACGCTTGAACAACATTGTGAAGCAGAATTCAATAAGCTTAGAGCTACTGGTTTTCAGAATGCTTATTTTGAGAAAGACAATGATTCTAGAGAAGGTAGTAAGGGTGATTTTATCTACAGAGAAAATGATGAAGCTGGAAATGAGATTATTTCCATCATGTTTGAAATGAAAAATGAGGGCGATGAAACTGCTACTAAAAAGAGAAATGAAGATTTCTTTAAAGAATTAGATAAAGATCGTATTCAGAAAAAATGTGAATACGCTGTTTTGGTTTCCTTAATTGAAGCTGAAAGTGAGCTGTACAATACAGGTATTGTAGATGTTTCTTATAAATACGAAAAGATGTACGTGGTTCGTCCACAATTTTTCATACCTATCATTACCCTACTCCGTAATGCTGCTTTAAATTCTATGAAGTATAAAGCAGAGCTGAATTTGATGAGAAATCAAAATGTAGACATTACGAATTTTGAGGAAGACATGAATAACTTCAAAGAAGGGTTTGCAAGAAACTATGATTTGGCAAGCAAGAAATTCCATAAGGCAATTGAAGATATAGACAAGAGTATTAACAGTCTGCAAAAAGTAAAAGACGGATTATTGTCTTCCGAAAACAACTTACGTTTAGCGAATAAGAAAGCTGAGGATTTAACAATTAAGAAATTAACGAGAGGAAATCCTACTATGAAATCTAAATTTGAAGGATTGTAAGCTGTATGAAACTTCAGGAAATCACAACCGAAAGAACTCAACTGATTCATATATTACCAGAGCATACTAATGATATTCATGAAATGTATACAGATGAATACTTGTGTCATTTCTATGGAATCATTCAATTCAAAAAAATCGAGCAAACTTCAAAAGTTATTTTAGATTGGGAAAATAACCTCAAGGCTAAAACTGGAGTTCAATGGGGAATACAACTAAAAGAAAACAATAAGGTCGTTGGTACTGTTGGCTTCCATAATTGGGAGCCAAATGTGAAAGCTGAAATTGGGTTTGGATTGAATAAGGATTACAGAAAAAAAGGGTTTGTTACCGAAGCAATTAATGCAACAATAGAATATGGATTTAATGAACTCAAACTCTTAAGTATTGAAGCTCATATTGATCCTTCTAATACAAACTCAAAAAAGGTATTGGAAAACACTGGCTTTATTCAAAAAGCTCATTTAAAGAAAAACTTCTTTTCTAATGGAGAATATTACGACACTTTAGTTTACGTTAAAACCAACCAGACTAAATGAAAATAACGCTTACTATATTACTGGGATTACTTTGCACTTTTCAATCATACTCATGTTCTTGTGAAACGGTAAAAGAAATAAATGATAGTGTTTATATCAACTATCCTCTTATTATTAAAGGCACGGTAAAGAAGGTTGAAATGGTGGCTGAAATGCAGCAAGAAATATCCATAAAAGTTACTATTCTATATAATGGAGAGTCAACCGACTCTATTCTAAAAGTACAAGGCCCTGTAAGTGGAGGTGCGTGCGGATTAGATGTGAAAGAAGGTGAAGAATGGTTGTTCTTTGCATACAATTACAAAGGCCATTTAGAAACTGACTTATGCACTAGATCTCAGAATCTAAGTAAAAAGAATCGATCAATTGTTTACGATATAAAAGTTCTAGAAGGAGATCTAAAATTCCTAGAAGATAATTCAGGATTTTGGAAACGATATTTTCGTAAAAGAAAAAACAAGTAGCCCCTCACACCGTACTTCTTGATTTGAGTGAAACGGTAATCTAGAAGGTAAAAGTTCCGATTTATCAATCGGTATGTAATGATCATTAATTGGATCGAATACCGATTGATAAATCGGATAGTTTATCTTTTAGATTGAAAATCAAAAAGTACTGTGGGCGCGAAGATTAATATTAACATGAAAAGATTAAATATAGTAGTCATTACTCAAAATAAAAATTCGAAAGACAAGGCCATTAAATTAGCCAACCATATTTCACAAATCCGTACTTGGTTATCAATCGGCATACAATGATTATTAGTTAGGTTGAATACCGATTATAAATCGGATAGTTTAACTTTTAGATTGAAAATCAAAAAGTACGAGGTACGAGATCGGTCAATTCTTTACACTTTACGATATAAAAGTTATAGAAGATAATTCAGGTTTTTAGAAGAGGTATTTTCGGAAAAGGAAAAATAGGTAGTCCGCGTACACAGTACTTCTTGATTTGAGCGAAGCGGTAATCTAGAAGGTAAAAGATCCGATTTATCAATCGGCATACAATGATAATTAGTTAGTTGAATACCGATTACAAATCGGATAGTTTACCTTTTAGATTGAAAATCAAAAAGTACGAGATTTTAAAATAAAAAAAGGCTACTCTTTACATTCTAATCCTTCTACAACTTTAGCATTTTTTGGGATTACTCCCTTGAATACTATGTACAAAGGAAATAACTTTTTGAACTCCTTTTGTTTATAAAGTAGATTCCCAACTAGGCAGCTCTTTCTTACCATCTCTAACAACTTTGAAAATGCTTTTTACATCTCCTCTGTTTAACCAATATTTACCTGTTAAGTTTGGTCCAATTTCACCTCGTCCATCTTCTAAATAACAAGCAGAACAGTGTGTTAAAAACAAGTCTCTACCTTCTGCAATAGAAGGAACATCTTCCAAATAGACAACGTTTTCAATTGTGATTAAATCTTTCATTGTAGCAATATAAGCTGATACTGCTTCTTTTGCTTCTGTCATTTCAGTATTATATTCATCAGCACTTGAATTTCCAAGTTCCATCACGTGATAATGTGTGAAATATGCAACTCCCCAAAGAATACAAAAATAGAATCCATAGATCCACCAAGGTGGTAAGTTATTGTCCAACTCTCTAATCCCATCGTACTCATGATCAGTTAAGATTATATGCTATTCATTTTTGTCTCCATTTAAGTTATCGTCATCTAACATTCTTAAAGCTGGCGTATAGTCATCATCGAATTGACCTGTAGAAACAGACCAAATAAATAAGCCTAAAAAGGTAATTGCTACCATCAGACTTACTCCTATTAAAATAACTACAACACTCATCTTTTCGAATTTATTCAAAGATCAAAAAAGACTTGTTGTTTTAAAATGACACAGATTAGATCGAAGTATGATTTATATCATATTTTATGATTTCAGCCTATGGTATCTACTCGGATTGGAGCTTATTGGAGAAATAGACCATACCATCTGATTGAATTATGATGGCATCAACTCCGTTAATTTGGTTAATTAAATCTAATCCTACTTTCATGCCCACTACGGATAAAGCTGTTGCTAATGCGTCGGCTAAAGTAGGATTATCGGCAAACACAGTTACACTTGTAGTTCCTTTAACTGGCCTGCAAGTTTTAGGATTTAAAATATGAGAATACTTCATGGAATCAATTATGAAAAATCGCTCATAATCTCCACTTGTAGCAATTGCTTTATTTGTTTGTTTAACTGTGTATATAATCTCATTTTTCTTAAATGGATTTCTAATAGACACATCCCAAGAACTATCAGAACAAGCTTCTCCAAACACAAATAAATCCCCTCCAGCATTGATTGCTCCAGATGTAATTCCGTTTTTCTTCCAAAGCTCTGCTACACACCATGAGGCATACCCTTTTCCAATTCCACCTAGATCTAATGACATCCCTTTTAAAGGCAGAAAAACTGAATGAAGAGAATCGTTAAAAATTATATTTTGAAATCCTACTAGGTTTATAGCTTTATAAATTTCATCATCAGAAGGAACCTTTCCTGATTTCCAATCCCAAATTTTAAGCGCTGGTTTAATCGTTAAATCAAATGCACCTTGTGTAATCTGATGAATTTCTTTAGAATACTTTAATAGTTGAAATAACTCTTCGGATACTATAACAGATTGAATTCCTGCTGCTTGATTTATTTTAGAAATCTCTGATGTATTAATCCAAGATGATATTAATTTTTCTACTCTATTAATTTCTTTCCAACCAACCTCAAATGCAATATTTAATGAACTAGTATCAGTAACACAGAGTGTTAGTTGAAATTCACTCCCCATATAACTTTTGGAAACTGTTTTTTCAGCAAATACAAGTTGTATTGAAAAGAAGAAGAGTAAAAGTAATTTAACGTTTCGAGACAAAGCGACTTTTATTAATAGCTTTTCAAAGAAAGTAATACTAACGTACAGGCGACCTCCACTTCGATGTTAGCAGCTTTTAATTGTTCTTCAAACACAGGATTCTCAGTACCTGGATTAAAAATTACACGCTTTGGTTTTATAGAAATAATCTTATTTATATAATCACCTTGACGAGGGGCTCCAACGTACATTGTTACAGTATCAATCCCTTCAAATTGTTGCCATTCATTAACCATTGCAACACCTGCAACTTCTCCTTTCTTAATTCCAAAAGGAACAATTTCATACCCGGCTTCAACTAGTCTGTTAGCAGCTTTATATGCATATCGTTCTGAGTTATTCGTTGCTCCAATAATTAATGTTTTTTTCATGATCAAGGAATATGCATTATTTTATGTGTTTGTAAACTAATACTCCATTTAGGATTATTCATTACATAGTCTACAATCTCAGGGATCATAGTCTCGCGTTTACTCCATTCAGGTTGTAAAAACAATCTACATTCCGAACCTACTTTTTCAGCATGTTCTTCAGCCCACTTAAAATCATTCTTATTATGAATGATCACTTTTAATTCGTGCGCTAATTCATATACTTCTTGTTTAGGAGGCATGTTTTTCTTTGGTGATAAACATATCCATTCCCAATCTCCACTCCATGGATGAGCTCCACTTGTTTCGATAAAAGTTCTAAAACCATTTTCATGTAAGATCTTACACAAATAATCTAAGTTATAAATAGATGGCTCTCCACCAGTGATAACAATATCCTTGGCTTTTGTTGTTTTTATTTTTTCAATAATACTGTCTGAAGAGACTAACGGATGCAAAGACGCATCCCAACTTTCTTTAACATCACACCAATGACATCCAACATCACACCCTCCTATTCTTATGAAATACGCAGCTAAACCTGAGTTAAACCCTTCACCTTGAATTGTGTAAAAATCCTCCATAATTGGAAGCATTTCACCTTTTGCAAGAAGTTCTTTTTGCGTTTCTGTTAAGTTATTAAGTCCTTTCACTAAAGCAGGTTATTAATTATTTGTTGAAGCGTAACACCATCGGCATCAGCTCTATAATTTCTTTTAATTCTATGTCTTAGTATCGGTAAAGCAACTGCTTTTACATCTTCTATATCCGGAGAATACTTTCCGTTTAAAGCTGCATGGGCTTTTGCTCCAAGTACTAAATATTGAGAAGCTCTTGGTCCAGCCCCCCAGTCTAAATATTGCTTCACTTCTTCACTCGCTAAACCAGAATCCTTTCTAGTTTTAACAGCTAATTCAACAGCGTACTCTAATACATTATCTGCAATAGGCATTCTTCTGATTAATTGTTGGAAGTATATGATATCATCACCACTTAAAACAGAGTTAACTGTTACATTATGATCTGCTGTAGTCGCTTTAACAATCGCAATCTCTTCTAGTAATGTTGGATAATCAACCCAAATATTAAACATGAATCGATCTAATTGTGCTTCTGGTAATGGATAAGTTCCTTCTTGATCAATTGGATTTTGAGTTGCCAAAACAAAAAATGGTTTCGGTAAATCAAATGTAGTCCCACTGTTTGTTACTTTCTTCTCTTGCATTGCTTCTAATAAAGCTGCTTGAGTTTTCGGTGGCGTACGATTGATCTCATCGGCCAATAATATATTCGTGAAGAT
>CAWVWF010000071.1:0-15661 GCA_963933885.1 uncultured Flavobacteriales bacterium | reverse complement strand
ATAATCCTACACACGGGGTTACACTATCTAGCATGCTAGATTACTTGGTAACTGAATACGGTTGGGAGGAATTAGGAAAACGCGTTAAGATCAATTGCTTTACAAGTAACCCTTCTATTAAATCAAGCTTACGATTTTTAAGAAGAACAAACTGGGCTCGTGAAGAAGTTGAGTTTTTATATAAGAAATCAATAAAAAACTAAAAATGGCTGACAAGAAAAATTTAACACACCCAAAGAACAAACACCAAGGACGTTACGATTTTGACGCTCTTATTAAAGCTTGTCCAGCATTAAAGAAATATGTAAAACCAAATAAATTTGGTGATACATCTATTGATTTTGCTGATCCAAAAGGGGTTAAAACTTTAAACAGAGCATTACTAGCACTACAGTACAACGTTAAGTCCTGGAATATCCCACACGAATACTTAGTTCCTCCAATACCAGGAAGAGCTGACTATATACACCATATAGCTGCTGAATTATTGCCAAATCAAATTGGTTCAAAAATAACAGTATTAGATATCGGAACAGGAGCCAGTTTAATATATCCAATAATTGGAACTCAAGAATACGGATGGAAATTTATCGCTACGGACATTGACGAAAAATCAATTCACTCTTGTCAGCAGATACTAAATCACAATGCTCATTTAAAGAACATTGAATTAAGACTACAAAAAAACTCTCGTGATACCTTTTTTGGTATTGTAGAATCAACTGAAAAGATTCAGTTATCTATTTGCAACCCTCCTTTCCATGCAAGCATGGAAGATGCTCAACGAGGAACTCTTAGGAAAGTAAATAACCTAGGAAAAGGTGTGAAAATAAAATCTCCAAAGCTAAACTTCGGTGGTACTGGAGCTGAATTGGTTACTGATGGTGGTGAGAAAAAATTCATATGTAATATGATTCGCCAAAGTAAAAGGTTTTCTGATAATGTAGAATGGTTTTCATCTTTAGTATCTAAAGAAGTAAATGTAAAACCTATCATTTCAGCGCTTAGAGATGCTGGCGTAAAGAACAAAAGGATTATAGAAATGGGCCAAGGAAACAAAGTTAGTAGAATCATTTGCTGGAAGTTTTAATTACCAATTAATCTTAGACATAAAAAAAGGGACAATAATGTCCCTTTTTTTATGTCTAAGATATTTTATTTATTGATTATTCCTCTACGCTAACTTTCAGAAAACCCATTCCATTATAGGAATCAATAACGTCTAAAATAATAGAAAGCTCTTCTTTACTTTCAGAAGATGCTATAGGTACGTTCATTAGATTAATTAACTTTTCAAGAGCCTTGTTATACTAGTCTATAGTTTTCAGTTCTCTCATATCAAATAGCTTTATAATACTAGAACCTTAATCAGTAAAGATTAGCTACACAATTATTTAGAATACTTTTTGAATTCTCTGTAAAGCTCCTGAGCTAATTTCAGACTTACAATTTTCCCTTTATACAAACCAATAACTTCGGGCTCTTGAGTAGCATATTTAGCATAAGTCTTTTTTCTTCTATTAGCATGTTTGCTAGTCTCATAGAAGCCAACTGCATAATACTTCTTACTCCCCTCTAAGTATGAATATACAACTTCATCAGTCAACAATTGAACTAAATCAGGTGTTTTCTCTGCTTTTGAGGTCTTAGCAAGTAAGATCTTAAATACTGGAGCTTCATCAACAACTCTTGTCTCACTAAGTTTAATTTCATCTAACTTTTCAACCTTATCTTCTTTTTCCTTTTTGGATGCCTTTATACGATTAGCAACTAATTTTGCCTCTTTAGCTTTCTTTAATAACTTACTTTTTTCCTTAAGTGCTTCAACCTCTGCTTTAGAATAAGCCTTGAAACGCTTCGTTTCCTTTTTTTCTTTAGAATTAAATTCCAAACTAGCACGCTCTTCTTTTTCCCGTCTAATTTCTTTTCTTTTTTCTAATGCTATAACTTTAGTAATATATCTATTCCCAACTGGCTTACTAAGCATTTTTTGATATTTGAACACTCTAATAAAAGCATCCTTAAAGCCCAAAGCCTTAATTTCATTTAATCTCGTATCAGCTTCAGGAAAAGTAAAAAAGTAATCTCCAGAAAAATATATCTCAGACCCAGAAGGCAACATAAAAGTTCTAAGTTCAGGGATTTTGTTAATAACTTTGATCAAATCTAAATCGTTACTTTTAGCACATTCTATTCTATATTTCAACTGATAAGAACCAGCATTCGAAATAGTTGTAAACAACACTAAAACAAGTAGATAAAAAAATCTATTTTTCATAAGGCACACGTTAAGAGACTGCAAAATAACTGATTACCACTAGTATTTAAGTGGCCTAAAAAATCAATTACTAACAGACGCTTGTTAATAGTTGTTAACATTTTTAATCGAAATTATTAAAAACCTCAATAATAGCTAATAACTCATTAATTTACTTCACAGCACAAAACTACTTTTATAGGTGTTTCTAATCCAGTTAAATTTGCCGTAATCAATCATTATTAACCTGAAATGACTTTTATTGCCCTTGAAACAAATATGACAACAACTTTTATCAACATCAATAGTTAACAAATATTAACACGATTTCTCGAACATTCTTGGGTAATTAGAATGTTGAAGTTTAAATTTACCTCGAAATCAAATTACAACATGGAAAACACAGTCCAAGCTGAAGTTAACATCAGCGAATTAAACGAAAGAATTGAACGAGGAAGCGCTTTTGTTGATCTTATCAAAATGGAGATGCAAAAAGTAATCGTTGGTCAGGACAAAATGACTAATGCTTTACTTATCGGTCTTCTATCAGATGGTCATATATTACTAGAAGGACTACCTGGTTTAGCAAAAACACTTGCCATTACTACTTTAGGGAAAATAATAAAGGCTGATTTTAATAGAGTACAATTCACTCCCGACCTTCTTCCTGCTGATGTTATTGGAACATTAATATACAATCAAAAGAAAGAAGACTTTGTTGTTAAGAAAGGACCTGTTTTCGCAAACTTCATTTTAGCAGATGAAATTAATAGATCTCCTGCTAAAGTACAAAGTGCACTTTTAGAGGCAATGCAAGAAAAGCAAGTAACGATAGGTGGTGAAACTTATCCACTACCGCAACCCTTCCTAGTTTTAGCAACTCAAAACCCAATCGAACAAGAAGGAACATACTCTCTTCCTGAAGCTCAAATAGATAGGTTTATGCTTAAAATCAAACTTGAATATCCTAATAAGAAAGACGAGCAGGTTATAATGCGTCAAAACTTATTAAGCAAATTCCCAGAACCAAATCAAGTAGTAACTACTGATAAAATACTTGAAGCAAGGAAACTTGTTAAAGAGATTTATATGGATGAAAAAATTGAGCAATACATTGTTGACTTGATTTTCGCAACTAGAGAACCCTCTTCAAAACATGAACAACTCATCAGCTTTGGAGCTTCACCAAGAGCTTCAATTAGTTTAGCAAAAGCAGCTAAGGCTGTTGCGTTTATAAACAGAAGAGGATATGTAATTCCTGAAGATGTAAGATTGGTAGCTGCAGATGTTCTTCGACATAGAATCGGATTAACATACGAAGCGGAAGCTGAAGAAATAGATTCAGATCAAATAATTAAAGACATCATTAACAACGTACAAGTACCTTAATTTTTTGATTTGGAATCTACTGAATTATTAAAAAAAATCAAGAAAATTGAAATTAAAGCTAGAGGAATGTCTAAACAACTTTTCTCTGGCCAATACAGTAGTGCCTTCAAGGGAAAAGGAATGACGTTCGCAGAGGTTAGAGATTACCAATACGGTGATGAAACACGAACGATTGATTGGAATGTTACAGCAAGATTTAATGCTCCTTTTGTTAAGACTTTTGAAGAAGAACGAGAACAAACAGTAATGCTCGTTATTGATATAAGTGCATCTGAATCATTTGGAACCGTTAACTGCTCTAAAAGAGAATACATAGTAGAAGTTTGTGCAGTACTTGCCTTCTCCGCTATTGCTAACAATGATAAAGTTGGAGTTATTTTCTGCACAGACAAAGTTGAAAAGTATATACCACCTCGAAAAGGGAAAAATCATATTTTAAGGATCATTAGAGACTTACTAGAGTTTGAACCTGATAATTCACAAACAAACTTAAACGCTGGTCTTATTCAGCTCACAAACGCTGTTAAACGTAGATGTACAGCGTTTTTAGTTAGTGATTTTTTAACAACCGACTATTTTGATTCATTGAAGCTAGCAAAGTCTAAACACGACTTGATTGCTATTAAATGCTTCGATCCAATGGAGACTGAGTTACCTAAACTAGGTTTACTTAAAATGTTTAATCCAGAAACTTCAGAAAGAAACTGGGTGAACACGAACTCCTCCTCTACTAGGAAGCACTATAAAAGCTGGTGGAACGAATTAAATTACAACTTCGAATTGTATTGTAAAAAGTCAGGTGTAGACAAAGTATCACTTAGTACTGCTGAGAGTTATGCTACTCCATTAATGAAAATGTTTAAAAAACGACTATCAAGGTAATGAGAATACTTTTACTAAACATATTACTTTCTGTCTCGATTTGGTCAACTGGTCAATCGTTTAAAATCAGTTGCGACAGCTCTAGTTTTGAAACCGGAGAGCAAGCGCATATAACACTGATTTACAACGGGAAAGAAAACGTTATATGGAGAGACAATTCAAACGAAACAGATACGCTTTCAGAAGCAATAGAGGTAATTAATTATTCTAAAATTGATACTGTCAAAAACGATAACTCCATCACCTACACCCAAACATTATTGGTTACTGCATGGGATAGTGGTTATCATGTTATTCCTCCTATTCAAATATTAGTAGACGACGTAATAGTTTACTCAAACCCACTACTTCTAAAATACAGTTTACCTAATATAAATCAACAAGCACCAATCAAACCAAACAAAGGACAACTAGATACTCCGTTTGTTTTTGATGAAATTGCAGTAATGGTTTATTGGCTAATTGCAGGCTTCATTTTCTCATTAGGTTTAATTTACACCATCTTACATTTCGCTGACAAAAGAAAAAATAGAGTAATTGAAGAAGTTATTTATCAAAAACCTATAATCGAAACGTTAACAGAAAGATACCATATTTTAAAATCAGAAGAAACATGGTTAAAAGGACAAGAAAAAGCATTCCATTCAGAGCTTTCCTCAATCCTAAATGAGTACCTTCAATTTAGGTATCGAATCAAATCAGTTGAATCAACAAGTAATGAAACAATTGAGCAACTTACAAGCTTAGGAATCAATAAGACTATAATTAAAGATGTTGAACATATCCTTAACTTCTCAGACATGATTAAGTTTGCTAAGCAAAAAGGAGTTGAAAGTCAGCATGAACAAGCTCTAGAAGTACTTTATTCATTTTTAAAACAGGAAACAACAGTTGAATAAAGACAATTACATACAAATCTTTAAGGCTTCTTTTGGAAAATTATTCCAATGGTCTGAATTCTATTCTCCGCAATGGTTCTGGGCACTTATAGTAATTCCGCTTATAATAATTGTTTATTTCTACAAAGAAAAGAACGATGTAATCGAGCTGCATTATAGCTCATCTAAAGGATTTGGAAGCACTACTCCCCTTGCCTTTTTAAGACATATTCCATTTGCATTAACAATATTTTCAATTGCCTTTTTCATCCTAGCACTAGCCAGACCACAAGATGCTAAAAGCTGGGAAGAAACAAAAACTGAAGGAATTGATATGGTGATCACTTTAGATGTATCACAATCCATGGAAGCTAAAGACTTCAAACCAAATAGATTAGAAGCATCAAAGAAAATAGCATCCGAATTCATTAATACTAGAAAAAACGATAGATTCGGATTGGTTATTTTTGGAGATG
This sequence comes from uncultured Flavobacteriales bacterium, assembly GCA_963933885.1. Taxonomy (GTDB): domain Bacteria; phylum Bacteroidota; class Bacteroidia; order Flavobacteriales_C; genus CAWVWF01. Next base: position 9,779 of record CAWVWF010000071.1, on the reverse strand, counting down.
AAAGTTTCACTCAATGTCCATTAACAATAGATCACAAGCGTATCATCGAACTATTTAAAGATGTTAGTATTGGAATGGTTGGAGGATCAACAGCTATAGGATCAGGTATAGCAACGTCGGTTAAGCGATTAAAAGATAGCGAAGCAAAGAGTAAAGTAATCATCCTTTTAACAGATGGAGTAAATACAAATAACGAAATAACGCCCCGTACTGCTGCCGAAATAGCTAAAACTTTCGATATTAAGTTATACATCATAGGAATAGGAAAACGTAAGTTCACAGAGGTTGTCCGTGATAGATTCGGTAGAAAACGTAAAGTTGAAAAGGAAACTAAAATTGATATTAAGGAAATGACTGAAATATCAGAACTGACTGGCGGTGAATTCTTTAGAGCAACAAACCAAGAAGCATTAAAGAATATATATGAAGAAATTGATAAATTAGAAAAAACAGAATTGGCTAGTTTAAAATACTATAAAAAAACTGAGTTATTCTTACCATTTGCTTTGATTGGATTATTGCTACTTGCATTATCTAAAGCGCTTGATATCACAATATTTAAAACTATAGAATAAGTGAGCTGGCTACAATACATATCAAACCAACTGTTCAACGATCCGAATTTTATTCGTATTCAATTCGATTGGATAAACTACTCTTTCCTTTTTCTATTAATTTTGATTGGAATCTTTAGTTTCCAAAGACTAAAACAAAAGAAGGATTTAAAGCAATTCGCATCTAGTAATTTAATTAAAAGCTTAATCCCTAATCTGTCTAGAAATAGATCGATACTACGCTTCAGCATCTGGGCTGTTGGGTTTTCATTCTTAATTATGGGTGCAAGTAATCTTCAGTTTGGAGATAAAAAGCAGACGCTAAAGAAAGCAGGTATCAATCTAATCATCTGTTTAGATGTTTCAAAAAGTATGATGGCTGAAGATATCAAGCCGTTTAGATTAAAAAGGGCAAAACTTGCGATTAGTAAAATCATCAATAGCTTAGGGTCTGATAGAATAGGAATAGTAGTCTTCGCGGGTGATGCTTACCTCCAACTCCCTTTAACAAGTGACCATTCTGCTGCCAAAATGTATTTAGACAATATATCAACAGACTTAATTCCAATCCAAGGAACTAATATCGCCAACGCACTTGAATTAGCAATTGAATCATTTCCTGATGGTAGCCCAACTAACAAAGCGGTTGTTATTATTTCCGATGGTGAAGAACATGATGGAAAAGCTGTTGAACTAGCGGAAGGTGCTAGTGAAGACAATATAAAAGTTTATACAATTGGTCTTGGTAGCCTAATTGGGAGTACAATTCCTAAATACAGAAACGGAAAAAAAGCAGGAATTAAAAAAGACAGAAATGGGAGCGCTATTATCACAAGACTTAACGAACCGGCTCTTAGAGCAATTGCTAAAGCAGGAAAAGGGAAATATGTTCACGGAAGTAATGCAACATTAGGTTTATCAGCTATGATGGATGATATTGGAGGAATCAAAAAAACCGAATACGACACTAAAGAATTTACAAGCTACGATAGTAAATTCCAGTTCTTCATAGGAATTGGTTTATTACTAATTATCATCGAATTTTTAATCATTAGAAAAAAAGGAAAGTGGCTAAATTCTTAAAACATATCACCCTCCTACTTCTAATCTTAGCTAGCACAGCAGGAGTTAGTCAGAGAGAACGCGGTTATATCCGAAAAGGTAATAAGATGTTTAACGACTCAAATTACACGGCTGCTGATTCGCTCTACTCGATAGCTTTGCAAATGGATTCTAGCTCCACAGAAGCTAAATACAATCTTTCCAACTCTCAATTGAAACAGGGTAAAGATAGTACTGCCATAAAGGGGTTCAATGAAGTATTAGATCAAACAGAAGACAAGTCAATCCTTGCTAAAACTCATCATAATCTTGGAAATGCACACGCCAAAAAACAAGAATGGGATAAAGCTGTTGAATCATACAAAAATGCGCTTAGAAACGACCCTAACGATGAAGACGCTCGTTACAATTATGCATATGCTAAAAGTAAATTAGCGCAAGAGCAAAATCAAAAAGGCGACGATAAAGACAAAAAAGATAAAGACAAGAATCAAGACCAAAAAGACAAGAAAGACAAGGATAAAAAGGACGAAGGCGATAAAAAGGAAAAGGACGACAAGAAGAAAGAAGGCGAAGGAGACAAAGACAAGGACGACAAGAACGGCGAAAAAGAAAAGAAGAAAAAAGAAGACGAGCAGAAAAAGAAGGACGAGGAGAATAAAAAGAAATCTGACGAAGAAAAAGGAAAGGAAGACGAGGATAAAGACAAGAAAGATCAGAACGGAGAAAAGAACAAACCTCAAAACGAAGAACAGAAAAAAGAAGAGCAAAAGAAGGCCAAAGCTCAACAAATAAAGAAGAAACAAGCTGAACAGATTTTAAGACAGCTTGATAAAAACGAAAAAAGTATTCAGCAAAAGCTGATTAGAGCTAAAATGAAAAAACAAGCTCGTAAAAAAATTGACAAAGATTGGTAATGAGAAATAACTTACGCTTACTATTTGGTTTTCTACTAATACTTCTCACTTCTGGTGTTAATGCTCAAAAGTATACTGCGAAGTCAAGTGTGAATACAACTTCACCAGAACTGAATGAAAAAATTGAAGTTACCTATGAGCTTTTTGCAAAAGGAAACTCTGTTCGTTTAAACAACCCTAAATTCGGAATCGAATCAAATACATTCAAAGGATTTACAATCGAACAACATGGCCAACCTCGAGGGAACTTTTTTGATATGGGTAGCCGTAATGGAATTTCTGTATTCAAGTACAAATACATATTAAAACCTACAAGTCTGGGGAAACAAACAATTCCAGGACTTTCAATATCATTCAACGGAAAAGAGTACAAAACAAAACCTATTCTTATAAAAGTTGTCAAAGAAGTTAGAGACAATAGTATTTCTTCCCAACTAGAACTAAGGTTCACTCCTAATAAATCATCGTGTTATATTGGAGAAACTGTACGTTACGACCTTTACTACTACTCTGCATATGACATTTGGGACATGAGCCTTTCGAAAGTTCCTGAATTTAACGGATTCATTGCTAAATTCTTAGAATCAAAAGAGAGAGCAAAAAGGAAAAAAATTAACGGAATAGTTTACAATGTTCAAAAAATAGGAAGTTATATCCTAACTCCAACTGAGTCTGGTACTTTAAAAATTCCTCCAGTAGGTATTACTGTTGCTATTAGAACCAGAAGAGGAATGTCTCAGCAAGAAGTGAAATCCAAACCAAAAACCTTTAAAGTTAAAGCACTTCCGGCTGGAGCGCCTAAAGATTTCGATGGACTTGTTGGAGAGTATAGGTTATCTCAAAAAACAGATAAAAAAGTAATTACAACCAATGATGCTGTAACATCGAGGATAACAATTAAAGGGTCTGGGAATTTAGCTTCAATGCAAAACATATCATTAAAATATCCTTCAACATTTGAAGCTTTACCTCCTACTGATACTGAAAAGATAAACTCCAATCCTTTTGGTTATTCAGGAGTTAAAACATTTGAATTTATCGCAATCCCTCGTCAACCAGGAAGATTTGAGATAGCATCTATTGAAATTCCTTTTTTCAATACAAAAACAAAAAAGTATCAAGTTTTAAAATCCAAGCCCATTCATATTCAAGTTACAGGGAAAGGGATCTCAGACTTAAGTAGTAATTATAATCCTTCAAACAAAGAGACGGTATCAATGCAAGGTAGTGACATTAGATATCTAAAAACCAACACGGCATTACTTTCCAACGGAACTCAGTCTTACTATACTGGATCAACACTTTATTATTTACTTTCTGGAATTGGTATCATCTGCTTTTTAATTGGCGGCTTCATTTTTAAAGAAAGAAAGTATTCTAACGACGAACTTAAAAACAGAACAAAAAGCAAAGCAAACAAGATTGCTTCTAAGAAACTTCAAGCCGTTGAAAAGCTTCTAAAAACGGATAGTGATGATTTTCACGCAGGACTTGATAGCGCAATGTCTGATTATCTTAAAGGGAAGCTAATGCTTGAACAGGATCAGATGGATAAGCAGACAATACGGAAAATATTAATTGAGAAAAACATTCCTGAAACGCTTGTAGAACAAACAATTAAAATTTCGGAACAATGTAAAATGGCGAGATTCTCTCCACTTTCAATTTCTAAAAATGAATTGTTCACAGATGCAAAAACTGTTATTAACCAATTAGAAAATCTTTTAAAGTGATGTTTAGAAATATAATAATCATAGCGCTTATTCTAATCACCAAGGTTTCTTTCTCTCAAGATCCATTATTAGATTCTGCAAAAGCTTCATACGACAAAGCCAACTACCCTACCGCTATAGAATCCTATAACCAAATACTAAACAAAGGTTTAGAATCGGGAGAACTTAGATACAACTTAGGTAATTGCTATTACAGAACAAATCAAATCGGATTATCAATTCTTAACTATGAAAAAGCCTTGAAGATAATGCCTGGAAATGAGGACATTCTTTTCAACCTAGAAATAGTTAATGAGATGAAAAAAGATAAGTTCGAAAACATACCAACTATTAACTTTGGGAACCTACTCTCTTCTTTAAATAAAGTGATCTCATTTGGTTTCTGGGCTGTTCTAAGCACAATACTAATCTTAACTAGTGGTGGATTATTTATTCTTGCTAAAAAGAATAAAAATTCTAGTTTCTTAAAAATATCATTTCCTATTGTTTTCATTGGAGTAGTTATCGGAATCTTAAGTATTCAACAAAAGAATGCAGTATTAGAAAACAAAGATGGAATTGTTATCTATAATCAAACTAATATTCTAAGTGAACCTAACGCGAACTCAACCATTCTTCTTGAAGTGAACGAAGGTTCTAAATTAAAGATTATCGGATCAGACAACAACTGGTTAAACGTTTCAACACCTTCAAATGACAAGGGTTGGATTGAAGCGCAGAATATACTTGAAATATAAAATGATATTAAACTATCCGAAGCGATTCAAGAAGTTCAAATGGTATAAAAAAACCATTCACAGTTTTGCTTGGCTAGTTTTCATTCTCCTTATCACACCTCAATCCTTTACTACACCAGTTAAAAACTCAACCAAAAACGACTACAACCCAGAGAGTTTTTGGTTTTATCCTTGGGGAAAATCAGGAACACATAAAGGAGTCGATATTTTCGCGAAAACCGGTACGCCTGTAGTAGCCTCAACTCGAGGATTCACAATAGCAACCGGAAATAATAAACGAGGAGGGAAATTCATAGTAACAATTGGCCCTAAACTTCGCTTTCATTACTACGCACATCTCAATGCTATTCACACTACAAAAGGATACTGGAATAACTTAGGTGAAACCATTGGAGAAGTAGGATCTACAGGTAATGCAGCTGGGAAACCACCGCACTTACACTACTCTATAGTTTCTTGGATTCCTCACTTCTGGAAACTAGACGATTCTCCACAAGGTTGGAAAAAAATGTTTTTCCTTAATCCAATAAAATTTATCGAGGAATAATTTACTTTCACCAATAACTATGAAAAACACACTCCACTATTTAGCGGTTATTCTGATAACAATTAGTTGTTCTTCATCTAAAGAAATAGATGCAAGATGGGCAAGAAACAGAGGAGCTGGGAAAATGCTTAAAGGCAAAACGGTTGTCTATAATATTTTTGTAGATACTAAAACAACACTGTATTGGACTGGATTTGACATTAAATCAACAAAAGACAGTTTAAATAAAAGTGCTGAATGGTTAGAGGATCAAGCTAAGAAAAATGGTCAAGAACTAGATATCGAAATGATGTACTACGGAACGACTGTTAAACCTACATTCAAAAAGAACATACCATACAAACACGTATACGAAGCCTTTTCTGATGGTGAATTCTCTAAAGAAAGTAAGCTTAACAAATGGGTTACCGGAATTTTAAAGAAAGTGAATAAAACCATCAAACTACCTAATGGAGAAAAGCTTCCACGAAAGCCGAAAATATCAGCTGGAGAAGCGATTGTGAAAAAGATAAAAAAACTTCGTCAGGCTGATAATGTTACTATAAACATCTTAGTAAACAACTATTACATTTCTGATATCTCAGCAATCTTTAATGCAATGTCAAACGAAGATACAGAGTTCATCATTACAAGCGGAAAAAACCCTTACAACATGAGTACGCTCCTACTCTCTGTATATGGTGCTCAATCGTTAGCAGATGGAGCTTACAATAAATACAAGATTAAAAACATACAATTAGCGCACACTGATTTCCCTAACGACATCATGGTTAAGTACTTCAATGATATTAACCAAGCTGAAATTAATGATTACACTGCGTATTTAATTGGATGGAAAGAAAATATCGATACAAAATACGTTGATCTATTCAAGATCGAACCTAAGAAAAAACTACTCAATGATAGCTACAAATAATCTTAAAAAATTACTTTATTCACTTATCGTAATTATCACAGCGCTTGCTTGTTCGTCTATTAAAGAGATCGATAATGATTGGGCAAGAGATAGAAACATCTGTAAGAAACTTACAGGTGATGTATTGGTTTATACAATTTTCGTTTCCAACAAGAAGCTATACCCTTGGGATGAAAACGAAATGAAAATATACTTAGACTCTGTTAAAACGGCTTGTAACTGGATAGAAAGCGAAGCAAAGAAAAACGGAATAAGTTTAAATATCAAAACAATCAAACACAACAAAGCATCTCTAAAAGGTGCTCCAGGAAAAAGCAATGAGAGCGCGATGAAAATGCTTCAAAGCATGCAGGGACTTACAAAAGTAAACAAGCATTACGATGGGATTTCTAAGAAAATGAAAACCTCAGTTGTAAAACAAAAAACTGCTTTAAAGCCTTATGTAAAGAAAATCAAAGGAAAACAAAGTTTCGCAGCTATGTTGAGAAATCAACACCAATGTGAAAGTGTTGTATTGTTATTCGCTCATAAAAGAGATAAAGGTGGTCATATTGCCTTTTCATTAAATACGCTAAACAATTCAGACATTGAATACCTTGTAACATCTTTTGATAATCCAAGCATGATCTCTTACCAAATTCTAGAACTGTTCGGAGCTGCATCTTTAAGACACCCAAACAATCCAAGAAAACAAAGTGCAATCGCAGAACATGTAAAAAAGCATTTCAAAGACGACATCATGGCAAACCCAATGGTTTCTAGAATTGAAGAAGCGAATATTGGAGATTTCACACAATACCTTATTGGATGGAAAAATGAATACGATCCTATTCACAAGATTTTAATGAAAGGAAAAAGAGTTAGGGTTAAGTAGTCACTTGATAAAAACCAAATGAAAATATTTTCAATTTTTCTGATTACCATATTCCTAACAACAAATAGCCAAGCTCAAGATCCGGTTAACTATTTAAATTTTCAAGGTTCAAAAATAAGTGTCAATCAGACTGATGGTTCATTTAAAATCCCTGAAAAATTATTAGATTCAAATTCATTTAACTTTTCTAATATAAAAGTCAATTTTGCTTTTCTTGAAAATGATACAGACACTAATTTCTTTCAAGAATTCAACAAGCTGAAATCTATTTTCGAAAGTAAAGATGCCAAAGTAAAATTAACTATCAATAAAGTTGACCCAAAAGAAATAACCGATTCAATAAATAATGAGCCAACATACAAGTGGCATATAGTAAAAAAAGTAAATATTAAAGACTACCACTACTTCCTTATATTAACTGCCGATGTAAAAAACATTAAACAAGTATCTGAACAGTCAAAACTATTAATAAGAACACTGAACAATACAAATCTCGTTAGTTTCAATGCATATGATTTCTATTCAGAAAAGAACAGTAAAACAGAAGATTGCCTTTATGAATTCATTGATGGATTACACCGAAGTATATTAGAAAATGACACTTCATTTTTCTATAATCATCTTTTAAACCTTAGCGACTTATATTATTCGCAAAACATAACCAACAAGGGTGATTCAGCAAACACCTATTTGACGGTGCTTTTTAATGACATATTTAATTACAATTATCTTGAGTTCCAAGATCTAAGATCAGACTTACTTTATAAGTTAAAAGGCACAACCGGATTAAAGGAATACAGTATTTCATTCAGGAAAAAGAACAAAACATCCGAATTAACAAAGCTTAAAATCATTATTCCTGTCCCGAATTCAAAACCTGTATTACTATTTTTCACTTTAGTTAAAAGCAGTAGAGGTTATGTCTTTTACCGCCATCCAGGAGCTTCAAGGCGAAGACATAGCAAAAGAATAAGAAACAAAGCCCTACCTCCTTCTCTTCTTAGTTATAGAATAAAATACAATAAGTACATCAATAGAAATACATCCGAATTGCTTGATGACTTTGCTACTAACTTTTCAAGCTGGAAAATAATGGATGATGGTAATATTAAACTAAATACAACAAGCTTTCAAAACGTAATTTTAAGTTTAAATCAAAAGCTTGAAGGAACTTCTCTAAAGGGCGTTAGCAATACCACATTAAAATCAATTACTATCAATTCTCAAAATGATATCGTTGTAATTAACAAAAACACAAACACTCAAACTATCGATGAAAGTAAATTAACAGCTCTTGAATTTTCAGAGCTACTTTTTGACAAGGTGCTACAACAAGATGAAAATTGGATCTTAGAGAAAATAATTGACTCTACAGAATATGCTCTCATTGAAAGGATTCACGGTCCACAAACTAGAAAACAATCTTTAATCCTCAAAAACAGAACAATACGAACAATTAATTCTTCCAAAAAGAAAATATCGAGTTTATTCAAAACTCTCAGCACCAATAAAGAAGAATCCATCTCATTTTTTCAAAATAAAACGCTAGACAGTAATTGTCAGGAAATAAACTTCGGGTATAATAATGATACAACAAATGGACTTGTAATCAGCTTAAGGCTGGTACACACAAAAGAAAATGGATGGAAGATAGGAGATCAAACTAGAATTAGCTCTAATGACATAACTTCTAAAGAAGTACTTATGTCATTCATAAAGGATAAACAATCCAAATTCGACACAACTATCAACTTCACAAGCTCTATTCTTCACTTTGTTAAGGTCTATGAGAATAGTATATTATCTTGGAAGTTCAACTACAAAAAGGAAAAGCTCAAATCTATTTCTTTTCTTCTATACTCTAATTCAAAACCAATAATTGTAAAAGTTAAATTAGCAGACATTCCTAAATCATTCTATCAGTACAATTTTCGATTTAGACGTTTGTATCAATTACATGGATCCAGAATCAAAAAAGGAAGAGTTTATAAGTTAAAGGATTAAATTTCAAGACTTTCCCCAATTATTTTGCTTTCGAAGAGATGACCACCATTCTCTCGCGCATGCTCCGGAAGGACATGCGCGCGAGTAAAGTATAAAAAAGCGAAAATCTACCGTTCTAAAAGTGTCCTTTTTTTTACGCTTTAAAAACCTTTCAAACAACTATTCATGCTTAGTTACTGTTGATTTCTAAGAGCAGAACTATCCTGAATCATTAGTGGTTTAAACAACAAAAGGAAGAGTCTCCCCTTCCTTAGTTATTGTGTATTCTATGTTTAACCCCTTCAATAAAACCCTATTTCTGACACCTAAACCATTGACAAAACGTCGATTAACAAAGGACGTAGACTGCCTTTTCTAGCTGGGACAGTCCCAAATGATTATACAACTATTATTATCAAGTCCCTCCATCAGTCTTCCAACACCTTCGCTTACCAT
>CAWVWF010000070.1:0-15762 GCA_963933885.1 uncultured Flavobacteriales bacterium | reverse complement strand
ATAGATCACCAACATGAAATGGTGATATCCTTGTCTCAAATAAATGAAATTAGTTCAGTTGATATTGTTATTGAAAAGCCTGCATCTTCTATAAGTATGTACAATGAGATGAAAATAGAAACACTCGGTAAAAAAGAACTTGCTAAAGCAGCTTGTTGTAATTTATCTGAAAGCTTTGAAACAAACCCAACAGTTGATGTTTCATTTACGGATGCCGTTACTGGAACCAAACAAATTCAATTACTTGGTTTAGCAGGACCCTATTCTTTAATTTCCACTGGAAACATTCCAACAGTAACTGGTAATTCATCTGTTTTGGGGATGGAATTTATACCTGGTCAATGGTTAAATAGTATTCAACTCATTAAAGGGACTGGATCTGTTGTTAATGGTTATAGCTCAATCGCAGGACAAATTAACACAGAGTATATAGCTCCTGAGTCTGAAGAAAAGCTGTTCCTTAATTTATATGGAAACTCTGGTTCTCGTTTAGAACTCAATGCCATTTCTAGAATAAAAGTCAACAAGAATGTTTTTAGTAGACTTTTTATTCAAGCAGACAATGGATTTGAGGAGATAGACAATAACAAGGATGGATTTATGGACAATCAATTAGGCCCAAAAGTAGTTGTGATGAATACTTGGTCCTATCATAATGACAGTTCAAATTGGGAATCTAAATCAGGAGTAAAATTTGATTACACCGATAAAACAAGTGGTCAAACCTCACGCTCTTCTCCAAAATACGAAGTTAGAAATCAACAGAATAAATTTGAAGCATGGTCAAAAAACGGATATATCTTTAAAGATAAACCAGGAAGAAGTACTGGTCTTCAAACTCATTTTTTCATAGATGAAAAAGACTTTGATTTTGGGAACAATACTTTATCAGCTAAGGAAACGAAGTTGTATGCCAATTGGATTTATGCTGATATTATCAACACTACAGATCATTCACTTAAAACTGGTTTAACATATACATATAATACTATTGAAAATTCTTTCAATACTTTATCATATGGATGGAACGAAAACGTAATAGGATCCTTTTTGGAATACACTTTTAAGCCTTCCGAAACTTTTTCTTTAGTTTCAGGAATACGTCTTGATCAAAGTTCTGAATGGGGAACGATATTTACTCCGAGAATTCATGGTAGATGGGAAGTTTTAGAAAATAATGTTTTTAGATTTTCAGGAGGACGTGGCACTAAAAATCCAAATCCTTTTTTAGAGAATATTGGAACTTTTGTTTCTTCTAGAAATATCATTCTTCCAAATAAATTAGAACAAGAATCCGGATGGAATTATGGAGTGAATTTCACCAAAAAGTTTAAAATCCTTAGTCGACCGAGCACCTTAAGTTTTGATCTTTATAGAACTGATTTTGATAATAAACTTGTAACTGATTTAGACAAAAGTGTTAATGAAGTGAATTATTACTTCGTTAAAAATGCATCGTATGCAAACAGTTTTATGGCTCAACTTAAACTTGAACCTATTAAAAAACTCCATTTAAACTTTGCCTATAGATTTTATGATGTAAAAACAAAACAGGAAACGACAGGTTATATCTCAAATCAACTGTTGCCAAATCATCGAGCTTTTGTGAATGGAGAATACCAAATTAAAGACAAGTGGTTTCTCGATGCAACTTTAAACTGGAACGGTAAAAGTAGAATCCCAGCGAGTCAGTTGTCAGCCTCTGATAATTCAGAACCATTTAGCACATTAAATGCTCAAATTAGATTTAAACCTAATAAAACTTGGGATTACTATATTGGAGGAGAAAACTTGTTTAATTACCAACAAGAGTCTCCTATAATTAATAGCGATTCCCCTTTCTCACCCGGTTTTGATGCTTCATTAATTTGGGCTCCAGTATTTGGTACAAAATTATATTTTGGAATTAAATATTTGATTTAATAAGATAAAGCCTAATTGGAGTTTCCGGTTAGGCTTTATAATACTTGCATATCCGTAACACCTTACTGTTAACCCGTACTTTTTGATTTAGCGAAGCGTAATCTAAAAGGTAAAAGATCCGATTTTCAATCGGTTTTCAACCCAAACATTTCTCAATAATTCCAAAAGAAAAATAACGGAAATTAAAACCAGAGTCAGAGACATTCAAAAAAGATCAGCTTATATATTCACAATATGAATATATACAAGACAACGGAAGGGAAAAGAATACATGATCAAACAGGTGTTTACTTTTTAACATTTACAGTAATCAACTGGATTGATATATTTAGCCGTAGAGAATTAAGAGAAGTAATAACTGATAGTTTGAACTATTGCTCTTTAAATAAAGGACTCATAATTCATGCATATGTAATTATGAGTAATCACATTCATCTTGTTTGCAAAACAGAACATGGCAATTTAAGTGACGTTATCAGAGACTTCAAGAGACACACAAGTAAAGAAATAATTAAGACTATCAATACTACTAAAGAAAGTAGACGTGATTGGATTCTTTGGATGTTTAGTAGAACAGGTGAGAAAGCTACTAAGTCTGGTTATAAAGTATGGAAAGGTGGAAGTGGTGCTGAAGAAATAATTACAAATAAATTCCTAGATCAGAAAGTAAATTATATCCATCAAAATCCAGTTTCAGCAGGAATAGTTAATGAAGATTTCCATTATGTTTATAGTAGTGCTGGTGATTATTGTGGGGGAAAGGGCTTAGTTGATATTATTGTTGTTTGAATACCGATTACAAATCGGCACTTTTACCTTTTAGATTACGCTTCGCTAAATCAAAAAGTACAGAGATATTGGTTTCCAATTAGTTTGAAGTGGAGTACCAAAAGAATTCTGGAAAGCTTGAGAAATTTCCAGGAATCATAGAAGGAAAATGGATGACTAATGAAGAAGCCCGATTAAAGATATCACCGACACAATTAGTAATCTTAGAAAGAGTAACTGGACAAGTGCTTTCATAAAAAAACACCATATAACGCACCACCGTACTTTTTAATTTAGCGAAGCATAATCTAAAAGTACGGAATAGGATAGTAACCTACTTCACTTCCCCGTCAACAACAGGCCTCTTATCCTTATTTGCAATATCCCAAGCCGTGTAATAAACTAAACGAGTAATCTTAGATAACTTATTAAAGTTGATCTTATCTACCGTGTCAGAAGGCTGGTGATAATCCTCATGTACTCCATTAAAATAGAAAATTACTGGAATACCATGTTTTGCAAAATTATAATGATCCGATCTTCTATAGAAGTTGTTTGGATCGTCTTTAGAGTTGAAAGTATAATCCAACTGTAGTTGAGTATGTAGCTTATTCTGAGTTTCATTGATATTATGTAATTCGGTACTTAAGAAATTACTTCCAATGATATAAACATAATCAGGATTCCCTTCGTGTGGTTCATCAATCCTACCAATCATATCGATATTTAAATCAGCAACAGTAGATTCTAATGGAAATATTGGATTCTCTGAATAATATCTACTTCCTAATAATCCTTTTTCTTCAGCAGAAACAGGCATGAATAAAATACTTCTTCTTGGTCCTTCACCTTTTTCTTTTGCTTTAGAAAACGCTTCAGCCATCATTAACAAAGCAGTTGTTCCAGACCCATCATCATCAGCTCCGTAAAAAATAACATCTCCATGTTTTCCAATATGATCATAATGTGCAGTAACAATCAAAAGCTCATCTTTTAAATCACTTCCTTCAACAAATCCCAAAACATTTTCGGAAGTCATATCATTGTTAACCATATTCGAAACGATATTACATTTAAAAGGTAAATCTATACTTCTTGGTTTTCCTTTCTTATTGATCTTCCTGAATGTTTTATCTAATCCTTTCTTTAAACCTCCAGATTTCAATAGACTATCGGCTAATTCCTCATCCATTAACATAACAGGAATTCCGTATTCAAAGGCATCAGATTGTAATTTCATTTTTGCTTTAGAGAAGTAATGTTTGTAGCTGCTTCTATACATTGCTACAGATCTATTAACTACTACAACTCCTATTGCTCCTTTTTCAATTGCTGTTTTAACTTTTTCAGCTCTATTTTTCCACTTGCTCTTTTCTGAAGTTCCAGATACTTTTTTTATTCCTTTCTTATTGACTGGTTCTCCATCTTTTATAATGATGATTTTACCTTTAACATCAACATCTGAAAAGTCATTATAGTTTTCGGAATCAATTCCATACCCTGCAAAAACCATCGAAGCATCTTTTATAGATACGTCATCAAAGTTTGAGTAATGTAAAAAATGATTCATAAACTCAAACGGTTGTCCGTTTATAGAAAACGTAATCTTGTCAGGCGTAATTTCTCTAACTGGAAAACGTTGAAAATAAGAATCTTGTACTTGTGGTAATCCGTAAGAATTGAATTGCTGACTTAAATAAACTGCAGCTTTTTTCTGACCAACTTTTCCTGCTTCTCTTCCTTCTAATTCTTCACCTGCAAGATATTCTAGATGTACTCTAGCCGTTTGTGGGTTAATATAATCAACATAAGTGTTCGGGTTCTTTTGAGCAAAAGCCAAAGAACACAAGGCAGATAGAAATACTACAAACGTGTTTTGCATAGCAACGAATTAAATTAATAACGAAATACCGGAAGTTGATTCCTAAAACACTTACTGTTCCAAAAACCTTACTTACAAGCGATTTTGTTTACTCTATTATTATGTCGTCCTCCCTCAAAGTCTGTATTAACAAATGCATCTACAATTGCCAAACCTTTTTCTTCCGATACATATCTAGCTGGTACAGCTAGAACATTTGCATCATTGTGTAAACGTGTCATTTCAGCCAATCCTGGCTCCCAACATAATCCAGATCTAATTCCTTGGTATTTGTTAGCAACCATGTTTACACCATTACCGCTACCACAAATAACAATTCCAAAATCATGTTCCTTATTTTCAACTGCTTGAGCCAAAGGGTGAACATAATCAGGATAATCACAACTGTCTGTAGAAAAAGGTCCGAAATCCTTTACCTCATGACCTTCTGCTTTCAACTTCTCAATAACTTTCACTTTTAAATCAAATCCTGCGTGATCTCCTCCTAATGCAATTTTCATTTGTGTAGTCTTAAATATGGTTTCGAATGTAAAAATAACAACAATAGGCATTACCGCAACTAATTTCTTCGTATTTTTCAATTAATTTTAAACGTGAATTTTACAACAAGATTTATAGCAACTACAATCGTGATCGGCTGGTTAATTTCAGTACTGCCTTTCCTGCATTTTTCCGATAAATTCGGACTGTTTTTTACTATCTCAATATTCTTTATAATCGCAGTTCCAATACAGCTTTTTTTTCAACGTAAATGGATGTTTGAAGCGCATAGTACACATACTTGGGAAAGAGTTCCTTTGAAACAATATGGTTTATCATTTAACTACTCTTTTCTATTTGGAACAATACAAGCCGTGTTATTAAGTATCATAGGTTTTATCTTTTTTCAGCATACCGTCGCGTACAGGATCTTTTATCCAATTGTATTTTCAGCAACAATATTTCAAGCTTTGTTAATCACGTTCTTAATTCAAATGAGATATTTGCTGCGACAACGTAAATTTTTGAAAAAGGAAACGCAAAGTTTTGAATACTTAGGAAAAGCAACGCAGAAGAAAGCACTTCAAGATTTAGTGAGTCCTCATTTCTTGTTTAATTCTATAAATACAGCCGCGAGTATAATTCCTGACGATAATGAAACTGGATTGAAGTTCGTAACTGAACTCGCTGATTTATATGGTTTTATTCTGAAAAACAATGAGAATCAATTGATAACCTTGAATGAAGAAATTGAGATTGTAGAAAAATACAACTTCTTGATTCAAACTAGGTTTGGTGAATTCTTTGTAATTAAAATGGATATTCCGCCAGAATATCAAACGGCTTTGATTCCTCCTTTAGGATTACAAAACTTAGTTGAAAACGCATCGAAACATAATGCTGTAACACGTAAAAAACCATTATTACTTGAAATATTTATAGAAGGAGAGTATATTGTAATTAGAAACAATATAAACCCTAAAAAGACATTCAGTGATGAATCAACCAATTTAGGATTAGATTATATTCAATCACAAATACAACAATATTCAAAGCTGAAAATGACCATTGATATTGATGAAAATTATTTTATTGTTAAAATACCTTTAATTTATCCTTCATCCATCCAATAATTATAGATTATTTTTTACCTTGACAATAAAGCCTAGAATCGTGAAAATTATTATCATTGAGGATGAAATTCCTGCAGCAAACAGATTAGAGAAACTAATTCTTGATTGCAAACCCGATGCAGAAATCCTAGAAATATTAGATACAGTTGAAGATGCTATTGAATGGTTTAAAAACAACGATCAACCAGATGTTGTTTTTTCAGATATTCAATTGGCAGATGGAATCAGTTTTGAGATCTACGAGCAAGTTGAAGTTAAATGTCCAATCATTTTTACAACTGCTTATGATCAATATGCAATTAAAGCATTTGAACTAAACAGTATCGATTACTTACTAAAACCTTTTACTAAAGAACAATTAGAAAAAAGTTTTGAAAAATTAAGTAAAACTCAAATTGAGCCATCAGTAAATTCGGCGCAGTCTTCTTTAGACTTAACGGCAATGGTACAAAATGCTTTAAGTGGTAAAGGAAACTCATACAAGCAGAGGTTTTTAATCTCCAAAGGAGATGTATTAATACCACTTGCTGCAGCTGATGTTGCATATATTTTCACTGAAGACAAGGCCGTTTTAATTAAAACGCATGATGGAAAGAATTACTTTTTGAATAATTCCTTGGATGATCTTGAAGTGCAATTAGATCCAAATAAATTTTTCAGATTAAACCGTCAGTTCATCACAAGTTTAGAGGCAATTGGTAAAATATCTCAATACTTTAATGGTAAATTAAAAGTAGATTTAAAACCAACGCAAGAAGGAGAGATCATAGTTTCAAGAGCTAAAACACCAGTTTTTAAAAACTGGTTGGAACAATAAGTTAAAACGTATTTAGAAATGATTTCCGGATGTGAATACCGATTACAAATCGGCACTTTCACCTTCTAGATTACCGCTTTACTCAAATCAAGAAGTACGTGTATTTGTGTCTGAAGACACGAACACACGTACTTTCTGATTTTCAATCTGAAAGGTGAATTATCCGATTTGTAATCGGTATTTAATTTGTGTTTTTCACAAGCCAGTTATGGCTTACATTACACTTTTCAGCTTCTTCATAATCTTCAATGAATGATTCAAATGCAATTCTATTCCCTATTTTTATCAACTGAGTCAAACTTAACATTTCTATACATTTGTGCAAGATCACCGTATCCTTGAGGAGCTGTAAATATCACTATAATCCCTTCTTTATATTTAATGTAATAAGAACCATCATAGTCCAATCTAATCCCCTCAACATTACAGTTAATTATTTCAATAACATCTTTTTCATTAAAGTTAGAAGTAGAGTTTTCTAATTTAAAACTGTATCCATCAAAATTAACTACATCATTTGACGCAGCCGACTTTATTAGCAAATGAATATTTCCCTCAACTTTCAGTATGAATATTTTCATATGTTTTTATATGATGTACGAAAATAGCTTTTATTCAAATACTGAAAACTATAATCTTTAAGAATCCATTTTTTATTTAATTCATATTGTCTTCAAATGCAGAAGTACTACATAATCATTCGTGTCTGAAGACACGAATCTCAGTGCACACGCATGTCCTCCGCAACATACGCCCGAGTTTTACTCAAAGCGAACTTCAAACAAATCAGTATTCTTAATATACTTCCCATTATCATCCAAAATAATAATCGTAAGAATAACACTTTCAATTTTAGCTTCTATTTTCAGAGATTTTTGATTGAAGTAAATACGCTGTTTTACTTTTAATGCACCCAAATCGCTAGTAGTATACGGATTGACTACCTCAATAACTTCAACATCCCCATATTCATGTTCAATGTATTCCGTATCTACTCTACTTTTCATTAACGAATCTAAACGAGGAGGCGTGTATTCAATATTTGTTTTTGGGATATAAGCTTTGAGTTTATTTGTTAATATTTGATTGAAAAGGATTCTACTTAAATGGGGTTCTAAAATTGACTTGATAGGTTCGGATTCTCTATGGATAGATCTTTTAATTTCAAAGTCATTTAAAGGAATTGATAAGTTTATTCTTTGACCCCAAACCGTGTTTGGTTTATGTACAATGTTTTTACTCTTCTCCATAGAAAAAACATTTCCTTGCTTCCGAGTATACCTTCTCATCCATCCATGAAAATCTTTATTGTCATTACTAAATATTGCAGCAACAGGTGAAAATGCAATAGTTTGAACCTCAAATTGGTTCTTTTTTATATTGTAGTACCATTCCTGCAAACAGTCAATTCTTTTGATCATTGAATAATCAATAGTATCCGAAATTGCAATTGGAATTATATCTCCATTTTCATCCTCAACAAATTCAGTATCGTGTCTGTAAAAAAAGTATTCTGGTTCAACTTCTTTAAAAATTGAAGAATTGTAGGATTTATAGTAAGCCTTGATTTTATTATTTAAAATCCCCTGATTTACAGCTTCTATGAATTGACTAATATTACTGCTATCTTTCTTTAAACTAGTGTGATTAAGAACCTTTGTTTGAAATTCATACTGTCCTTTTAAAGATCCCTTAATTCTATGATCAAAAATAATCTCCTCACGACTTGCACTGTAAAAGTTGATCTTAAAATCAAAATCACTTGAGAATTTAGTTTGAGAAATTGATGTAGCTACTAAACTTAAAGTGAAGAAACTGAAGAATAAAAATCTTAACATTATGAAGGTTTATTACATAACAGAATGAAAGTACAACGTTACAATATTTTTATGTTTGAATGAAACAAACGTAAAATTTTACTTAACTCTGTATCGGGACCGTACTTTCTGATTTAGCCAAGCGCAATCTGAAAGGTTAAACTCTTCTTCCGATTTGTAATCGGTTTTCAACTACTAAAATAACAATTACTTGTTTAACACCGATTACAAATCGGATAGTTTACCTTCTAGATTTCCGTTTCACTCAAATCAAGAAGTACGTGTAATTTATTAGTTAGTCAATTCCAATCGATCAAACTAAACTTATGCTGGCGCAAGGCTGTGCCTTGTGTCCCACACAGTAATCACAATGGATCACTATTAAGTTACCTCCGCATTTAAGGCACAGCCTTGCCAAAAGATAAACACAAGTTACGCTTCGCTCTCCGAGCCGAAGGCGAATCTTGAATTCCATTGAAAAAAAGTATATATGAATAAACTTGCGCTAGCGATATTAACAGCTTTTTCTTTAAGCCTTGTTTAGTAAGTGCGGATTCATTTGGTATAGTCCAATAGAAATCTGCTTGATTTTTCATCGTACTTTCTGATTTAGCGAAGCGTAATCTGAAAGGTTAAACTCTTCTTCCGATTTATAATCGGTTTTCAACTACTAAAATAACAATTACTTGTTTTACACCGATTACAAATCGGATAGTTTACCTTCTAGATTTCCGTTTCACTCAAATCAAGAAGTACGAATGTTATATGCTGCCGTTTTTTATTTAATGGTTTTAATCTTATTTACGTTAAATCCTTTCTTAAAACTGTGTGTTACTCCTTTTGACATACAGTCTATAATAAAGTCATATCGAGCAAAAAAAAAGCCCGTAGATTTAAATCTACAGGCTTTTCTATTACTTATATTTTCCTTAGATTACTCAATTGTCCAAGTATTCGGACCTTCTAATAAAGCATCTAAATTTGGAGCTCCTTTAGCTTCAATATGTTTTTCAACTTGTGCTTTAACACCTTGTTCATATAAACCTCTTTCTTCTTGGTAGAAAATCCCAAACGGACGAGGTAATGCTCCTTCTTGACGAGGGTCGTCGAAGAATCTTGTTAAGATAGAAGCTTTGATACGATCGTACTGATTATGTACCCATAATTCACTTTCATCAACATCAGCAAGCAATACTACTTTAGGAGTAAAACCATCCAATACAATTCCTTTTTCAGATTCCATTCCGAATATTAAAGGCTTACCGTGCTCAATAAAAATTGCACTGTCTGCTTTCGTAGCCTTCTCTGTGAAAGTAAAAAATGCACCATCATTAAAGATGTTACAGTTTTGGTAGATCTCAATTAAAGATGTTCCCTTATGCTTTTCACCCTCAACTAAAATTGGACGCATATGTTTTGGATCTCTATCCAAAGTACGCGCTACAAAAGTAGAATCTGCTCCCATAGCTAAAGCTAATGGATTAAACGGGTGATCAATTGATCCAAACGGAGTTGATTTCGTTACTTTCCCTGTCTCTGAAGTAGGCGAATATTGTCCTTTAGTTAAACCATAAATTTGGTTGTTAAACAACAGTACATTCACATCAATGTTTCGACGCATTAAGTGAATAAAGTGATTTCCTCCGATAGACATAGAATCACCATCTCCTGTAATCATCCAAATATTTAAATCAGGACGAGCTGTTTTTAAACCAGTTACGAAAGCTGGTCCTCTACCATGAATCGAATGAATCCCATAAGTATCCATGTAATATGGAAAACGAGATGAACACCCAATACCTGATATGAATACAGTTTCGTCTTTATTTAAAGCCAAATCTGCACAAACACTTTGTACTTGTTTTAATATAGAGTAATCTCCACAACCTGGACACCATTTAACGTCCTGATCTGAAGCGTAATCTTTTGCTGTAAGTTTCTTTTCTGCTACTTCCGCCATCTTTCAATGTTTTAAGCTAGTACTTCATTCACCTTTGCAATAATCTCTTGCGTAGCAAATGGAAGTCCTTTAATTTTATTTAATCCAATCGCATCTACTAAGAACTTCTCACGAATAATCTTAATAAACTGACCGTTATTCATCTCTGGCACAATAACCTTATCAAACTTTTTAATCAAGTCTCCTAGGTTATTAGGCAGTGGATTTAAATATCTAACGTGTATATGTGATACGCTTTTTCCTGCTCTAGTCAAATCACGTGTCGCTGTTTTAACAGCTCCATATGTAGATCCCCAACTCAATAATAAAATATCAGCTGTTTCTTCTCCCGCATCAATTTCTTGTTTTGGAATGAAATCAGCAATTTTATCAACTTTAGCCTGACGAACTTTAACCATTCTTTCATGGTTTTCAGGATCATAAGAAACATTTCCAGTTTCAAAATCTTTTTCTAAACCACCAATTCTATGTGCTAAACCTTTTGTTCCTGGAATAGCCCAAGGACGAACAAATTTCTCGTCTCTCTTGTAAGGTAAGAAAGGTGCGTCGTCCTCTTCACGAGGTGCGGCAAACTTAACATCGATTTTAGGTAAGTCTTCCGACTTCAATACTTCCCAAGGCTCACTTCCGTTCGCGATATAACCATCAGTTAATAAGAAAACTGGTGTCATATGTTCCAAAGCAATTCTACATGCTTCGTATGCAGCATTGAAACAATCAGAAGGAGATTGAGCAGCAATTACTGGAACTGGTGATTCACCATTTCTTCCATACATTGCTTGGAATAAATCTGCTTGCTCTGTTTTTGTTGGTAATCCAGTTGAAGGTCCACCACGTTGTACATTTACAACAACCAATGGAATTTCAAAAATACCAGCTAATCCAATCGCTTCACCTTTCAATGCTATACCAGGTCCTGAAGAAGTTGTAATTCCTAAAGATCCTCCGAATGATGCTCCAATTGCAGCACAAATTCCCGCAATCTCATCTTCCGCTTGAAACGTTTTTACGCCAAAGTTTTTATATTTCGATAAGAAATGTAAAATATCAGAAGCTGGTGTTATAGGATAAGTTCCACAAAACAAATCTAGTTTTGATTGTTGAGCTGCTGCAATTAATCCAATTGCAGTGGCTTCATTACCCATTATATTTCTATAAGTTCCTGGCTTAATACTAGCTGGCTTTACTTCAAATCTTGATGCAATTGCCTCAGCAGTATCACCATAGTTATACCCTGCTTTTAAAACAGCAATATTAGAAGCAACTAATTCTGGCTTCTTAGCAAACTTAGTTTCAAGGAACTTAATTGTATTTTCAAGTGTCCTGTTATACATCCAGTAAAGGAATCCAAGAACGAACATGTTCTTAGAACGATCAACGATCTTTACTCCTAATCCAGAATCTTTTAAAGTTTCTCTTGTAATCTTAGTAACATCAACTTCATGAATTTTATATCCATCAAGTGTTCCATCAGTTAAAGGACTTACAGCATCTTCATACTTTGCTAAACGTAAGTTCTTTTTATCAAAACCTGCGATATTTGCAATGACGATCCCTCCCTTTTTCAGGTTGTGTAAATTGGATTTTAATGCTGCTGCATTCATAACAACTAATACATCGGCACTATCACCAGGTGTAAATAGTTCTATACTTCCAAAATGTAACTGAAATCCTGATACTCCAGCAACAGTTCCCTGAGGAGCTCTAATTTCTGCTGGAAAATCTGGAAAAGTACTGATGTCGTTTCCTAACAAAGCAGCAGTTTCTGTGAACTGTCCACCTGTTAACTGAATACCATCTCCAGAATCACCTGCAAATAATATCGTTACCTCATCTTTTGTTTCTTGAATATGACCCATAATACTAGCAAAAAAGGCCTTTCTTAAAAGAAAGGCCTCGTAATTATTTAATATTTTCCACCCACAAAAGTGACTGCCAATTCATTTCGTTGAATGAATCGGTTGACAACATTTGTATGGAATAGTTTAGTTTTCATTTAATACATGCAAAATTACTACTTAATGCGCAGATATAGAAGCAATTTAATGACATTTATCAGCTTTTATTTAGAAGCTGCTAAGTTCGTTACTTCAACCGATTTAATTTCGGGTGAAACATTCATCACATTTTCTTCAATTCCTGATTTAAAAGTAGAATTACTCATGTTACACGAGCTACAGTTCCCTAGGAATTCCAGTGTTAAAACACCATCATCTGATAGTCCGATAATTTTCACATCACCTCCATCAGATTGCAAAAAAGGTCTAACTTTTTCTAATCCTAAATCTACTTTTTCTAAAATCGCTGCTTTATCCATTCTTAAGCCATTTTCACCAACTTGGTTGGTGCCATTGTTTTGTTACGAATCTCAGTAGCTTTTACAACTTCATCCACCATGCTTTTAAAAGCAATAGCTTGTGGCGTAGTTTCTTGTAAAATTGCTGGACGACCAGCTTCTCCTGCTTCACAAATGCTTTGAACGATTGGAATTTCCCCCAATAATCTCACCTTTAATTGTTCCGCTAAGTTCTTCCCTCCTTCTTTACCGAAAATATAATATTTATTATCAGGTAATTCAGGTGGCGTGAAGTAAGCCATATTCTCTATAATTCCTAAAACTGGAACTTTGATGTTTTCTAATTGAAACATTCCAATTCCTTTCTTAGCATCTGCTAAAGCAATTCCTTGTGGTGTTGTTACAACGATTGCAGCAGTTACAGGAACAGTTTGAACTAAACTTAAGTGAATATCTCCAGTACCAGGAGGTAAATCAATTAGTAAGTAATCTAATTCTCCCCAGTAAGTATCTAGGAACATCTGACGAAGTGCCTTTGAAGCCATTGGTCCACGCCAAACGATTGCTTGATTTGCATCTGCAAAAAATCCAATCGATAACATTTTCACACCATGGTTTTCAACTGGCTGAATATAATTTTTACCATCAACATCAATTGTTGTTGGTTTTTCATTTCTAACATCAAACATCAACGGCATACTTGGTCCGTAGATATCAGCATCAACTAAACCTACTTTATATCCTTGTTGCGCTAAACCTGCTGCAAGGTTAGAAGTAACTGTTGATTTTCCAACTCCTCCTTTTCCAGAAGAAACTGCGATAATGTTTTTAACTCCAGGTAAAACTGTTCTATGCTCAGGATCTCTATCTTGAGGCAATGGAACGACATCAACCTTTACCTTAATGTCTTTAGAAATAAAACGTTGGATAGCAAATTCACATGCTTCCTCCATTTTCTTTCTGTTATGCATTGCAGGATTGTTCACCTTAACCGAAAAGGCGACAGTATCTTCCGTAAACACGTAATCACTTACTAAGTTTAACGAAATTATATCTTTTTTTAAATCCGGTTCTTGTACCGAACTTAATGCTTCTAGTATTTGATCTTTAGATGGAATCATATCCTTATTTAGAATTGTTCTACACAAAAATAAGCATTTGATTTCAATAGAGAAACAGGAAAATGATTGATTATTTCAAAAATCATTCTTTTGGCTATAAATACAGCCAATTTAACATTCCCAAGGTCGTAATCATAAATATTATAGTTAATGGAAATCCAAATTTGAAATAATCCTTAAACGAATATCCACCTGGTCCATAAACCATCATGTTCGTTTGGTAACCAATTGGGGTTATAAATGATTTTGAACCCGCAAAGGCAACACACAATACAAATGGTAAAATATCAAATCCATAAGATTTTGCTGTACTAATAGCAATTGGCATTAATATAGAAACCGCTGCAATGTTTGTCATAAAAGCAGCTAGTAAATTCGTAATAACATATATTCCAGCTAATAATCCTAGTGCACCAAATGGTGCTAAAAACGACAATGAATTTTCGGCAATATAAGTGGCTGCTCCGGATTTGTCCATTCCTACTCCAAGGCATAGAGCACCTCCCATAATAACAATCATATTGATATTAATCGCTCGTTTTAATTCTCCAAAAAGAATAATTTTTGTTACTAACAGGAATACAAACAGTAGTAATAAAGATTGGAATAAAGAAATCAATCCTAAAGCAGGAAATAAGATAGAAAGGAAAGTAGCCGCAATTAAGGTAGCCGATTTCTTACCACCTAAATCTTGAAGTTGACGAACGTTTGAAACCAACGTCAATTCATTATTTTGTCCAATTCTTTTGTAGAAATCATGCCCAGCAACACATAACATCATATCTCCTTTCTTTAGCTGGATCTCTCCTATCTTTCCAAATAGTTTTTCACCATCTCTTCTTACAGCTATAATTGCTGCATCAAATTTCGCTCTGAAGTTGGAATCTTTTATTTTCTTTTTAGATAAAGAAGAGTTGTACGAAATGATAACCTCTACAACTTCCTTCTTACTTTTTAACTTTTCTAATTCATTAGGCATTTCAAGACCTAAATTCTCATTAACTATATCAACAATGTTTTCAGTTGCTCCGGCAAAAATCAAGTAATCCCCAGCACGCATAATCTCTTGTGGTCCTGGTGCAGTTCTAACTTTATCTGGTCGTACAATTTCAACAAGATATAATCCTTTTAAATTCCTAAGGTTCGCTTCACCAATTGTTTTTCCAATTAACGGAGAGTTAACCGCAACCTTAAGATCAACTAAATACTCTCTTGTATTTTCGTTAAAACTAGATAAGATTCCAGTATTGTTTGGCAAGATCTTCTTTCCGAAAAACACAATATATAAAACACCTACAATTACAAGTGGTGCTCCAACTGGAAAAAATGAAAACATTCCTAAAGCTGCTTGCGCTCCTTCTCGCTGAACCAAAATACTATTTGCAATAAGGTTGGTTGCTGTCCCTATCAATGTAAGTCCTCCACCCATTATTGCAGCATAGGAAAGTGGTATTAATAATTTGGATGGAGAAATATTATTTTTTCTTCCCCAGTCAACAACATATGGTAAAAGTAGCGCTACTAAAGGGGTGTTGTTCATAAATCCAGAAAACACAGCTACAAAA
>CAWVWF010000069.1:0-15853 GCA_963933885.1 uncultured Flavobacteriales bacterium | reverse complement strand
TAGAGTGGCCTATAGCTTTTCTTCTTTCAACTATATCCCTCTCAAGAGGTCTTAGTCCATTCGCATCTGCATCGGCAGGTTCTTGATATACACCAAGTAAGACTCCTCCTGAGCCATCTAGTATTGCAGAGAAAGTTGTATTATTTTCAGTATTGCTTGTTGTCCCTTGAGCA
The DNA here is from genome assembly GCA_963933885.1 of uncultured Flavobacteriales bacterium. Taxonomy (GTDB): domain Bacteria; phylum Bacteroidota; class Bacteroidia; order Flavobacteriales_C; genus CAWVWF01. The sequence goes on along the minus strand of CAWVWF010000069.1, from coordinate 15,680 downwards.
CCTCCAAAAATATTTTGATATGTAGCTTGTCCTGCAGCATCATTATTTAATTCAATATAAACAGTACCTTCTCCCAGTCCATTTGCAGCTTTTCTAGCTCTTGAAACCATTAAAATTGAAATTTCAGCTAACTGACCATTATTATACCACCTAACTACTATATATTCCTCTAGTCCGTCTAAATCAATAGCTGCTATTGGTTTATTTCCAGCAAATTGATACGGAGTGTACCAGGGGTAACTTTTACTTAACGGGTCAACACTCAAAAACTTAGCAATGTTCGGATTATAAATTCTAAATCCATAATCATAAGTCGAGCCACCTCCGCCCATTCCTTCATCATCCTTTTCTTTTCCATTGAACCCATACCTATACTTATGAGATCTCACTCCGACATTACCATCACTAGAAGTCACTTAGCAACCTTTTTAGGATCAGGTTTTACCTTTTTCTTCCTTCTGAAAAGAGCCTTAAAAGAATTAAAGCTTTTCTGATAAGACACCCCCAAACCGGAAGTATTAGTAGGCGCCGTACTTCCAACTCCAAGCTCTTCATCCTTCGTGATTTTATGATATGCTTTGGCTCTAAAATTATTTGTGATTTTAAAATCAGCTTCTATATCTCCTACCTGTCTATTAATATCATAATCCGTTCGAACTGTAAATTTCTTATATTGAAAACCAGCTAGTAGTCGTATTTCATCTTTAAGTTTATCATCGGTTGTTGTATTGTAATCAACCCCTAAATCAACATTATCCCATATATTACTTAAAGCATTGTTTAACTGTCCTTCAATAACTTGTAATCCTTGATTAATTCCATCTTCTCTTAAATCTTCAGATCCTACTGGCGGAATAAAGTGACTAGCTAAAAGCAAAGTAAAAGCTTGTCTGTTAATTTCATCTTCACCAATAATATAGCTCTCTAAGTGATTATTTTCTTCAGGAGTTCCATTTGGTAAAGTAATTCCTATATCAATATTGGGCTTCCACAAACTACCCTTTAAAAACAAATCAGTATTTACAGCAATACGCTTATTAAACAACTCATTTAAGTCTTCATAGTTAACTACCTGTGAAGAATCAACCAGATCAATCAAGTTAGCTCTAGATCGGTAATAAGTATGCATATTAATAGTTGCATCCAATGGATCACCATCCCAACTCATCTTACTTCCTGGTTTTACAATAAACTTTCTTCCAATTATTCTTTGAAGGGTGAAATAGTAATCCCCTTCGTCAATCTCAAAATCACCATACATTCTAAACGTTCCATCAGAATTAACCTCCATTCCAATTGATCCGTGTCCATTAGCTTTTATTTCATCCCCCACGGCTGGATCGAAAATAATACTAACCAATGCTTCTCTGTTTATTTTAAAGTTAAAATCAAGCTCTAAACCTGTAAGATTTGGAACCTCACTAAGTTGACTCTTTTTATGTTTTAAAGTATCAGAAAGGTTAATAAAACGGACAAACTCACTTAACTCCAATTCTTCTGTTTGATCCAACGGCATTGTAAGATTACTAACACCCGAGTTTCCCGAACCTTCATATGAAACTGTTGACACATTTCCTCCTATGTAGTTTGTAACACCATCTCCTGTAAGATTTACAAGACCTTCTACAAAGGCCTGCCCGTAATAAGTTTGATTTTCATTTGCTGTAGTATTTAAACAATAGAAATTACTTAGATCAAGGTGATCAATATTGTACATGAATTTCTTAAATCCTGTATGAGTTACAACCCCATTTACTCTTGCTTTAGATTCCACCCATTTATTATGACCAACAACAAAGTTCTCAAAAATCATTGTATCTTTTTTGAAAATCACCTCTTGATTTTTGATAGCATATTTAACATTTAAGTAATCTACTTTTAGATTCAAATTAATTATTTTAGCTCTTCCTTTCATTTCAGGATGTTTTAGATTCCCTACAATATCAAGTTCTCCTGTAGTTTCTCCTCCTTCAAATTCCGAAAACACACCTTCAAAATACTTTTCTAAAAACTTAACTTTCATTCGCCTTAATGAAGCATGCAAATCCAACCTCTTATTATCAAATGGATGATAGCCACCTGTAATTTTTAGTTTTTTATCATGCGTTAAACCCTTTGCCTCTCTAACCAGTAGCTCAAGCTCAATTTTCCTTTCAGTTGGAACAAAATCAGCACTCAGGTCTACCTTTCCGAATACTTGATCATTCAACCTTAACCTATGAACAGCAAGCTTAGAAGTAAATACAGGGTTACCAAACACACCTCTAAATAAGATCTCTCCAGTTGCATCACCAACTATATCTAGTTTTAAACGATCCCAGAAATATTTAAAAGTCCCAAGTTCTAAACCATTCATATTAACTTTTAGAAAATCTCTAGATGCTGGTGATGCAGTCCCATCAACCGACAAATACTGACCTACTGATGAAAGTTTTAAATTGTTTACTTTAATATTATTACCAGCAATTACAATCGAATTATTCGTGTCTATGCTCCAAACGGTATCTCTATATACAAATTTGGTTTCGTTAAAATGAGTCTTAATTTTGCTAAGATCATTTAAATCAATTTCTCCATTTACATCACCATAATTATCAAAACCACTAATGTTTTTGTATCCAACTTGATAATCTAATATGTTACTATCAATGTTTGCCTGTAGTTTTATATTATGTAATCCTACTGTATCAAAAAGTTGAATGAATTTACATTTAGCGTTTAAATTCAGTTTATCTGATTTATTCTTACTGTATATTTTTAGTCCATCAATCCTCCTATTCTTAAGCTGAATAGAATCAGATGCAAATTGTACAAGGTAAGATTGTGTATCATCGTCAAACCTCCCACTAAATCTAGAATTTTCAGACACGTTGAAATTAGGCGTAAATAACTCATGAATCATTTCATAGTTATAAACCTTAAACATCAATCTAAACTTATTACCTCCCTTATGATTTTTGTTTAATGGATACGCCTTAACAATAGAAGGTATTTCTTTTGAGAATACATTAATTATTGTTGGATAGATCTCTTTTAAATTATAACTCCCTTCAATTTTCCCCATAAACCAATCAGAATTTAAAATGATCATCTCTCGATCTTTTTGTTTGATTGACCTTAATTTCAGGGAATCTAATTTATACTCTTTACCGCTCTCTTTCCAAACAATATCGTCAACCCTTAAGATACCGTTCATATCTTCTATATTGTTACCTGTTAATCCGATATTTACTTTCCCACTAACTTGAGCAGCAGAATCCTTGTTAACCCAATTGATCTCGTTTAAATTTGCGCGCTTTAAATCAGCAACGAAATCATAACGCTGTCTCTTTGGATTACTAAAATCAATTTCACCATCAAAATCCAAAAGTAAATTACTGTCGTTTACCAAAAGTTCTCCACTAAAAACACGGTCTCTAATTTCACCATCCATTTTAATATTTGAATAGGCATAATCCATAAATTCAAATCGTGGAATATCTCCGAAAAACTTTAAAGCATATCCCCTTTCTTTAGCAAGTGCATCTAACTCTCCACTTACAGATATAACTCCTAAACTCTTTCTCCCAAGTGTTTTCCCTAGATCAAAAGACTTACTATTTACCTTCCCTATGATTTGAGTTACATTGTTACTGTCTCTTTTAAATGAAACATCAGTTCTTATATCTCCTGCTACTGTTTGAACTAATCCAAAGGCTTCAAAGTGTGACGCTATTCCCGAAAACCGTCCTTGGAATCCCATCTTCCCCATATTAGCTACCCATTTAGGTGTTTTTAAAGTTTTACCTGAGCCAAATGGTGGCAATGGAATAGATTTCAAATCGTACTCATAAGTTTCTAAATCTCGAACCTCAGCTTGAATAATCGCTGTTTTAGAATTGGGTAAGCCCTTTATTGAAATATTCCCTTCAAACTTAGTATTCCTACCATATGAAAAGAAAAGCTCATCAGCTTTTAAATCTACGATTGTTCCAGAGATGTCTCCTTTAAATTCAATCTTTCTATCGATTCCTTTTATTTTAGGAGCAAAATAAGCGATATCTCCCCCATCAACAGTAGTCTCTTCAAATTCACCTAAAAATGTAACATCAGTATTGAAATGCTTAAAAGCATTAAAATCTTCATATTCCATTTTTATTTCTCCATTCACATCACTATTTGGAGTTTCTAATTCGAAGTTTTTAAATACTAAACGGTTTTTATCCATCATCATATTCCCTTGTAATCCGATCACTTCAAACCCAGACTTTTCTTTGAAAGAAAGTAGTTCGGAATTAACGCTTAATAAGCCTTCATGATAAACCACATCGTTAAAATCAGCATTAACATGATTCAACTCAAGATGTTTGAAATCTACTTTATTATTCTGTGTAGGTTTATTCTCATCTTCATAAGTAAATTTCAGTTCTTCTAATCCTAGATCTTCAATATAAACACTCCACTCTCTTCTTTTTTTCTTCTTCTTTTTAATTAACCCCGCTAGAAAGTATTTTAGATTTGTTTTTTGCTCCCCTTTATATTTTTTAATATTGAAATCGGCTTCATTTAACTCTAGTAATTCAAGCTCAACTAAACGCTTATCTAAATCATAATCGTTAATCTCAATATAAAAATCTTCAGCGTAAAGCAAAGTATCATCATGATGATCCAGAATCAGTAAACCATTTAAAACAAAGGTCTTAAATGGCTTGAAATCTACTTTCTCTACTGAAATCTTAGCATTAGTTCTCTCAGATAAAACACTACCAATTTGATTGGTAAGTTTAGTTTGAACTACACTACTCTTGAAAACCAAGTATCCAGAAATTAGTACTAGACCAAAGAAAATCACTAAGAACCGGCTAAGCCTTCTCGTAATTTTCTTATACCTTATATATCTAGTTTTCCACTTCATTGCTACTCGTTACTAAATTAACGTGAAAAAGCTATTAAAAGCTTCATGTTTTCAATTTTTATTAACCTTCATTTGATAATTAATTATAACACTCATATATTTGTTATAACAAATCACTCATATGAAACTTGATATCTTAGCATTTTCAGCACACCCAGACGACGTAGAGATTAGTTGTGGCGGTACTATTATCAAACAAATTCAACTAGGTCACACTGTTGGAATTGTTGATCTTACACAAGGTGAACTAGGGACAAGAGGAAGTGCCGAAATACGATTAAAAGAATCGACTGAAGCATCTAAACTACTTGGTTTGTCAGCAAGAGAAAACTTAAAAATGAAAGACGGCTTTTTTGAGGTGTCTGAAGAAAATAAGTTAAAGATTGTTTACGCAATTAGAAAATATCAACCAGACATAGTTTTAGCTAATTCTATTTATGATCGTCACCCTGATCACGGGAGAGGAAGTCAACTTGTTAGTGATGCGTGTTTCTTGGCTGGTTTACCAAAAGTGAAAACATTTGATGGTGATGAGCCTCAAGCTGCTTGGAGACCAAAAACTATTTACCATTATATCCAAGACTATTATATCAAGCCTGACTTCATAGTTGATGTATCAGATGTTATAGAAGATAAAATAAAGTGTATTCAAGCTTATAAGACTCAATTTTGGAGTCCTGAAAGTAAGGAACCACAAACTCCAATTAGTGGAATTGATTTTTTAGATTTCATTAAAGCTAGATCTAGAGAATATGGTAGATTAATTAAAGCTGAATTCGCTGAAGGTTTTACTGTTGAAAAGCCTTTAAAAGTTACAGATTTAACAAAAGACATTTAAAGTTCTGAATCCATAAAAAATTTTAATGCATCGTCGTATTTATCAAGTGTTTTTGCTTTTTTAAAGCCTTTGTATATTTTTCTACTGTTCTGAAAACTCATTGCGAAATACTCCCAAAAGGATGTCATTTTCATAAGGACTTGTCTTTCTCCTGATAAGTAAGAACGATAATCTTCAAACAGTTCATCATGAAATTGTTTGAAAATTTCTCTCCTATTTTCAGGATACTCGGTTTCGCCATTTTTAATCATCTCTGGAAGAAAAGGATCTGCTACTACTCCCCTTCCTAACATCCATGATTTTGTGTTTGGAAACTTTTCTTTTAAATCATTAAAGTCTTGCACTGAATTAATATCTCCATTAAACGTTAATTCATGTTTACTTAAAGCGATACATTCATTAAATCTATCGTAATCCAAGCCTTTCTTATACAATTGCTTAGCATATCGAGCATGAATAATTACCTCAGTAATTGGCATATCATTTAAAAATGGAATGATGTTTAAAATATCACTAGTATCTTCATAACCCATCCTCATTTTTAAGCCTATTTTTAAAGGACTAATCGGAATGATTTCTTCAAGTAATTGTTTTATTTTATCTGGCTGTTCTAATAATCCAGCTCCGAGAGATCGTTTTGCAACCATTGGATATGGACATCCCATATTCCAATTAATTTCGTCATAACCTAAACTCTTCACATAATTAGCAACTAGCATAAAGTCATCTACACTGTTAACCATTAGTTGTGGCTTAACAGGCATTCCAATATTGTTTTTTGGAAGAATGTCTAGTTTCTGAGATTTCTTTATCTCCTTATCATTAGTCAGTCTAATGTATGGAGCATAACAAGAGTCAATACCTCCAAAATATTTGAAAAAAGATTTTCTAAACCTAAAATCTGTAAAACCTTGAAGTGGTGCTAGTAATATTTTATGATTGGAATTCACAATACAAATTTAGGAATTCTAATACCCAATCAACTCAGTTTTTAATGATTTTAAAGTTATTGGTTTTGAAATATAGTTATTAAACCCAAGTTTTAAATACTTTTCTTTATCTCCTTCAAGTGCGTTTGCAGACAAGGCTATTATAGGTATTGTAACATTCATCTCTCTTAACTTAGTTAAAGCTTCAATTCCATCCATTACAGGCATTTGGATATCCATTAATACCAAATCAAACTGCTCTTCTTCTATTATTGAAATTGCTTCTTTACCATTAACAGCTTCAACAATTTCACAATTCAATTTTTTCAACATAATACTAGCAACTTTCCTATTTACAGAAATATCATCTACTAATAATATTTTCATTGACTTAAACTCATCTTCACGAACTACCTCCTTAATAACTTCTTGATTTGTTGAAACGAATTTGACATCAAAAGTGAAAGTTGAACCTACATTTACTTCTGATTCCAAGTTAATTTCACCTCCCATTAAGGCTACCAATTCTTTTACAATACTTAAACCTAAACCAGTTCCTTTAATTTTAGATTCATTCGCTCCCGTTAATTGCGTGAACTTTTTAAATAAAATCTTCTGACTTTCTTTTGGGATTCCCTCACCTGTATCTTCAACCTCAAAATAAATATTATTTGAATTTTTCAATCCTACTCTAACATTTACATTTCCTTCTATTGTGAACTTAACAGCATTACTTATTAAGTTGGTTAAAACCTGACTTATTTTAGTTGAATCAGCTTCTATGTAATTAGGAACATCTTTTGAAATACTTAAATTCAACACGGTTCCTGTGTTTAGTGACATTGGCTTAAATAACTCTACTAAGTTTTTAGCAAGTCGATGAACATTAAATCGTTTGGAATCAATTGTCATTTTACCTGCTTCTATCTTAGACAAGTCTAAAATATCATTAATTAAACCAAGTAGATTATTTGAAGAAGACTGAAGTATATCGGCATATTCTTTTTGAGTAGTGTCTAAATCAGTGTCTTTCAAAAGATCAATCATTCCAACAACACCGTTCAGAGGTGTCCGGATTTCATGACTCATATTTGCTAAGAATGAAGACTTAAACTGTTCAGATCTACTTTCAAGCTCTTTCTCTTTTTTAAATTCGTCATACTCTAATTGCAGGTTTTTATTTACGGTAATATCTCTAACAATAATTGCTACATTCTTAGTTGAACCGCCTCTATTTAAAGGTGTTATTTTAAATTGATAAATTTTATTATTAAAAGTATATTCATGGATTTTATTTAAATAAACTAAGTCAAAACGGTCATATGCATGCTCGATTTTCTTTTGCATTAATAATCCAAAATATTCAGATACCTTCTTTGATTTCTCAATTTTTAAATTATTTTCAGTAGACCAAAAGTCTGTAATTACTCCTTCTTCATTAACTTCTAAAACAACGTCATCCAAAGAAGAAAGTAATATTTTGAGATCTGCTTCTTTTTTTTCTATTCCAGTAAGTTTTTTTATTAGAAACCCTCTTTGTTTTTCTAAGCTATCAAGTAATATTTTAGCCTCATTTTTACTTTTAACCAATCCCAGCTCGTGTTTACCTGATAAATATAGAATGAATATGATTTGTAATAACACCATTGGTGTTACTGCTATTTTAATAATCGATATCGATTTTTCACTTAAATCAATCTTTTGAAATTCTGAAATGACATTATATTCAATTAAAAAATAAAAAGCCAATGGTAAAACCAATTGGCCAAATCTACTTTTTTCATTAGGCAGAAATAATAAAAACGGAACCGCTACCAGCGAGAAAAAACAGTTCTGAAGTGTAGTTTCTTTTCCTAGTGCAAGGCTATAAACAAAAACACCTATACTCCAAGTTAACAGTAATAAATGTCGTGATAAGTTAAAGTCTCCTCTTTTATTGAAAAACAAAACGGAAAAGAAAATTGCAATAATTACAACAATTACTCCTCCAAGTAATCTAGAACCATTAAAATAAAAAATAAAAACAAATGGTATCGAACATAAGCCTATAAAGGCGCCAATACCATTGGTTAAAACGATCTTTTTTTGCAATAAAAAATCGTCAGTCAATGATGTCCCAGAATTTAATAATTTCTTGATTTGTTTGAGCACATTGCTCCCTACGGTTGTAATTAAAAAGTAGTTGCTTTTTATTAAGCTTTTTCGATGAATGAACTAACTAATTTAATTAAAACCCAATAAATTCGACCCTTCTGTTAATGCTTCTGGATTCAATATTAACATTAGGAACCTTAGGACGACTTTCTCCAAAACCTTTTGAAACTAATCGATTTGAATTAATTCCTTTTTCAATCAAAAAGTTCTTTACTGATAATGCGCGATTCTCTGATAAAGACAGATTAGTTTTAAACTCACCGATATCATCTGTATGTCCATGAATCTTTATTTTTAAATCATTGTTCTGCTCCATTGTATTAACTAAATCTCCTAAAACAAGCTTAACAGAGTCTGATAAAGTAAATGAATTACTAGAGAAAATAATCTTCGGTAAAACAATAGTATCACCTACAGACACATTCAACTTTAATTCAACATCTTCAAGCACAACCATCTTTTCTTCAATCGGCTCAACAAGTAATTCTTGAGGGCAATCGATATGGAACTTAGGTAATGAAGGCAAGCCTAAACCTAAATGCATTTTATACTCAACAGGTACACAGAGTTTTTCTGGTTTCCATTTAGCGGCTGCACCTCTAGAATTTGGTTGTCCGATCTCTCCTATAAAATTACAACCTAGATCATATGCTCTACCGTTGAAATCTAAAGACACATAAAGCTTATTATTCGGTCCAAGTTGAATCTGACCAAGTCTTGCCGATGTTCCTTTTCCAAAATTCAATGTCATTCTTGAAGCATTAATCTTACTTTCTTTTGGATAGTAAATAGCATATTGATTTAGTTTTTCACCTTCACTTTCAGTTAAATAAAGTAAGCTGTCATTAGGTGAGAAAGCAACTCCATAAACATCGTTTGGATCTGAGAAGTTATTTATATGAGCGACCTTTTTAACAACAACTCCGTTTTCATTGTCAAACTCCATTAATTCACAAACACCTTCTTCTCCGTTGCTATTGAAAGTTGTTGCAATTACATTGTATCTATTATTGACAGTCATTATCCCAATACTTTTATAATCGTCAGGCGCGGCCTTTCCTGGAGCTGGCACCTTGTAAACACCCTCTGAAACTACTTTTTGACTTATACCTGAACTATCAATCAAAAATGATACGTATTGATTACTATGTTTTGGTGATGCATCATGCAGAACCAGCCAATAATCAATTCCGTTACAATGCGGAATAATTGCAGAAGCCTGCATAAAATTCCCTTCCACAAAAGTTTTGTTTTCTTCACGTACAATAATATCTTCTCCCTTTTCTGCACTAATTTTCGTGAAATACCACCCGATAACATTATCATGTATTCCTTTAGGATGAATTACTAAATATTCACTTTCTTGTTGTGGAATTTTCACAGCGTGCATTTGAGCATGTGAACTACTGGATCGTAAAAGAACATCAAGCTCGTGGTAATCACCATCCCAAATCCTAGATCCGTCTGCATAAAACAAAACATCTCCATCCTCATCAGACATAACTACACCAAGTTCATTTTCAAGTCCACTATATTCATTTTGAATTCCAGCTTGTCTTGTTGTTCCAGATGCTCCTCTTATAATATATGGATTTCCTTTCGTGAAGTTCAACCCTGTTTTAAATCCAAAATACCATTTGTTTGGCATTTTTTGAGCAGTTAAACTCATGGAATATAATAAGACAAAAGCTATTAATAATTTATTCATTCTTATCAAGTTTTATAAGGGTGCTGAAAATACAACAAAACAATATAAAAACATCACTAAAATTTTAATGTCCTAGAATCGTCCATTATTAAGAATTGAAATCTAAATTCATCAAAGTAGTTTTCAATTTTAACGTAGAAAAAACTTATATTTAACACTGGAATGAGAACCTGTTTCTATCTTGCTATATTACTCCCCTTTATTGGGTATACTCAAATAAATCACTGGGAAACCCTTGTCTATGATAACGATTCATGGAACTATACTTCTCCTACCTCTTCTTTATCTGATTCTTGGATTTTAAAAAAATATGATGATTCAAACTGGAATATTAATCAAGGAGGTTTTGGTTTCGGTGATGATGATGACAGTACTATTTTAGGTAATGTTAATTCAGTGTTTTTAAGAAAAAAATTCATCATTAATGACAGTTCAAGTATCTCCTCATTAATTCTACATATTGACTATGATGATGGATTTGTAGCATTTTTAAATGGTGCTGAAATTGGAAGGAAAAATATGGGAATAAATCCTTTTCCGGATTATAATGCTTTTGCTACAAAAGAACATGAAGCTAATTTAAAAGATGGAGGTCTACCCGAACCATTCTCTGTTGAAAAAGGATTAATTCTAAACGACACAAATCTACTATGTATCCAAGTTCATAATCATTCTAATTCCTCTAACGATTTATCAGCAAGAATATGGTTGTCTGCAGGAATCAATAATAGTTTTCACAAATTCAGTCCTACTCCTATTTGGTTCGAAGCAATTAATCAAGATTTCAAATCAAAACTCCCTCTAATATTTTTAAATACAGAAGGACAAGTAATTAAAAATAATGATCGAATAAACTGTAAAATGGCCATTATTGAAAATGGCAATGGGGCTTTAAATTCTAAGTTTGATTCTATCAATATTTACAATGGAAATATAAGCATAGAAATTCGAGGTCACTCCTCTTCTAACTTTCCGAAAAAACAATTCTCTATTGAAACGCAAGATGAATTTGGTGATAATTTAAATGTTAGTTTATTCGGGTGGCCAAAAGAAAATGACTGGATTCTATATGCTCCATATAGTGATAAGACTTTATTAAGAAATGTACTCGCTTATAAAATGAGTAACGAAATGGGACACTATGCACCAAGAACAAAACTTTGTGAAGTTTTTATTGATAATAAATACGAGGGGGTTTATGTCTTTACCGAAAAGATAAAAAGGGATTCAGGAAGAGTAAATATTAGTAAACTAAAAAAATCAGATTTGTTTGATGATGAAGTTACTGGAGGATATATTTTTGAAATTGATAGAGAAGATCCTGGTAATCACAATTGGATATCACCATACGCCCCTAATAATGCTCCATTAAATTCATCTCAAGCAGATTTATTTTTAGTTACTACCTATCCAAAAAAAGATGATATAAAACTTCAACAAGAAAATTACATAGAAGACTTTATCTCTCAATTTGAAACGAATTTAAAAAGCAACAACTTTGATGATCCAATACTAGGCTATTCTAATTTCATTGATATAAACTCTTTTATAGATTTCTTTATCGTTCAGGAAGTAAGTAGAAACGTTGATGCTTATAGACTAAGTTCGTATTTCCATAAAAACAGAAACAAACATGATTCTCTCATACATGCAGGGCCAGTTTGGGATTTTAATCTAAGTTTTGGAAATGCTGATTATTGTGATGCTGGACAAACATTCGGTTGGGCCTTTAATTTCAACAACATCTGTAACAACCACAGTAATCTAGTTCCATTTTGGTGGGAACGATTACTAGATGATGAAGCATACCAGAACAAGCTTAAATGTAGATGGAATGAGTTAAGAGTATCTTCTTTAAGGACTAGTACTTTATTAAAGTGGATTGATTCCCAGGTAGTACTTTTAAATGGTGCTCAACAAAGAAATTTTACCACTTGGGACATTCTTAATCTCGACCTTCTTGGAAACAATTATATTGGTGGTAGTTATGAAAAGGAAGTTGCTTACTATAAAGCATGGCTAACAGAAAGATTAAGTTGGATGGATAAAAACATGTTTGGTTTTTGCGACATTAAAAATCCACAGCTTGAATTTGATAATATTCAAGCCTCTGCATATCCAAATCCATTTACAAAAGACATCAATGTGTTATTTGAAGTTCCAAAACCAACAAGTATTTCATTAAAAATCATTGACTGTACAGGAGAAGTAGTGCACTCAAGTATATCAGGTGTTTTTGACATAGGAAGACATGAGATTAATTTATCAAATCAACTTTCTAACTTCTCTTCAGGTGTTTATTTCATAAAGATATCGAATAGTTTCTCACGAAGTAAAACAATCAAAATCATAAAAATAAGAGATTAAATTAATACGCTTATCCGTAACTTTACCCAAAGCAGTTTATGATCTATTAGGTTTAGCCCCTTAACTACCCGATTCTCGCGCGTCATGTTCCGTAGGACATGCGTGTGTATTTACAATCGCGTCTCCAGACGCTTTTTTTTAAAAGTTAAATTAAAAATCAGGTGCTATGAACTTCTTGATCCCTTTCGGCAAAGCGGTGACTTTGTTGGGTGATTATATATAAAGAAAAGCCTTGGGTAAAGTTACGGATAAGCATATAAATCAATCTCAATTCTGTATCCAATTTCTCCAAATACAATTCATGATTAGATACGTTTTGGATCTTCTTTTTCAAGAAAATAATGGCCTTATATACAGAAGCAGTAAAATGCATGACAAAAACCCATATTTAAAGCATTTTAAATCAGTAAAAAATCGTATTTTTGCATGATAAATAAACAAAACAACATCAACGTTTAATTACAAAACAAGATTTGATTAGAGTTTAGTCTGTTATTCAATATAAGCTTCATTAAAAAAGCTAAGCGTAACAATCTACAAACCAGTTAAATAACAAATTGTTTTACTTTTTTTAAGCTTGAATTTAACTCATACACAATGCAAAGTTTTAGATCTGAACTAGAGAATCCAGTTGTTGAAAAAGACATCTTGGACTTAGAAAAAAAAATCGCTCAATTTCACAGTGGTGATTTGGATGGAGAAAAATTTAGAAGTTTACGTTTAGCTCGTGGAGTATACGGGCAACGTCAGCCAGGAGTACAAATGATCCGTATCAAGATTCCTTATGGAAAAATGACAACGAAGCAAATGTTAAGAATTGCGGATGTTACTGACGAATATTCTAGAGGTAAAATGCATACTACTACTCGTCAGGATATTCAAATTCACTACGTAAGTCTTGATAGAACTCCAGAATTATGGGCAGAACTTGAAAAAGACTCTATTACATTAAGAGAAGCTTGTGGAAACGCGGTAAGAAACGTAACTGCTTCTATTGACGCTGGTGTTAATAAAGACGAAGTTTTTGATGTTTCTCCTTACGCTCACCATATTTTTGAGTTCTTCTTAAGAAACCCAATTGGACAAGAGTTAGGTAGAAAATTCAAAATTTCTTTATCTGCAACTGAAGAAGATAATGCATTCTCTTTTATGCATGATGTTGGTTTAATTGCAAAAATTAAAGACGGAGTTAAAGGATTTAAAGTAATGGTTGGTGGTGGACTAGGTGCACAACCGTACCTAGCTGAAATGGCTTACGAATTCATTCCTGTAAATAAAGTTATTCCTTTCATCGAAGCTTCTATCCGTTTATTTGATAGACATGGAGAAAGAGCAAACAGAGCGAAAGCAAGATTAAAATATTTAGTTGCTGATTGGGGAATACAAGGTTTATTAGAAAAAATCGAAGATTTACGTCCATCATTAAGTCATCAGACTGTTGAAATGGGTGAAGATGTTCCTGCTGCTTTAAGTGGACCAAATCCAAACTACGCTACTGCTCCTGCAGTAACAATAGAAAACCAAGAAGAATATGACAATTGGTTAGCTACAAACGTACATGATCAAAAACAAGCTGGTTTTAAAAGTGTATTCATAAGATTAACTAGTGGTGATTTCATGACTGGTGAAAGTCGTAAATTAGTAGAGTTAGTAAACGATTATGCTGCAGATGATATTCGTATCTCTATTAACCAAGGTTTACAATTAAGATATGTTCAACCTGAATCTTTAGCTTATGTATTTACAAAGCTTAAAGAAATAGGAATGGTTCAAGCAGGTTTTGACTCTACAAATGATGTTACAGCTTGTCCAGGAACAACTACTTGTAACTTAGGAATTTCTGATAGTACTTATGTTGCTATCGAAATGGAGAAGTACATGGAGAAAAATCACAAGGATTTAATTCACAACCAAGATATCAAAATTAAGATTTCTGGATGTATGAACTCTTGTGGTCAACATTCACTTGCACAAATTGGATTCCACGGAAGTACAATTAGAGTAAAAGAAACTAAAAAAGTATTACCAGCTTTACAAGTATTGTTAGGTGGAGGTGCTACTGTTGATGGTGGAGGAAGAGTTTCTGATAAAGTAATCAAGATTCCATCTAAAAGAGCATTACAAGCATTAGAATTAATCTTTACAGATTACAAATCTAACAAAGAAGCTGCTGATAAATTTAATGACTACTACGATCGTCAAGGAAAAATATATTTCTATGACTTACTTAAACCTTTAGCAAACTTATCAACTTTAGAAGATATTGACTTTGTTGACTGGGGAAGTAATGAAGCTTATATCAAAGCAATTGGAACTGGAGAATGTGCTGGAGTTGTTATTGATTTAGTTGCAACACTTTTATTAGATGTTGAAGAAAAAATCGAATTAGCAAAAGAAGCATTGGATATGAATTTATATTCTGATTCAATTCACCACTCTTATGCATCTATTATTAATGGAGCGAAAGCTTTATTAACTGGATACGGAAAAAGAAACAACAAATTATTTAAAGTTGTTCTTGATTTTGATGAAGTAGCAGTTAACTCTGGAGATATCGAGTTAGGTTCTTCTTTTGACGAATTTGTTTACCAAATTGATAAGAATAAGCCAGAGCGTGAATTCGCTGAAAAATTCTTAGCTGACGCAACTACATTCTTTGCAAAGCTTAATGAATTAAGAAAAAAACAATTAGCAGAAGCTTAAAATAAGTTATTCTAAAAGCCCTTCTCTTTTAAGAGAAGGGCTTTTAAACTTTTAACCTTATTGTAATTTGAAATTAAGCACACAAAA
>CAWVWF010000068.1:0-15905 GCA_963933885.1 uncultured Flavobacteriales bacterium | reverse complement strand
TACTACTACTACTACTACTACTACTACTACTACTACTACTACTACTACTACTACAGCCTATTTCTCTTCTCCTAAAAATAAGAAACTAAAATTGTCATCCTGAGCGGAGTCGAAGGGGCATCTAGTACTTCTACAACATTTACTTATTAGAATAATGCGTTTTGTTTTTACACTTAGCCAACTGCGGTAAATCATCCCAATTATTTTTTATAATAGCAATCTTCTTTTTCCTACTCCACCCTTTCACTTGTTTTTCCCAGCCAATTGCGTCAATAATGGAATTAAACTCTTCAAGATAAACTAGTTTTACGGGCCTCAGTTTATACGTATAACAAGAAACATCTCCTTCAAATTGATGCTCATATAACCGCCTTTCATAATCATTTGTGACACCAGTATAAAAACTACCATTCGAACACTCTAAAATATAAACCCAATAAGCCTTCATTTTATGAAGGTAGGCCTACTAAAATATTTGTGATGAGTAAATAAAAGAACAGCTTCAGAAACCTGTTGAATTGAATAATGTAAATATGTTCTGGATTAAAACTAAAGTACATAAACAAAAAAAGCCCTCAAATAGAGGGCTTTCAATTTTATAAAACAGCTTGTACTTAAGCTTGCTTCTGAGCATCAACAGCTAATAAACTACTTTGAATTTGTGTTTGCAAATCACCAACTGAACTTGGAGAATAAGGTACGAAAATCGTATTTACACCAGTTTCTCCCAGTCTTGCGATTGTATCGTAATGTTGTGTCATAAATAACATGTTCATTACATCACGACCAGTAACTCCTTCTTCCATTGCACCTCTAACTTCTTCAACTGATTGCTTCAAACCGTTAGCAATTGCGATTCTTTGATCAGCAATTCCTTCTCCTTGAAGTTTTTTACTTTCAGCTTCCGCTTCAGCAGCAGCAACAACTTTAATTTTTTCAGCAGCTGCATATTCTTTAGCAGCTTCTTTCATACGCTTAGCAGCGTTTATTTCATTCATTGACTCCTTAACCTTAGCATCTGGATCAATATCAGTAATAAGCGTTTTAAGGATGTTAAAACCGAAATCTTTGATAGTTTCGTGAAGCTCTTCTTTCACAGCAATAGCAATTTTATCTTTTTCAGAGAAAACATCATCCAAAGTTAATTTTGGAACTTCAGAACGAATAGAATCAAAAATATAAGATTGAATCTGGCGGTGCGGGTTATCGAACTTATAAAATGATTTCTGAATTTGCTCAGGACTCTCAACTACAAAATATTGAACTGAAACAACCATTCTAACGAATACATCATCTAATGTTTTAGTTTCAACTTCAACTGGTAATTCCATTACTCTCAAGTTAACAGTTCCAACTTTTTGATCTATAAATGGAATCTTAAATTTAAGTCCAGAAACTGAAACAGTTTGAAACTTCCCTAATCGCTCAATGATTACAGCCGTTTTTTGTTTTACTGTATAAAATGATCCAAAAGCGATCAATACAGCTACAATAGTAAAAATAATCAGTGGTAAATACCCTCCCATAATTGTTGTTTTAGGAGAGAAAGGTAATCAATTAGTTTTTATTTTCAGACGCGAAATAATTTTTTCTGAAATAATTAACATAATTAACGACTTCTTTATATTTGAAGAGCTTAACGTAATTTGTTTTTGAGATATTAAAGTACAGATCACCTACACTCTTTTTATCTTTTAAGAAGTTATCTCTAACTGTTGTGTAGTATTCGTAATAATCTTTTTCAGATAATAGTGGCTTTACTATTAAAGCGTTTTCGCCATCATTCCAAGCTATAGTTTTTACTTGTAATTTCTTACTATTGAAGAACGAAGTGTTAAAATCTGAAATCCCTTTTGATATTTCATCACTCTTGATTGTTTTGTTTGAATAAATTAATATAAAATAATGTGGCTCTGATTTAGTAAGATTAAAAGTTTTTGCCTTCGTTAAAGAATCTTGTTTTGCTTTCTTAAGCTTATTCTTTTTACGTGTTAAGTTTCCAAGAATCAAATCAATCTCATTAGCAACTTCAGTCCCCATATAAGTTGATTGTGTTTTTCTAAGAACAGCTTCTAAGGTGTCCTTCCCGTATAAGTTTCCTTCAGCAAAGTTTTTTAATAACTCAAAACGAGAAGCTAATGGACTTTTTTTCAGTTCCGGTAATAAGGCAGTGATACCAGTAACCACCTCTCCATAACTTCCAGCCTTAAACTTATTATACATGTCTTCATAATTCTTATTAGAAGCTTGTATTGACTTTTCTTTATCAGCTACCATATTTGGATTTTGTAGTAGTTGAGCGTATTCTGAATTTGGATATTCAGTAATAATTATGTTCTTATTAGTCTCTTTCTTTGCTGCAACTTTTAACTTGTCGTAGTTTCTATAAAGCTGATATAATGCTTCAACTTCAGTTTTGTTTTTAGGAAATCTACTATTTAACAATTCAAAATACTTATTTGATTGCTTAAAATCATTAAAGTTATCACGGTATATAATCCCTAATTGGTAGTATGCAATTTTTAATTTATCATCAGATTTTTTAAAGTCTTCTTCCGATTTAGGTAAACCCTTTAAGTAAAAATCTACAGTTTGATTTTCAGGCACTACTTCAGTACCCAATGCATCATTACTCGCCTGAACATTATCAAAAGAAACTGATGTTTTATCAGATCGTCTCCAATCATCGCCAAGTGTTATATCTCCCCATATTCCATGGAAACTAGCTAATCCAGCAGTTAGCATTGTTGGATTATCAAATATCCAACTTTCTCCGTTAGAACCAGCAGTTTTCGCTTTAGCAAGAGCTCTTTCTCTATCTGCTTCTGCTTCAATTTCTTTTAGTTCTTTATCAAGTTTAACCTGTCTAATCAACTCATCGGTAAACGCTAACTTTTCGTCCTCGCTCATCTTTCCAATACGTTGTAAACTATCCTCTTTTTCAACTGTATTTAAATGAAGGACCAATTCCGTTAAACTGTTTTTCTTGTTCTGTATAACGTTATAAGTAGGGAAAGTCTTAGGTAATGCAATCAGGCAAGAATCATAATAATTAGCCGCTAATGGATATTTAGGAATATTAAAATAGTAATCTCCTAAGGCTAAGAAAGCTTTACCTTTTTGCTTGGGATTGTTTACGCTTGTAGCAGCTGCCAATTTATAATTTTCGATTGCCTTTTCAGTGTTATTTTGCTTTTCATAAACTTGTGCTAATGCAAAATAAATTTGATCTTTGAAATCTTTATTCTTTTCATCTTTAAGCATCTTCTCAAAGATTTCGATAACCTCTTCTCCGGTACCGTTAAATGTTTTCGCTAAACTAATCTTAGCATTAAATTGAAGATTATAATCTGGCGATTTCTTTGCAACGTACTTAAACAATTCTGTTGCTTTCTCTGATTTTCCTGTTTTTTGATAAAGTTGAGCAAGAATGTAATTTAACCTATGCTTAAACTTTCTTTTTTTAATAATATCAATCGCCTTCGTTAAAGAGTCGATTGCGAAAGTAAACTTCTCTGATTTAATAAAGATTTGAGTTTGCAATAACAACAGCTCATCTCTTAATTTTTTAGGGTATTTTTCATCCGCTAACAAAGCTTTAATCTCAGTCTCTGCGTCTACAAAATTCTTTTGGTAAATATTAGTTTGAATCAACCACAAGGAAGCATCATATCTTATTGGCTCCTTATCGTAAGTAGTTTTAACAAATGTAAAAGCTTCGGCTGCAAGATCTAAATCATACTTTAATAGCCTGGACTTTCCGATCAACAAATAACAATCGTCGATCATTTTATTCTTTTCAATCAATACATTTTTTTTCTTAAATTTCATGCTGTGACGGTCGATCATTTTTGCCGCCTTATTAATTGCACGATTTAAGTGAGGGTATTCTGCTTTATTAATTTTTTCATCCCCGTATTTATAAATTTCTAGGATGTCTTCGTAATCGTCGTTATGATTCTTAGCAACATTTACAATTGCCTTCTTATAAGATTCAGTTCCATGAAAGTAACCGTTGAATCTAGCTGTAGTGTAATGATAACCTTTATTAATAAAAGCGTCCTTTTCGGTGCTACAACCAAGAAGGATAAATATTGAAAGGATTGTATAGATTAATATTTTTTTCAAACAGTAGCTATTATAACTTAAAGCTAAGAAGTTTATTTTATGAAACTTTAAGATATTTCAATAAAATTTCATTTTATATTAAAAAAGGGAGACAAATGCCTCCCTTTTATATTTTTAAAAGAATTTAAGAATCACTTCCCTCCTCTTTTTCTTTCTCCTTCTTTAAGGAAAATCTTTCTAATTCTGATTTGTACTGGTGTTACTTCAACGTACTCATCACTTTGAATATACTCTAAGTATTCTTCAAGAGTTCTTACGATTGCTGGAACAATTTTAACAGCGTCATCAGTACCTGATGAACGAACGTTAGATTGTTTCTTAGCTTTTGTTACGTTAACAGTTAAATCACCATCACGGCTATTTTCACCAATAACTTGACCTTCATAAATTTCTTCATTCGGTGCGATGAAAAACTTACCTCTTTCCTGAAGCTTGTTAATAGAGAAAGGAACTGAAGTTCCAAGTTCCATACTAATTAATGCTCCATTCTGACGCTGAGGAATATCTCCTTTCCATGGTTCGTATCTTACGAAACGGTGAGCCATGATAGCTTCTCCAGATGTTGCAGTAAGCATAGAACCTCTCATTCCGATTAATCCTCTTGAAGGAACATCAAATTCTATTTTAACTCTGTCTCCAACTGGAGTCATTGATTTTAATTCACCTTTATTCTTAGTGATCATTTCGATAACCTTACCTGAAGTTTCGTCTGGAACGTCAACAGTTAATTCTTCGATTGGCTCACATTTTTTACCATCAATAGTTTTTATTAAAACCTGAGGCTGACCAACTTGAAGTTCGAAACCTTCACGTCTCATTTCTTCAATTAATACAGCTAAATGCATAATCCCTCTACCAGAAACCATCCACTTATCTCCAGCATCAGTATCAGCAACTTTCATTGCTAAGTTTTTCTCTAATTCCTTTGCTAAACGATCCTTGATATGACGAGAAGTAACAAACTTACCTTCTTTACCGAAGAATGGAGAGTTGTTAATTGTAAACAACATACTCATTGTAGGCTCATCAATTGAAATTGCTGGTAATGCTTCTGGGTTTTCGATGTCAGCGATTGTATCTCCGATTTCGAATCCTTCGATTCCATTAATTGCACAAATATCTCCAGCTTGAACTTCTTCAACAGCTCTTTTTCCTAATCCTTCGAAAACCATTAATTCTTTAACCTTCGATTTAACGATAGAACCATCTCTTTTCATCAAAGAGATTGCTTGGTTAACTTTTAAAGTTCCTCTAATTAATCTTCCGATTGCTATTCTTCCTACGAAAGCAGAATAATCTAAAGATGTAATTTGAAGTTGTGTATTTCCTTCTTCAATTTTCTTAGCAGGAATATGCTTGATAATTTCTTCAAAAATGATGTTAACGTTGTCTGTTGGCTTTTGCCAGTCATCACTTAACCATCCGTTCTTTGCAGAACCATAAACAACTGGGAAATCTAATTGATCTTCAGTTCCTCCTAAATCGAACATTAAATCAAATACCTTTTCGTAAACGAATTCAGGATCACAGTTTTCTTTATCTACTTTGTTTACACAAACCATTGGCTTTAACCCCAATTCGATTGCTTTTTGTAGTACAAAACGTGTTTGAGGCATAGGCCCTTCAATAGCATCTACTAACAAGCAAACACCATCACACATCTTTAATACACGCTCTACTTCTCCTCCAAAGTCACTGTGACCTGGAGTATCTATAATATTAATCTTGTAGTCTTTATACTGAACAGAAGCATTTTTAGAACGGATTGTAATTCCTCTTTCCTTTTCTAAATCATTGCTATCCATGATTAATTCTCCAACTTCTTGATGAGCTCCAAATACCCCTGAGGCATGTAGCATTTTATCAACTAACGTTGTCTTTCCATGATCAACATGCGCAATGATCGCAATATTTCTAACCTTCATAATTCTAATTCTTTACCTAATAAAGGTGCAAAGATACATTG
Organism: uncultured Flavobacteriales bacterium; assembly: GCA_963933885.1. Lineage (GTDB taxonomy): Bacteria > Bacteroidota > Bacteroidia > Flavobacteriales_C > CAWVWF01. The sequence continues at coordinate 9,811 of CAWVWF010000068.1, read as the reverse complement.
AAGTTTAATGATACCCAAATCAATCTTATTCGGATGAATTAGAATCTTGCAGTATATTGGAAAATTCCGCTTTTAAGTAGAGTTGAATTAACACGCTTAAGCCTCCCTTTCCTACAAAATGCTGGGACTTAACTTGTTTAAGTTTTGTGAAGTTTCTTCTCTTATTTAATTCCAACCTAATTTTTTTTACAAGCAATTTTCTTTCTCTTAATTTAATATCAACGTATTTTGAAAGTTGTTTATCGGTAAACGACTGTAAAAACAGAGGCAATCGCTCTCTTTTAATTTTCTGAAAATCTACCGCTCCATTTATTACTAAATCTACTAAGTCCCAATTTTTGTTTTGCCCTTGAACATGATACGAACTTTGATACACAAGCATTTCTTCATACCCCTCTGGTGAACTTTCTTTTAAATGATCAAATAAGAAATTAAATTTTTTCTGATGTTGTTTCCCTTCAGGTCCATAAGGAATGTAGGTGTACTTTAATTTCTCTCCTGTTTCTTGAATAAACTTCGTGTCGTAATTTTTTTTGAAGACTATATTTTTATTTGAAGGGACAGCAGTACGTAATTCGTTGTTGCACATTTTAGAAAAATCTTTCCATTGCTTTTCCTCTCCTGCATTGTTTCTAGATTTATAATAGATAGGTGTAATCTTGAGTCCTTTTTTATGGGCCTTCTTAATTTGTTTTTCCATTTCCTTAAATGAAATCCCTCCATTACCGATAATGATAATAATCTTTCGGACCCCTTCCTCTTCACTCCAAGAAATGTTATTGATACAATTTCTCATTCCCTCTTCTGGATAAGCATCACATCCTTGTATTGTTGTCTGAGCTTTTAATAAAGTATATCCTATTTGGTTTACATCAATGGATAAATCATGTAGTACTTTTGAAAAGTGATTATCTTTTCCAAAAGATTTACGTCCATAACCAACAAGCGCAAACTTAACTTCATCAATAGAATTGTTAGCATCTATCTCATTGACTACACTCCAAATTGTTTTCTGTAAACTAACAACCAAACCATTTGTACTACCGCTTAAATCGGCACAAAGAACGATCTCTGCTTTTTGAGAAAAAGCGAATAGAGCGATAAAACTTAATATTATAGTTAGGTTGGTGTTTTTCAATTTAATATCGACGTACGATTTCTTAGTGGTATAGTTCCAAGAAGATTACCTTCTTTCTATCAACCAAATAGCATCCAATTTCAACATAGAGTCTACAGGAATACCACGTTTTTTAGCTTTTAATTTTATTGATTTAAAAAACTTAGGATTTGATTTCAACTTTTCTATTTGCCTTAGCAATTTATTCTTCGGGTTCTCAACATTCAAGTTTGCTTGTGTTACAACTTCAAAATTATTTTTCCCATAAACCGCATAAATCGTATCAATTTTATACTTCTTATATGCAAACCAATCGTTTCTAGATTCACGATCTAAGTGTTTCCAGTATTTATAATATACTGCAGGTGATTTCGCAGAGTAACCATTTACAGCATTCAGATTACAAACCTGAGCAGCAAGCATTCCGTCTACTAAGTAATATGCAACCGGATCTGTTTTTATAATTGGCTCATAAGAGACGACACTATTGACAGGGAATTTCTCCATGATCGATACCAAAGTTGCTAATCTTGTTTCAGCCTCTGATTTTTCAGTTCGACTTCCCGTTCCTTCTACAGTAGCGTTATCAATTAGAATAAGGCCTACTAATGCTACAAATACGATAGGTTGGTACTTTTTTAATTGATTTGAAATTAAAGAGAAAGTAAATGAAGTTGCAAATGCGAAAAAGATCAATTCAATATTAATAATTCTTGCTAAACTTCGAATCGCACTAAATCCTGGTAAAAAGTAAACAACTATATAAGTTGAAAGCTCATCAAAACGGATATAAATAAAGAAGGTTAAAAATGCTGCTATTGAAAAGTTGAAAATAAGCTTATCCTTATTCGAGGCTTGTTTCTTCTGAATTCTATCTTTTACTACTTTAAACAGAAAAAAAATAAAACATAAGGTTGCGACCCCTCCTGCAAAAATCCTATGGTTCCACCAATGAGGTATATCACCTCCAATTTGACTTAAGAAGTCCCAAAATAAAGTTCCACTAAAACTGAAGAAGTGCGATGTTAATGTTGGTACGTTTGGTAATAATTTGAAGTAATGATCTAAAGATGCAGTATGAGATCTTTCCAAATACGGAAGCATCAAAGGCAATAGGATTAGTACATTAACAATTAATCCAACAGACATTTTTGTTAACCAACTTTTACTGAAAATCAATGTTTTATGAACCTTGAATTGACGTATTAAGATGAGTAGTAGTAAAATCGCTGAAGGTATTATCAACATAAAACCTAAATAGATACCACAGTAAATCTGGTAAACAATCATTAATACTGCGAGGAAGAAATGCTTTGGATCTAGATTTTCATCAAACTTAAAAACATATAGGAGTGCAAGTGGTATAGCAAACCTAGGGAACGTTTGAGCATGTGCTAACTGAGAAAAAAGTGCTATTGAAAACGCAAAGACCATTGCACCTAAAACTGCAGAATATCTATTCTTGAAAACGTTGTTTAGAAATAAATATGCACACGAAAAGTTTAACACTGCTAATGATACATACCACCATTGATAGGCAGTTAGAGTGCTTAATCCTATTAATCTAAAAAATGAATAAATTGGAGCAGATCCTAATAAATTATCTGAATATCCTATAGCATTCTTTTCAGGATAGAAAAACGGTGCATCCCAAAATGAATCTACAACTCCAGTAAAAAACTGATGTGCATGTTCTAAAAAGTATAGGTTTAATCTACCATCAGCCAAATTACCCGCAAAGTGGGTAAATCCAATTCCAGTAATTTTCAACGTTACAAAGTACAAACCTGTGAATAGGCCTATAAAATAAGGTAGGTAGTTACTCGCTTTTTTTAAAATAGACTTCATTGCTCCGTTTGAAAGAACAAATATACCTAAATCATTCAACTTTTTATTCTTCGAGTAAATCTTTAACCAACTGAGGAAGGCCTTCAGTTGCTGTTGATTTTATGATAGTAAGATTTTGTAAACCTTTTGATTCTACATCTGCTGGGTCTACTAAATAAACTCTTGTAGTGCTTTTTATAACATCACAAAGTCCTGCTGCTGGGTATACATTTAAGGAAGTTCCAACTATAATTAATATGTCTGCTTCAGAAGTTATTTCTGAAGCAACTTCAATATTTGGGACTGCTTCTCCAAACCAAACAATATGCGGACGAAGTTGTGATCCATCTTCGGATTTATCTTCAGCTTTTAATTCCCATCCTTCCAAATCATAGATAAGATTAGGGTTTATTGAACTTCTAACTTTTTTTAGTTCTCCATGAAGATGTAAAACGTTGTTAGATCCTGCTTGTTCATGTAAATCATCAACGTTCTGAGTGATGATGTTTACGTTAAATTTATCCTCCAAATTCACCAAAGAGAAATGGCCATTATTAGGCTTAACTGTATACAGTTGCTTTCGCCGTTCATTGTAAAAACGATTAACCAATTCTGAATTTCTATTCCAAGCATCAGGAGTTGCTACATCGTATATGCTATGATTTTCCCAAAGACCATTACTATCTCTAAAAGTTGAAATTCCGCTCTCGGCACTAATTCCTGCACCAGATAATATTACAATATTGAGCTTATTTGTTTTCATAGATTTTGACTTCAATCTGATCAATTCTTACCAGTTGCTTACCTCTATTCCAGATATAAAACACGAACTCATCGTCTCCTGTTCTAACCTCTGGTGTTAAATATACACGCTTAACTGAATTCCATTCATTCACCTTCAGGTCTAATCCTTCAGAGTTTAAACCTCTATACTTATAGTTTTTACCCTTGTGACTAAAGAGCGTAACGATGCTAAAAGGTTCCGCTTTGAAATCATATGTAGGTTTCACTTTAAAATTAACCTCAATCCAAGCATGTTCTTTATCTGTAATTTTAGAGAAAGGTATTTTTACTGCTTTTGAAAACGATTTTTTATCATTTACATAATCACCTAACGCTCCTTTAAAAGCGGATGCTTTGTTAGATTCATTTGGGTTTTCTAAATCTTCAAAATCATAAACTAAAGTTTGCGTTAAATTCAATCCTTTAGCATCGGGTAATACTTCTGTAGATCCAGTTGTATTTCTAGCTACTAAAAGAAGATGATCATTTTTAGCATCCAATTCAAGCGTTCCAAAAGTCTTAAAATAATAAGCCATTGTCATTCTTGATCTATGAATGATCCCTTTGTTGAATTGCCATGTTTGGAAAAGGTTTAACAATACAAATACAGACAATATTGAGATGATCAATGTTTTCTTCTTTTTATCGATCATGTATGCAACCAATTCGGACAATGGGAACAACATTACGATACTACTTTGAATTAATGCTCTACAGCTAAAACTATCTGCATACCACCAACAACTCCAGCTACAAACCACATACAGATTCAGAATGAAGAATATAAAAAATGGTGTAAATAACTTTGGGTTTCTCTTTTTCAAGAAATAAAATCCAATCGTTGCTACCAACATTATAGGTGTGTAGATGAACCAACCTTTTCTAAAACTTAAAAGGACATCGATGAAATGCGGACTTAAAAAATCAAACCCTTCAGCTGCATTACCATAATCTGTCACCAACCATTTACCTGCCAATATTTTCCAGTATACGAATTGAGGCAATCCGAAACATAACATTATCATAATCAACAATAACAATTGTGTTTTGTATGATTTTAATAACTGAAGTTTACTTTTAAAAGACGCGATACTCGTTACATTCCAAAACAATGGAATAAATAGAGCAAGCAATTCAGATGGTCTCGCAAGAATTAGAATACCTGCTGCGATTCCTAAGTAAATAATGTTTTTAGTTTGATATGTTTTATGCCATTCTACAGTTTGCCAAATGATAATTCCATAGAAGAAAAACAGCATGTTATGAGGCATTGAGTTACCTACAGTTGCTGAAAGGAAGTAATTGGTACCAAAGAAAAAAGCTGCGGTTACAATGGTAACAACAGCTTGACTATAAAATTTAGATAATAATTTGAATACCAATAAAACACTTAGTACAGTATAAATGAACCCTCCTATTTGAAGACTTAACTGGTATGGCATTGAAAATCCATCTCGTGGATATTCGGTAACTGATGCTATTAAATCTCCAATAAAATAGAATGGTGCATATATCACAGCCATACCCATTGAGTACTTATTTATGAAATGTCCTGTAGCTGTTTTATCTATTTGATAAAAAGTACCAGAAAGATCGTATTGCTTAATCAACTGATCATACAATGCATACTTATCTAAAGGCACATCATCATAAAGAAATGTTGACGGTAAGTATAAATAATAACCTAGAGCATCCCAGCTAATTACCTTTTGAATACCAGTAATGTAGATGAAAAAATATGCAATAAATAAAATGAAGATTATTCCTGGTATTGTAGATAAAAATTTATTCTTCACAGTCTTTTTTTTTAATCTCGAACATCAAAACTAATATTTTGATTTCAATATTTTAAAAAAAACGATGAATATCTTATTGTTGTAAAGAACTAACGATTTAAAGACTAGCAGTAAACGCTAACTAGTTCTTCTTGGGCCAATGCTTGTTCAATTTCTTTAAGCGTGCTTATTTGAGATAAATGATGTTTGCAGTGGATTATTGAAAGGTAGATCAGTTGATATAAATCTAATTTAATCCCTGAAATGAATTTTGAGTGTTCCTTGTAATTATTAATCATTTCTTCAGGAAGTTCCTTTAGTAAACTATGCATGACTTTGAGTTGATATATTAACTTCAGTTTCATTTCTTCAGCCGAAAAACATAATGACCTTGTAAATTCAGCTGGTGCCTCTACTCTGTATAAACTAACTGCGAGCATAATATCAACCACTTTCAAATCAGATTCTTCATAATCTATTTCATTATTTACAAACCCTTCTAAGATTAAACCTTTTGTGTATTTAACTTTAGAAATAACATATTGATTAACAAGATATATATGTTCTGCAATTTCCTTAGCCGTCCAATCTGAATTAGGTAATGATTCATACCATAGATCACTTAAACCATTAAAATTGATTGTTAACTGATCAGCCACTTCTGAAATTTCGTTTGTAATTGTTTGCTTTGTTGTGATAAATTGCCCCATTGTTCTTTAGTTTTAAATTCTGTCAATACTAATACTGAGTTCAAAACTAATGAGGCTGGTATGCTTTAATCAATTACTATTCACGTGACAATTTCAAACATTAGGAATTAACGCAACTTATAATGAACCAAAATAAAGGATTCTCAGATTGTGAGAAAGGTATAAATGAGCAATGTTTTTGATATCATTTCTCTTCAGAGATTATTTCAATAAATATTAGTTTTCCCAAAATAAAACGAACAAAAAAAGGCCTGGATATACCAGGCCTTTTAATCAATTATATAAAGTATAATTTACTTTTCTTCAGAAATGATAGAAGCTCTTAAGAACTCACTATTCATTCTTGCGATGTTATCTAAAGATATTCCTTTTGGACATTCAACTTCACAAGCACCAGTGTTTGTACAGTTTCCAAATCCTAAGTCATCCATTTTTCCAACCATGTTTAAAACACGTCTGTCAGCTTCAACTTTACCTTGAGGTAATAATGAGAACTGAGAAACTTTAGCTGAAACGAATAACATTGCAGATCCATTCTTACAAGTTGCAACACAAGCACCACAACCAATACAAGTTGCAGAATCAAATGCAGTATCAGCATCTATCTTTGGAATAGGTAATGAGTTTGCATCTTGCGTATTTCCAGAAGTGTTTACAGAAACGTAACCACCAGCTTGTTGGATTTTTTCAAAAGCATCTCTATCAACTACTAAATCTTTTACTACAGGAAATGCTCCTGATCTAAAAGGCTCAATTGTAATTGTATCACCGTCCTTAAACATTCTCATGTGTAATTGACAAGTAGTAACTTTTCTATCTGGTCCGTGTGCTTCTCCATTGATATACAAAGAACACATTCCACAAATACCTTCTCTACAATCGTGATCGAATGCAACCGGCTCAATATCTCTGTTAACTAAACTTTCGTTCAAAACATCCAACATTTCTAAAAATGATGAATCAGGACTAATATCACTTATTGGGTAAGTTTCAATAGCTCCTTTTGCTTGTGAATCCTTTTGTCTCCAGATTTTCAGTGTTAAATTCATAACGCTTATCTTTTTGGCCTAAGCCTATTTGTAACTTCTTGTTTTTAACTCGATATCATTAAACTCTAATGCTTCCTTATGAAGAACTGCATCGCTAGGCTCACCTTTGTATTCCCATGCTGATACATATCTATAATTAACATCATCTCTTAACGCTTCTCCATCTTGGTCTCCTCCTACTTCAACAGACTCTTCACGGAAGTGACCTCCACAAGATTCGTTTCTTTCAAGAGCATCCTTAGCGAACAATTCTCCTAATTCTAAGAAATCGGCAACTCTAATTGCTTTTTCTAATTCAGGATTTAATCCATCTGCAGATCCAAGAACTTTAACTTCTTTGTAAAACTCTTCACGAATTTGTTTGATTTCAGCAATTGCTTCCGTCAATCCTTTTGCGTTACGAGCCATACCAACTTTGTCCCACATTACTTTCCCTAATCTCTTATGGAAAGAATCTACAGACTTAGTTCCTTTATTATTGATAAAGAAGTCAATTTGTTTTTTAACATCAGCTTCAGCAGCATCAAATTCTGGAGTATCCGTTGGAATCTCACCAGTTCTAATTTCAGCAGCTAAAGAATCACCTATTGTATAAGGTAATACGAAATAACCATCAGCTAAACCTTGCATTAATGCAGAAGCTCCTAATCTGTTAGCTCCATGATCTGAGAAGTTAGCTTCTCCAGCAGCATAACAACCTTGGATAGTCGTCATTAAGTTATAATCAACCCAGATACCACCCATTGTATAATGAACAGCTGGATAAATTTTCATTGGCATAACGTATGGGTTTTCATCTGTAATTTTTTCATACATCTGAAATAAGTTACCATACTTATTTTCAATAACTGCAGTACCTAATTTGATTACTAATTTTTGATCGTTAGCATCTAAACCAGCAATACTAGCTTCAGTTTTTCCGTAACGCTGAATTGCTGCAGCGAAATCTAAATAAACAGCTTCTCCAGTTTTATTAACACCATAACCAGCATCACATCTTTCTTTAGCAGCTCTTGATGCAACATCACGAGGTACTAAGTTTCCGAATGCAGGATATCTTCTTTCTAAATAATAATCTCTATCTGCTTCAGGAATATCAATCGCTTTTTTAGCGCCTGATCTGATTGCAGTAACATCCTCCATTTTTCCAGGAACCCAAATTCTTCCATCATTCCTTAATGATTCACTCATTAAAGTTAATTTCGATTGATGATCTCCTGAACGTGGAATACACGTTGGATGAATTTGAGTATAACAAGGGTTAGCGAAATATGCTCCTTTCTTGTGTATCTTCCAAGCAGCAGAAACGTTAGATCCCATTGCGTTAGTTGATAAGTAGAATACGTTTCCGTAACCTCCTGATGCAATTACTACAGCGTGAGCAGAATGTCTTTCGATTTCTCCTGTTACTAAGTTTCTTGCGATAATTCCTCTTGCTTTACCATCAACGATAACCAAATCCAACATTTCATGTCTGTTGTACATTTTGATTTTCCCTTTGTTAATCTGGCGATTCATTGCTGAATAAGCACCTAACAAAAGTTGTTGTCCAGTTTGACCTTTAGCGTAGAATGTACGAGATACTAGAACCCCTCCAAAAGAACGGTTATCTAATAAACCTCCATAATCTCTTGCAAATGGAACTCCTTGTGCAACACACTGATCGATAATGTTACCAGAAACTTCAGCCAAACGATAAACGTTTGATTCTCTAGCACGGTAATCACCACCTTTTACAGTATCGTAAAATAAACGGTAAGTTGAATCACCATCATTTTGGTAGTTTTTTGCTGCGTTGATTCCTCCTTGTGCTGCAATTGAATGCGCTCTTCTTGGAGAATCTTGGTAACAAAATGCTTTTACATTGTATCCCATTTCTGCTAAAGAAGAAGCAGCTGAACCTCCAGCTAAACCTGTTCCTACAACGATAACGTCTATTAAACGTTTGTTGGCAGGGTTTACAACATTAATATTATTTTTATGATTAGTCCACTTATCCTTAATTGGACCATCCGGTGTTTTCGAGTCTAATGACATATCTTAAATCCTTTTTAGTGTGCTGCGCAACAAGCAGAACATAATACGTGAAACCAAACAATTCCTGCAAACGCTAGCGGTACAAGTACAGCATATGCTTTACCTAATTTCGCTAATGTAGGTGTGTATTTCCCGTGACGGAAACCAACAGATTGGAAAGTTGATGCAAATCCGTGAGCCAAGTGTAGTCCTAAAAAGATAAATGCAATTGTATAAATTGCTCCTTTTATGATTCCTGCAGTTCCAGAAAAAGTTTCCTGAAGCTCATGGTAGTATCTAAAGCTTTCTTCTCCTGGTAATTTACCACTCCAATCACCTACGATGAATTTAGTGTTAACCTCTGGGAACCAGAAATCGATAAAGTGAACTACGATAAAAGCTAAAATCATCAATCCAGTAAAAATCATATTTCTACTAATCCAAGTTGAATTAGCCGCTTGATTGTCTACTACATATCCAATTGGACGTGCTTTTTTGTTTTGAATCGTTAACAAAATCCCCATTATATAATGG
>CAWVWF010000067.1:0-15928 GCA_963933885.1 uncultured Flavobacteriales bacterium | reverse complement strand
GAGTATAATAAATGTAGATCTTGTTAATTTTTTGTCATGTACTTAGATGAAAGATATAACTTTGAGCTATGTTAAATTTTTGTTTTTTTAAAAATACGTTATTGGTTGTATTACTTTCTATTATATTACAAAGTTGTAATTCAAACAATGCAGAAGCTTCAATTTATAAAACAAAATTCAATGCAATTGCAAAAAGAGGAAATTCTGGAGCTATACTCGAGTTAAAAGAAAATAAAGCTGATATCATAAATTTTTTTACAGGAAAAAGTATTGAGATTGATTACGATGGTTGGGTGGTAAGATTAGACAGTTGTGAGCAGATTTTAATTAGAACTCTAAATGAGTTGAGCACCCTAGAAGAGTTTGATTCGTCTTTCAAGCTAGTTGAGTTACACTCAAATCATCTTAACTTATCTTTAAGTCAACTTAGAGAAATTAGAAATGTTTTTCAATGTATAAGGCAAGATTGTCCTGATAAGGTTGCGGTAAGCTGTTCTCGAAAAGTAGGCCCGTTAGAAGAAAAGAGAATAGCTGCGAAAAAGTTATATAGGGAAGCTGAAGATAGGTTTATGGTTAAGTATTCAATCAAAAATTAAAGTTTTTATTGCTTTAATATCGTGTTAACAAATTCTAAAATAAGAGTTAACAATTTACTTAATTAATTCCTACATTTGCAGTAATGGAAAATTTCATAGTTTCTGCTAGAAAATACCGTCCTGCCAGTTTTGACACTGTAGTAGGTCAGTCTTCCATTACTTCAACTTTAAAAAACGCGATACTTAATAAACAGGTTGCACAAGCTTTTTTATTCTGTGGTCCAAGAGGTGTTGGTAAAACAACATGTGCTAGGATTTTAGCAAAAACAATTAATTGCATGGATGTTACAGCTTCTGGTGAAGCATGTGATAAATGTGAAAGTTGTACTTCCTTTTCTGACGGTAATTCATTGAATATATTCGAACTTGATGCTGCTTCTAATAACTCGGTAGATGATATTAGGAGTTTAATTAATCAGGTTAGAATTGCACCAACAGTAGGGACTAAGAAAGCATATATAATAGATGAGGTACATATGTTATCTCAAGCTGCTTTTAATGCATTCTTAAAAACGTTAGAAGAACCACCTGCTCATGCAGTGTTTATTTTAGCGACTACAGAAAAACATAAAGTGTTACCTACTATATTGTCTCGTTGTCAGATTTTCAACTTCAATAGAATTGGAACTGATGATATGGCGAGTCACTTAAGTGATATTGCTGGTAAAGAAAATATTAAAGCTGATAATGCTGCTTTACACATTATAGCTCAAAAAGCTGATGGAGGATTAAGAGATGCACTTTCAATATTTGATCAATTAGTTAGTTTTAGTGGAGGTGAATTATCTTATGAAAACGTAATCAAGAATCTAAATATCTTAGATTATGACTATTATTTCAAAACAACTGAGATGATTCAAAAGAAGGATCTTAGTGGTTTGCTGTTACTTTTGAATGAGATCTTAAATAATGGTTTTGAAGACATTCTTTTCATGAATGGTTTAGCAAGTCATTTCAGAAACCTTTTAGTAAGTAAAGACGAATCAACACTTCAACTTTTAGAAGTTGGAGACAGTATTAAGGAAAAATATAAAACCCAATCAGTAGCGAGTAGTCTACCATTGTTAATTGGAGCACTAGAGGTTTTAAGTAATTTCGATGTTCAGTATAGAACTTCAAAAAATAAACGATTACTATCTGAAGTTACGCTGATGCAATTGTGTTCTGATGAAATATCAGAAGGTAAAAAAAAAAGCCCCGTAGAATAAGTTTACCTATACCCGTTATTTGGGGATCTAAAAATATTCCTGTTACAAAATCAGCCGCTGCACCAAAGCATAATCGAACTGAAATTAGAACACGATTAAAGAAGGAAGATAGTATTCCAGCAACACGTAAAATTAACGTAGTTAACAAGGCATCATACGTCAAGGAAAGTTTGTCTTTAAAAGATATTCTTAATCCTAAAACAGAAGAGAAAGCTAATGCTGCTTATATTGAGGAAAGGACAGAACCATTTTCTCAGGATGATTTAAGTGATAGATGGAGAAAGTTTGCATATTCTGTTAAGCTTAAGGATTTAGATTTATACTCTACATTAACTGTTAATGAACCCGTTTTAAAAGAAGGATTCTTAGTTCAGTTAGCTATATTCAATCAAGCTCAAGCTGTTGATGTTAATAATAAGAAAGTAGAACTTTTAAATTATTTAAGAGAACAGTTAAACAATACTAAGATTGATTTGGAATTGGTGATTGATAAAGAAGCTGAATCTAAAGGAGTTTATACTATTAAGGATAAGTATGAAAAATTGGTGGAAATAAATCCAGCAGTAGACGTATTTAGGAAAAAATTCGATTTACATTTTTAATACTTCATTTCTCATTTCAATAAATAATGATGAAATTTGGGTATGGTTAAAATCTTATACGCATTTGTAATTTTATTCACGTTAGTAAGTTGTTGGACGAAAAATCTAGAAACTAAAAGTCCGATAAGAATTGAGGAAGGAGCTAGAATTGAAAAGCCTGATATTCCTCATAGTTTCACTACTGTTGAAGGTGACCCATTAAAAGTTAGAGAATACACATTGAAAAACGGATTAAAGGTTTTCCTTTCCGTAAATAAAGATGAGCCAAGAATTCAAACTTATGTATCTGTAAAGACAGGTGGGAAGAACGATCCTGCGCATGCAACAGGATTGGCTCACTATCTAGAACATATGTTGTTTAAGGGTACTAGTAAATTAGGTACTATTGATTTTGCCAAAGAAAAAATTGAACTTGATAAAATTAAAGCACTTTATGAAGTTTATAGAAAAACAACTGATTCATTAAAACGAGTTGCACTTTACAGTCAGATAGATTCACTTTCCCAAGTAGCCTCAAAATACGTTTGTTTAAATGAATTTGATCAATTGAATTCGGCGATAGGAGGATCAGGAACAAATGCTTATACAACGCATGAGAATACAGTTTATATAACGGATATTCCAACTAACCAATTAGAAAATTGGGCTAAATTAGAATCAGAGCGTTTTGGAGAACCAGTATTAAGACTTTTTCATACTGAATTAGAAGCTGTTTATGAAGAGAAAAATAGTTCTCAGGATAATCATCGTCGCCAACAGTTTTACGCTTTGAATAGAGAACTTTATAAAAAGCATAATTATGGTTTACAAACTACAATCGGTACGATAGAGCATTTGAAAAGCCCATCAATGCTTGAGATTGAAAAGTATTTTTATAAATATTATGTACCAAATAATATGGCTGTAATTCTTTCAGGAGATTTCGATCCTGATGTAGCAATTAAAACAATTGAAAAATACTTCGGTAAGCTTGAAGCAGCTCCTATTGAAGACTACGTTTTTGAACAAGAAGATTCAATTAAAACGGCAGTAGAAATTACGATTAATGCACCCAATTCGGCTAGTCTAATAATGGCTTATAGGTTTGAAGGAGCAAAATCAAAGAAAGTGTACCTAGCACAAATGGTTGATATGATTTTAAATAACAGTAAAGCTGGGTTGATTGACCTTAATATTAATCAGAAGCAAAAAGCTGTTGGTGTTTATTCTGGAGTTCAGGTAGATAAAGATTACTCTCAACATATTTTGGGTGGATCACCAACGCAAGGACAGAGTTTACAAGAATTGAAAGATTTAATTTTGACTCAAATTGAGTTGGTTAAAAAAGGAGAATTTCCAGATTGGTTAATGCCAGCTATTATTAATGATTTTAAAGTTCGAGAATTAAAAAAACTGAATTCTAACAGGAATAGAGTTACGATGATTAACTCTGCATTTATCTTCGATCAAACTTGGGAAGAGAAAGTTAATGAAATAAAAGAATTAGAAAAGATAACAAAGGCAGATGTAATTAAATTTGCCAATTCATTTTATAAAAACAATTATGTAGTTGTATATAAAGAACAGTCTGAAGTCGAATTAGTAAGAGAGAAAATAGATAAACCTGCTATCACACCCCTCGATATTTCTAAAGCGAATAAATCAGAGTTTTTCAAAGATTTTAATAAGAATAATCATCCAGAACCAATATCTCCATTGTTTATAGATTACAACACTGAGATTTCAAAATCTAAATTGGAAAATGGTTCAGGATTTTATTATCAAAAAAATGAAACCAACGAGCTCTTTACATTAAGATTCGTAATTCCGGTTGGATCATATCACAATGCATTGTTGCCTCTTGCCGCAAAACAAGCTAAATTACTAGGGACTAGTAAATATAAAGCACGTGAACTCTCTCAAGAAATGTACAAACTTGGTATGGATTATTCTGTATCAGTCGGTCAAAAAGAATCATATGTTTCCTTGTCCGGTTTAACATCTCAAATGGGAAAAAGTTTGGCGTTATTTCAGGAGATTTTAACAGATTTACAGGCTGATCAAGATATAGCTATCCTCTTAATAAAGAAAACACTTCAGCAAAGGGAGAATGCTTTAAAGAATCCAAAACAGTTGTTTTGGAATGGGCTTCAACAGTATGCCGTTTTTGGTAAAGAATCTCCTTTAAGCAATGAATTATCCAATAAGGAGCTTGAGAAACTAACTTCAGCGGAGTTATTAATGCAATTAAAAATTCTCTTTTCATATAAGAAAGACATCTTATACTATGGTTCCATTTCACAACAAGAAATTAAAATTGAACTTAATAAAATTGTGAATAATACGGCAGTTGAAATCCCTGGATTTCAAACCTATAAACGATTGTCAATGGTTGAGAATAAAGTTTATGTTTTGGATTACGATTTAAAGCAAGCAGATATTTTAATGTTAAATAAAGGAACATCATTTAACAAAAAAGAGCTTACAGCTTCGAAAGTATTTAATGAGTATTACGGAGGAGGAATGTCTTCGGTGATTTTTCAGGAGATCAGAGAGAAAAAAGCTTTGGCTTATTCCTCTTTTGCTACCTATACAACAGCAAGAGATACTGTGAAACCACAATATACATTTGGATATTTGGGAACGCAAACAGATAAATCAATTGAAGCAATTGAAGCTATGTTGGGACTTTTAAATGATATGCCAGTTGATACGTTGAAGTTTGAACAAGCAAAATCATCAATAAAACAAAAGTTAGCTTCGAATAGAACAACTAGAGCGGGGAAGTTATATAACTGTATTGCAGACAGGAAATTAGGTTATACTTATTCTAAAGAAAAGGATGTTTATGATGAACTTGACGGTCTTGAAATCAATGATATGTTAACTTTTTACAAAGAGAAAATATCGAATAATAAATACACAATCGTTATAATAGGGAACGTAAAAGAGCTTGATATGAAATCACTAAATAAGTTTGGAGAAGTTAAAGTTCTCCAAGTTGCAGATTTATTTCCATACTAGAATTAGATATCAGTTTCTATAACTTTGAAAGTGCGCTGAAAATAGTTATATTTGGCGTCCAAAATTTACTTAATAAATAATTAATATGGCTTCAAAAATAATTTACACTAAAACAGATGAAGCTCCAGCGTTAGCAACTTATTCATTTTTACCTATCGTAAAGGCGTTTACAGAAACTGCAGGAGTTGAAATTGAGACTAGAGATATTTCTTTAGCAGGAAGAGTTATTTCTACCTTTCCAGAATTTTTAAAGGAAGAACAGCGCATTAATGATGACTTAGCTGAATTAGGTGCACTGGTTAAAACACCAGAAGCAAATATTATTAAATTACCAAATGTTTCAGCATCTGCTCCACAATTAGGTGCTGTGATTGCTGAACTACAAGCTGCAGGGTATGCATTACCAAATTACCCAGAAGCTCCAGCAAACGAAGAAGAAAAAGCTATTAAGGCTAAATACGATAAGGTTACAGGTTCTGCAGTAAACCCAGTTCTAAGAGAAGGGAATTCTGATAGACGTGCTCCAAAAGCAGTGAAGAATTATGCTAAGAAGAATCCACATAGAATGGGAGCTTGGGCAAAAGATTCTAAATCACATGTAGCATCAATGTCTCAAAAAGATTTTTACGGTTCAGAAACTTCAACTACAATTGAAAGTGCTACTGAATTCAAAATCGAATTTGTGGACGCAAACGGATCTGTTGATCAGTTAAAAGGATTTGCTCCTTTATTGGCTGGGGAAGTTTTAGATTCTTCAGTTTTGAATGTAGTTGAGTTAAAATCATTTTTAGCTAAAGAAATTACTTCAGCTAAAGAAGAAGGAGTTTTGTTTTCATTACATATGAAAGCAACAATGATGAAAGTTTCAGATCCAATTATTTTTGGAGCTTGTGTTGAAGTATTCTTCGCACCAGTTTTTGAAAAATATGCTGCTGAATTTTTAAAATTAGGAGTTGATACTTCTAATGGTTTAGGTGATGTTTACGCTAAAATTGGAGATTCTCCATTGAAAGCTGAGATTGAAGCTGCTATCCAGGATGTTTACAAAAATGCTCCTGATTTAGCGATGGTAAACTCTGATAAAGGAATTACAAACTTACACGTTCCTTCTGATGTAATTATAGATGCATCAATGCCTGCAATGATCAGGACTTCTGGTCAGATGTGGAATGCAGAAGGAGAAGCTCAAGATACAAAAGCTGTTATTCCAGATAGATGTTATGCTGGTGTTTTTCAAGCTACAATCGATTTCTGTAAAGAGAACGGTGCTTTCGATCCTACAACAATGGGAACTACTCCTAACGTTGGTTTAATGGCTCAAAAAGCTGAAGAGTATGGATCTCATGATAAAACTTTTACTGCAAAAGGTAATGGAACAATCAGAGCGGTTGACACAAGCGGAAACGTTATTTTATCTCAAGCGGTTGAAGCTGGAGATATCTTCAGAATGTGTCAAGTAAAAGATGCACCAATCCAAGACTGGGTTAAATTGGCTGTTTCTAGAGCGAGAGCTACTAATTTACCAACTGTTTTCTGGTTGGATGAAAATAGAGCACATGATGCTGAAATGATCAAAAAAGTAAATGCTTATTTACCAAATCACGATACTTCAGGATTAGAAATCTTAATTAAAGCCCCTGTTGCTGCAACACTTTATACTTTAGCGAGAGTTAAAGCTGGACAAGATACTGTTTCGGTTACTGGAAATGTATTAAGAGATTACTTAACAGATTTATTCCCGATTTTAGAATTAGGAACTTCTGCTAAAATGTTATCTATCGTTCCATTAATGAACGGAGGTGGATTGTTTGAGACAGGTGCTGGAGGATCTGCTCCAAAGCATGTTCAGCAATTCAACGAAGAAAACTATTTAAGATGGGATTCTTTAGGTGAATTTTTAGCATTAGCTGTTTCTTTGGAACACTTAGCAATTACAACAGGTAATAAAAGAGCACAAGTTTTAGCTGATACTTTAGACGCTGCAACTGGTACTTTCTTAGATAACGATAAATCACCAGCAAGAAAAATAGGTCAGATTGATAACAGAGGTTCTCATTTCTACTTAGCAACTTACTGGGCACAGGAATTAGCAAAACAAACTGCTGATGCTGATTTAGCTTCTGCTTTTGCAGGTATTGCGAAACAGTTAACTGATGATGAAACTAAGATTGTTAACGAATTAAATGCTATTCAAGGTTCTGCTTGTGATATCAAAGGATATTACTTCGCTGATGTTGACTTAGCAAGTAAAGCAATGAGACCAAGTGCAACTTTTAACGCTGCATTAAGTTCGATAGCTGTTAATGCTTAATTAGAAAATAGTAAATTATTTAAGTCGCTTCTCTATTTTGAGAAGCGACTTTTTTTTTGTTTAATTGACATGGTGTATTCGTGAAAAAACAACAAATACTGAATTAGGGAGAAAATAGAATATATTTAATACTAAATGGTAAGTGTTGAATTTTATTCTAAACCAAATTACATTCTTGTTGAAAGCGAAGGAGAGATCTTTACTGCGAAGGACATGATAAGTCATGCGTTTAAGGTAATTACTTATTGTTTAGAGAATAAACATAAGATTGCACTTTTGAGCGAGATGAAGTTGAAAGTGGTTTTGTCTAATAACGAGCTATATTTGTTAATGACTGAAATACTAGCAAATCATCCAGGAAGTATAGATATCGCGTTTGTAGCAGTAAGAAATTCTGCAGGGGGTGATACTCAAGATATTTTCAGTGAAATTAGTGATAAGATAAATTTGAATCACACAGTTTTTCCAACCTTAAAAGAGGCAGAAGAGTTTATTTCAACATTATAAAACTACAGTTGTCATTGTACGATACTATAGATAATAGTGTAGCCTAAATAGTATAAGGTGCGATTTATCAGCTATTTCTTTAGATTGATCTATTAGGTTAGATTTAATTTGCTCCTAAAGAAGTAATAGTCGATTTTTGCTACCTAACTAAACCGTTATAGATGACTCGCCTAATTCTATCTTTACTTGTTCTAATTTCAATTTCTGCATTCGGACAAGATCACGATTATAAGATCAAAGAGAATAAAATTAATAAACATGCTACTGATTTATCCTTAGTCTTAAATCCTGTTTTTACAGATGTGAGTAATGATAATATTGCGGCAGGTTATAGTGCAGACTTTTTGTTGAGGTTAAACACTATTATGTCTTTTAGAGGAAGTTACCTTGGAAGTTATTATAATATTGAGCCAACTCAAGAAAATGCAACTAGCGGTGTATATAATGGTGTTTTAGATGGGAAATATGTTCCGTTTCAATATTACCATGGAGAAGTTACGCTTTACTTATATACAGATGTTTATGAAGCAAATGTGAAGGTGAATATGCCAACTGAAATTAGGAATGGAGAGAAACAACATTCTTATTTAGAATTAGAGAAGGTAGATAAAATGAGACAGGTTGGTATTCGAGTTGGTGGAGGACAATATACTGGTCAATTGAAAGAAAAAGGGTTTGAATTTCATGGTGTTGATGAATCAAAACCAATTTCGGATATTAATAGAATCACAGATTTGGATAATTCACTAAATGATAATTTCAGTTCTATATCTTATGATTTAATTAGTGCTGGTTTAACATATGAAAGTGTAAGTCACCTTGTAGTAGACATTGCTGATAGCATTGGTGTTAAAACGAAAAAATCGCAATGGATGATTTATGCCGATGGTTTATATGGTATGAATATTCAAGTTGGAGATCTTTTAACTGCAGAGGATGTTTTAGGTGTGAAAGTAGAAACAGCTTACAGTTTAGATACATATACAGAACTTGCTGAATTTGGATATCGTGTAGGATTTGAGCACAATATGACATCAAAAGTAGGATGGAGTTATGGAATTGAACTTGGAGCAAGACCGGGGACTGGAACATTTGGTCAACGTACATACGTTTCTGCAAAAGTTGGTGTTTCATTCAACTTCAAGACCATTAAATATTAATTTAAATTGCAATAAAAGTTAAGCAAGTCAGACCGGAAGTTTTACTAACTTTACAGCTTAATCATTGTTTGTGGAATTATCTCGAATTAAATCAATCGTAATTTTAATACTAGGAGGATTGTTATGTGCTTCTAGTTTTGCACCTTATAATTTTATTATAGGTGCTATGATTGGATTTATTCCACTTCTTTGGATAGAAGAAAATATATCTAAGCATGGTAAGCATAAGAACTGGAGAGTTTTCGGAAGTGCCTATCTTTTTTACGCCGTATTTAACTTTATAGGAATTTGGTGGATTTCAAATGCAGCTTGGGCTGCTGTAATTACTTCAGTTATTCTTAATGGTTTTTTCTTTTCTCTGACAACGCTGTTTTATCACGGTGTGAAGAAACGATTAGGAGCAAAAGCCGGCTATATATCTTTTATTACGCTTTTTATAGCTTGGGAGTATGTTGAGTTTTTAGATTGGGATTTCTCTTGGCCCTGGTTAACACTAGGTCATTCTCTTGCGAATTGGCCTAGATTGATGCAATGGTATAGCTTTACTGGCGTGCTAGGAGGTAGTTTCTGGTTAATATTAATAAACCTGTATTTATTTTTCGCCTTAAAATTAAGGTTAGAAAGTAAGGAAAGTTTTCCAGCATTTAAGAAGTTATTAGTCGCGATTTATTTTGTAATTGTTCCAGTTGTAATTTCTTTGATTCAATATTATAACTTTGAAGAAACAGGGAAAGAAATAGATGTAGTTGTTCTTCAGCCAAATATGGATCCTTATTTAAGGGATCGTTTTATTAAAGAAAATGGAGTAAGAGAACAGTCTTATAATGAGGCCAACCATATTAAGAAAATGCTTGAAATGGCATCGGCAAAGATGGATGAAAACGTTGACTTTTTGTTAATGCATGAAACAGCTTTGCCGAATCCTGAAAGTAATTTTACAATGGAGACTTCTGCTTCTGTTAATATAGTGAAGGAATGGAGGGAGCAATATCCAAAGTTAAATATCTTTACTGGGTTAGCATATAAAGAATACAAAGTTAGAGCAGTTGAATTAGAAGAGATTCCCTCAACTTATAAAATGGATCGTGGTCGTGGTTTGTATTATGAATACTTCAATTCTAGCATTTTAATAAATAGCTCTGATTCGATCGCCTATTATCATAAATCAAAATTAGTTTTAGGGCCTGAAAGAATTCCAGATTACATGATTTATTTTCAGAAATATGCTAAAGATTTTGATACAAATCCAAACGCTGAAATTTTCAATCCAAATAATGGAACTCAAAAAGAAAGATCTGTTTTTAAATCTGCTGATGATTCGATATCTATTGCACCTATAATATGTTACGAAAGTCTTTATGGTGAATATGTAACTGGATATGTTCAGAACGGAGCTAATATCCTTGGAATAATAACAAATGATGCTTGGTGGGGAAACACAGCAGGACATCAACAACATTGGAGTTTTGCTAGAGTTAGGGCTGTAGAAACTAGACGTTCAGTAGCGAGAAGTGCCAATACAGGTTGGAGTGGTTTTATCAACCAACGAGGAGATGAGTTAATGAAATCTGTTTATTTAAAACCGGATGTTTTACGCTCAAAACTGAAGTTAAATAACGACATCACATTTTATGTGAAATATGGAGATGTTTTAGGGAAATGGTGTTTAGTTCTTGCCCTTATTATTTTGCTAAACCTTCTTGTTGCAAAGCTTAAAAAAGAAGGTGTAAATACATTTTAGAATTCGTTTTTAAATTGAACTTTTTTGATATGTGATCCCAATCGATAAAGTAAGTCGAAAATTGTATTTGTAAATTCAATTTCTATCCCAAATTATCCGTATTTTTATAACTCAAACTTTTGAGAAAACTTTTAAGATGAGCAATTACGACGTAGTAGTTATTGGATCAGGTCCTGGAGGATATGTAGCAGCAATAAGATGTGCACAACTCGGGATGAAAACTGCAATTGTAGAGAAGTATAGTACTTTGGGAGGAACATGTTTAAATGTTGGATGTATTCCATCTAAAGCATTGTTAGATTCTTCAGAGCATTATCACAATGCAAAGCACACTTTTGAAGAGCACGGTATCGGGCTTAAAGATTTAAAGGTGGATATTAATAAAATGATTGAGCGAAAGAGAGGTGTTGTTGAGCAAACTTCAGGAGGGATTAACTTCTTGATGAAGAAAAACAATATTGACATTATTGCAGGTTTAGGATCATTTAAAGATAAAAACACTGTAATTGTTACACCTGAAAAAGGAGACGCAGTTGAGTTGAAGACAAAGAATACAATCATTGCAACTGGATCAAAACCATCATCTTTTCCATTTATTAAATTAGATAAGAAAAGAGTTATTACTTCTACTGAAGCTTTAGAGCTTAAGGAAATCCCAAAGCACTTAGTTGTTATTGGAGGAGGAGTAATTGGATTGGAATTAGGGTCTGTATATGCTCGTTTAGGTTCTAAAGTAACTGTAGTTGAATATGCTAATGGAATTATCCCAACAATGGATAAGTCTTTAGGTAAAGAACTACAGAAAAACTTGAAGAAAGAATTAGGTTTCACATTCTTACTTTCTCACAAAGTAACAGATGTTAAAGCTGTTGGCAAAGAAGCGGTAATTAAAGCTGAAAACAAGAAAGGAGAAACAATCGAAATTAAAGGAGATTATTGTTTAGTTTCTGTTGGTCGTCGTCCATATACTGATAACCTTGGGTTGGAAAACGCAGGTGTTAAAGTTGATGATAGAGGTAGAGTTGATGTAAACCATAATTTACAAACTAATGTTGCAGGAATTTATGCAATTGGTGATGTAATTAAAGGTGCTATGCTAGCGCATAAAGCTGAAGAAGAAGGAGTTTTTGTTGCTGAAGTAATGGCAGGTCAAAAACCTCACATGGATTATAACTTAATACCAGGTGTTATTTATACTTGGCCAGAAGTTGCTGCTGTTGGTAAAACAGAAGAGGAATTGAAAGAAGCTAAAGTTGAGTACAAATCAGGTATGTTCCCATTCAAAGCCAGCGGTAGAGCAAGGGCAAGTATGGATGCTAATTACGGTTTTGTAAAAGTATTAGCTGATAAAACAACTGATGAAATTTTAGGAGTTCATATGATCGGGCCACGTTGTGCTGATATGATCGCTGAAGCTGTTGTTGCTATGGAATATAGAGCAACTGCTGAAGATATTTCTAGAATGTGCCACGCACACCCAACATTTACTGAAGCTTTAAAAGAAGCTGCTTTAGATGCAACTGGGAAAAGAGCATTACATATTTAGTATTTGAGGGGCTACTCGTTAGTCCCTCTTAATACATTTCTTATTCCATGAAAAAGGCAGTTTTATTAATCAATTTAGGTACTCCGGATTCTCCTGGAGTTTCTGATGTAGGTAAATATTTAAAGGAATTTTTAAATGACTCTAGAGTTATTGATTATCCTTATTTAAAAAGGAAACTGCTTGTTAATGGAATCATTGTCCCATTTAGAAAAAAGGAATCAGCTAAAATTTATAAGCAATTATGGACTAAAGAAGGGTCTCCACTATTATTTCATTTAGTGAATTTAGCGAAGAAAGTTCAGAAGGTTTATGGTGATGAAGTGGACGTTTTTTACGGGATGAGATATCAAAGTCCATCTTTAAAAGATGCACTTGAAAAAATTAGAAAAGGTAACTACGAAAAATTAGTAGTAGTTCCATTATACCCTCAATACGCTTCATCATCTACAGGATCAACTACTCAGAAAGTGATGGAGATAATGAGTAAATGGGAGGCAATTCCTACTGTAAGTTTTGTTCAATCATTTTTTAGAGAAGAAGGGTATATTAATTCGTTTGTTGAAATAGCAAGTCGATACGATATAGCTAAATATGATAAAGTTGTATTCTCTTTTCATGGTTTGCCAGAAAGGCATATTAATAAGATTTGTAATGGGGAGTTATGTAAATCAGCTAATGATTGCATAAAGTCATGTGGTACTGAACGAACATATTGTTACCGTTCAGCGTGTTATGAAACAGCAAGAGGTATTGCTAAGAAGATTAATCTTTCTGATGAAGATTACATTGTTGCTTTTCAATCTCGTTTAGGAAAAGATCCTTGGATTTCTCCATATACAGACATTGAGATCGCTAATTTAGGTAAAGAAGGAGCAAAGAACCTATTAGTTTTTTCAGCAGCTTTTATTGCTGATTGCTTAGAAACTACTATTGAAATCGGAACAGAATTTCACGAGATTTTCGTTGAGAATGGAGGTGAGAAAGTTCAACTTGTTCCAAGTTTAAATAGTGAAGATTTTTGGGTGGATGCTCTTAAGAAAATCATAGATAAACACTAGTGCAACAACTTCAGTTTGAGATACAGAATTTAGAAAAACTCAAAGAAAGTTTGTTGTTAGTCTCAAAGAATTTTGAGCACGTTTCTATATTAGATTCCAATAATTACCAAGAAGATCAATATTCAGAATTTGATTACATTGCTGGGTTTGGAGCTCAGTCAATAGTAACATCCAATAATTGGAATGATTTAGAAGTTCTTAGAAAAAGAAAAACTTGGTTATTTGGTTTCTTAAGTTATGATCTAAAGAATCAGCTTGAGGAATTGAAAAGCGAAAACCCTGATCAATTAAATTTTCCTGAAATATGTTTTTTTGAGCCTGAAGTTTTGGTTCAAATAAAAGGCAATATTTGTACAATTAACGGACATGATATCTCAGCTTTTAAAACAGAATTAGATCTTGTTAAATTAAATTGGAATCCTATAGAAAGTAGTGTTGATATTAATTCAAGAATATCTAAAGAGAAATATATAAAGCAAGTTATTCAATTGTTGAATCATATTCAGCTAGGAGATATCTTTGAAGTTAATTTCTGTCAGGAATTCTTTGCTGAACAAGCAGAAATACATCCTGAAAAAACATTTTCGGATTTAATTAAAAAATCACCAGTTCCGTTTTCTTCTTTCTTTAAGTTGAATAATAAGTACAGTATCGGCGCAAGTCCTGAAAGATTTATTAAACGAGTTGGAAATGAAGTGATATCGCAACCTATCAAAGGAACTTCCAAAAGAGGTAGTACAAAGGTTGAAGATGAACTTCTTAAGAAAGAGTTGATAGGGAATAAGAAAGAGCGATCTGAAAATGTAATGATTGTTGATCTAGTACGAAATGATTTTAGTCGCTTTGCAAAGAAAGGGTCTGTGAAAGTTAAAGAACTATTGGGCGTATATAGTTTTCCTCAAGTTCATCAATTAATCAGTACTATTTCATGTGAAGTAGATGGGGATTCTTCAATAGATATTATTAAAAATTGCTTTCCAATGGGAAGTATGACTGGCGCTCCTAAGGTAAAAGCGATGGAGTTGATAGAAGAATATGAATCTGTGAAAAGAGGTTTGTACAGTGGAGCTATTGGTTATATAAAACCAAATGGTGACTTTGATTTCAATGTTGTTATTAGAAGCATTTTATATAACGCTAAGAACAAGTACCTTTCATTTTTAGTTGGAGGCGCTATTACGAATAATTCTATACCAGAAACTGAATATGAAGAATCTCTATTAAAAGCTAAAGCTATTTTTGAGGTTCTGAATAATAATTAGCTAGCAATATGAAAAAGCAAATAGAAGAATTTATTTTAAGTAAAGGATTATTATCTAAAGAAGATAAAGTCCTAATAGCTGTAAGTGGAGGAAGAGATTCTATTGTTTTGTTGTTTATACTAACTCAGCTTGGATATAACACAGAGGTAGCACATTGTAATTATAAATTAAGGGGAGAGGAGTCTGATAAGGATGAGACATTTGTTGAGGAGCTTTGTAAGCAATTAAAAGTTCCATTTCATGTAAAGACTTTTGAAACTAAAAATCTTGCGAAAAAGGAAGGCGTAAGTATTCAAATGAAAGCAAGAGACTTGCGTTATGAATGGTTTGAAAGTTTAAAAACTACATTGAAATTTGATAGAATTGCATCTGCTCATCATTTAGATGATCAATTAGAAACAATACTAATTAACTTAACTAGAGGAACAGGTATTAAGGGATTAAGAGGGATGAAAGAGCGAAGAGGAGATATCATTCGTCCACTTCTTTGTGTTTCAAGAGATGAGATTAATGATTATTTATATGCTAATCACATTCCTTTTAGAGAAGATAGTAGTAATGCTTCAGGGAAATATTTCAGGAATAAAATTCGTCATCAAGTAATTCCTGTTTTAAAAGAGATTAATCCATCATTATTTAAAGCAGTTAGTAATACTACAGAGCGATTAAGGAATGTTGAAGGAAAATGGGAAGAACATTATAGTATCTGGCTTAAACAATTGGATACAGAAGGAGGGAAAACAATAATTCCTTTTGATGCCGCTCAAGAGTCGTCAATTTCTTTTTTACAACAATATTTAAGAGCTAAAGGATTTTCTTATCCCGATATAGATAATATTATAGCTGCTCAAAATTCGGAGAAAGGGAAACGATTTTTCGGACAGAATAATTGGGTATTGATTACTGGAAATAAGCAATATGAATTATACCTTCA
>CAWVWF010000066.1:0-16050 GCA_963933885.1 uncultured Flavobacteriales bacterium | reverse complement strand
CAATCCAGAACTTGGAAAGAAGGTTAAACCGCAAGTAAAAGCTATTTTAAATAAATACGATTATAAACCAGCCAATCCATATTTCAAGGCGAAATCAAAAGCGACTAGCAAAGGAAAGAAAGATAACAATCCTTCTATCTTAAAATCAATACTGAACTTTTTCAGAAATTTATAGATTGAAAGAATTTCCTGCTGATATAAAATTCAAGTACAATTGGAGATCTTACCAAGAAAGAGTTCTTGCTGAATTAGAACAACATCTTGATGATGATCACCTCCATATTATCGCACCTCCTGGTTCTGGAAAAACTATTCTAGGATTGGAAGTCGCTTTAAGATTAGGTAAACCTACTCTAATTTTAACACCTACCATCGCAATAAGAAACCAATGGATTCAACGGTTTTGTGAATTATTCTTACAACAAGATGAAGTACCAGATTGGATTTCTAGAAGCATTAAAGAACCAGGTTTTTTAACGGTTTCTACTTACCAAGGTCTTCATGCAGCATGTACAGGAGAAATAGAAGCTGCAACGGATGCTGATGAAGAAGACGAGGAAGAAACAGAAGCACAGTCAACAAAGGTTGCTGAGCTAATTAAGAACCTCAAAAAAGTAAAGGTTGGTACTATCGTAGTTGATGAAGCTCACCATTTAAAAAATGCTTGGTGGAAATCACTGATGCAAATAAAAACGGCGTTGGAACCTACAATTGTTGGGTTAACTGCAACGCCTCCATATGATGTTTCTTTTCAAGAATGGCAACGATATTTAACGCTTAACGGACCGATTGATAGTGAAATTACAGTACCCGAATTAGTTGTTGAAGGCGACCTTTGCCCGCACCAAGATTTCGTATACATATCCGCTCCAGAACCAATAGAACAAGATAAAATCTCTACATATAAAAATAAGGTTCATCATGTTTTCGATGAATTAAAATCAGATGAAATCATTATTAATTTCTTCGCTGATAAGCAATATTTCAAAGAACCATCGAAGCATTTAGATTGGATTTACGCCAACATAGAAGAATATTCTAGTATATTAATATATTTAAATGCATCTGGGTTTACCATTCCAAAAGTACACCTCAACATCATTGGTGATAATAAATCGATTGTTCCAGAATTCACACCTGATTGGGCTGCAAGTATACTTACTCACTATCTCTACTATGAAGTGGAGGAGTTTGAAGAGCTTACGGATCATCAAAACAGTTGGATCAAGAAGTTAAAACATGCTGGATTAAGTAAAAAACATACCATCTCATTTAACACGGAAGAGAATACTAGGAAGTATTTATCAGCCAGTTTGAGTAAGCTAAAGAGTATTGTTTCAATTGTAAAACATGAGTATCAAGATCAAGGTGAAAACTTGAGACAAGTTGTGCTTACGGATTACATAAGAAAGGAAGTACTCGAAGCAGAAGAGCAAAATTCTGACTTGATTAAGATTGGCGTACTACCAATTTTTGAAACAATTAGAAGAGCAGATCTAAATATAAGAACAGGGATTTTAACAGGAAGTCTGGTTGTGATTCATCAAGATGCACTCCCACAATTCGAATCCATTGCAAACCGATATAAAGTAGATAGTGTTAGTACAACTACCTATCCACATGATGATAATTACCGCATCATTTCACCATCATCTTCTTTGAAGCAAGATATCGTAGCCATTACAACTGAGCTA
This sequence comes from uncultured Flavobacteriales bacterium, assembly GCA_963933885.1. GTDB lineage: Bacteria > Bacteroidota > Bacteroidia > Flavobacteriales_C > CAWVWF01. The sequence goes on along the minus strand of CAWVWF010000066.1, from coordinate 14,356 downwards.
TTTGAAACTGGTGGAATTCAGGTCCTAATTGGAACAAAATCACTCCTTGGAGAAGGTTGGGATGCCCCTTCAATTAACTCGTTAATTCTAGCAAGTTATGTTGGTTCTTATGTGCTTTCCAATCAAATGAGGGGAAGAGCAATTAGAGCAAAAAAAGGGGATGAAGATAAAACTGGAAACATCTGGCACCTCGTCTGTATAGATACAAATGAGAAACATGGAGGAGGTGATTTAAAGCTCTTAGAAAGACGTTTCAAAGCTTTCGTTGGTGTTTCGCTAGATGAAGATCCATATATCGAAAATGGGCTTTATAGATTACGGATTTTTGACAAGAAAATAAGAAGACACTCCATTGAGCACCTTAATAATTTAATGCTCAAAAAATCTTCTGAAAGAGCGCTACTTAAACAACGGTGGGATTCGGCTTTAAAGAGTGGAAGAACTTTGATTGAAGAAATGAAAATCCCTTTCCAAAAAGAGCATGAGGAAGAGGATTACATGAAAACCAAAAGCCTGCATTTCAATAAAACGATTGCCTATTTAACGGCACAATTAGGAACTGGAATCTCTATGTATTTGTTTGAAGCTTTCGAATTCCTAGCAGATAATGGTGTGGAAGATTGGCATCAAGTACAAAACTATATGTATAGTGTTGGAGCAGTTGGGATTGTAATATTTGGTAGACAAATGTTAAAGTCTTCTAGATTATATATCAAGTACCGAGACATCTCAAAGGACATTCAAAACATTGGAAATACTGTTTTGGCTTCCCTAATTCATGAAGGTTCTATTAAAAGCACCGGTGCAAAAGTGGTTTGTAAAGTTGAAATTTCTGGAGACGTATATTGTCATATACAAGGAGGATCAACTTACGAAAAATCCCTTTTCATCCAGTCGCTTGAAGAGATCATTTCACCTATCGAAAACCCAAGATATTTAATCATCCTAAAGAGTAAACTGGCCTTGATTGTAAACCAAAAGGATTACCATTCAGTCCCTGAACAACTAGGAAGAAAGAAAGTTTACGCAAAATCTTTTTTCACCAACTGGAAAATAATGGTTGGATCTTGTGAGCTGGTATACACAAGAAATATAGTTGGTAGAAAAATGCTGTTAAAAGCAAGAATGAAATCCCTTTCAGCAACCTTTACAAATCAGGTTGAACGGGTTAGTAAGTGGAGGTGATTTTTACTTCTTGATTCGTTTTATTTTGAAGTAATTGCTCCCTTTTCTAATCCTGTTTGGAGGAACACCTTTATACTTTATTTCCAATTCACCATTATCCATATCTGTAAAGGCAATCGATATGCCCATAAATCCAAACCAATCCATTTCATTAAGCTTCAGGCCAATCAAAATATTGGTTAAAGGTGAAATTGAATCTACTTTATAACTGAAGGGTTTCTTGATCTTACCTTGTATTTTAAGCGAGTCAACATGTTCACCGCCAAACTCCATTAACACGCTATTGTTCTTATGAAATTCAAACTTACTCTTCTCTCCATATTTATCGCTTAATTCCCACTCCCCAATCAAGTCTTTTTTGGTTAGAACTTTAAATTCATGATCAGCATCTTTTTCTTTAATTGAAGAATTAATTTTTACAAAAACATCTACTTTATAATTTGAATATTTTGTTGAATCTGTTATGTAAGCCAATCTATTTCCTTGTATTTTTTTCTCCCAATAAAACGTCTTCATATGAACAAACAACGAATCATTTCTCGAATCCAACCATCTAATCTCTTCATGAAAATGGCGTTGATCATCACGTAGTATATGCTTCCAAACATATATCCCGTTTGATAATTTTATTTTATGCAACGGTTTAATTAAACGTGATTTAGTTTTTATAAAATATAGTGAATCTGCAATTTTTGTCTTTTCAATATCTGTGAGTAAAGTATCATCTAATAACTTCGAATTGAAATTAATTAATGTCCTATCATCGAAAATCTTAATCACATTGGACAGTCTATACCCCTGCTTTTCAACTCTTTGATATAATGAATTTTTTAAGTGAAATGCCTCCTTGTCTTCTTTGCGTTTATATACAGAATAGGAATCATTATTAGACGATAGTTTTAACGCTCCATTCGTAATGGAAAAAACACTTATTACACTATCATTTTTCGTTAATAAAGAATTGCTTTTTTGGTCTATTTTATATTTTACTCCGTTTTCACCTGCTCTATTCATTGAGAAATACTGAAGTGCATTTCCCTTAATTTCTAGACGTTGCTCAGCCATTTTATAATATTCGATTTGAATATTACTTAAAAATTTCTTCTTTGATTCTATCCATTTTTGATGTTTATTCCTTTCCCAATCCATCATCCCAAAAAGCTCATTGTTCGTTCTAGAAAAATATACTTTATCATTCAGTACGATTTCATCTAAAAGCCATTCTCCATCTAGATTTTGACCGAACGATTGTACAGACAAACAGAGTAAGATTAAAAAAAAAATATTGTTACGTAATTGTGTCATCATAATCTACTAATCTAATTCCTTCAATTTCTCTTGTAATTCACTTAATGAAACTGGATCTAGAGTTTCTATTTTAAAAGCAGTTCCTGATGTTTTGGTATCCGTAATTTTAAGTAATGGTTTCCCATCTTTCTCGTCAATTACTACAACCTTAACTGGTTCATCAATAGGTAAATCTTTAAAGGTGAATTTTCCTTTTTCTTCATCTCCTATCATGATCGTCTTGTAATTTTTGAAGATGATTTTCACGAATATGTTTTCTGATTTTGGTACTGAAACTACAAAGTCTTCCTTGATTGGGTTTGGGTTAATAAACTGATCACAGTTCATCCATCCTAGTTGTTTTGAATCGAAAATATAGTATTGAAGTTCAGCCACGCTTATCGCAGATTTTGAGGTATCAGATGATGACATCTTTTTCTCTATTTGTTTTAGGTAACCGTTGTTGCTTAGGAATTTGGCTGGTTTGATTTCACTCCAGATTTGAAAATGCCCAGGCATATCTACTAGCTCACCTTTAACTGTATATGGTTTACAAAGTGGGAATAACTTCACGACATTAGCCAATTTTCTCTCCATTTTTTTAGTAATGACACTACCATCAACTTCGTCATAATGAAGCTTCCCTTCTTTATCTATATCATATTGAACCTTACTTGTTTTATTAAGGAAATATTCTTTTTCTTTTTGAGAAAAATTAAATAGCTCTTTAATTGTATCATAAGCACTTCTTCCGTCTGATAAGTATAGACTCGAATCATCCAAATCATCAAAGTCTGTATACCAATACTGAATTCTATTTTCAATCTTAGGAACACTACTCTCTTCCAAACTCCATGTAATCATGTCATTTTTAATAACCTCAACATATTCTTCAACTGAATCTCCTCCACCATGTGATTTCCCAGAACCATAGAAAAGCCTCATACTATCAGTTTGACTTTGCTTAGGAAAATGAACAACAATGGATTTATCGTAATCAACTTCAAGCTGTTCTCCTTTTGAATAAGCTTGAAGTTCAATCATCCCTCCTGTTTCTAAGATCTTATTTCCAGAACGCATCGTCACATCTGAAGTCAACATATCAGAAGTTTTGTAAAGCTCTTTTAAAGTAACTACAACACTATCGGTTACTGTTTCACCATAATAATTCACGAGCGATCCTTTCTCTATAAAAACAACTGTTCCTTCTTTTCCATAAAGCAAGGTGTCTGAATTTGAATCTATAAAGAATTCTTGGGCTGGTGTTGATGCTTTCTCTAATACAGAAGGTTGGATATCTGTAGAACAGCTTATGAATATAAGTGCTGAAAATAGGAATAGATAAATCGATTTCATGATGTTCTAATTATTGGATAAATATAAGCTTGTTTTGTTCAATTCCGATTTTCAACCTCGTTTAATTCATCATCAATATGAAAGCTCATTACGTCCGAAATAAATTTTGAATCCAATACGTAAATGTAGGGGTGCCCCTTGTGGGTACCCGCCACCTAGTAGTGTAAATATGAAGCACTGTGTTTCGGATACCCACAAGGGGCATCCCTACAATTAAATACACTTGTTATTCCTAAGAAGGCAAGGACCTATATTTTCTCCTGCTCAGCCCACTCCAAACCTTCCGGCAATTCATAAGACGTAAACTCCAAATGAATCACTCTTCTCTTTTTCTGAGAAACTGTTTTAGAAGAGGCATGTAATAACAACGGCTTCATCAACTGAATTCCTCCAGCAGGAACTTCACATATTTTTGGAATAGAACTCTCTGTAATCAACTCAATCTCCTTGTCGCTTAATATTTTATTATGCGAACCTGGAATCACTCTTAATGCACCGTTCTTATCATTGGTATCATCCAAATGAATCCTAATTGAAAAAGTAGCTTTAGGTAACTCAATTGGCGGTCTAACGCTAATTACATCATCCTTACTCGTCCATGCCGAATATCCTTTAGTAACTACTTTCTTAGATACATTGATCGGAACATCTTGATGCCAGTTTACATACCAATTATTATCCCCTTCCTTGTTAAAGTAAATCGCTTTTGAAAGGAAAGCATTTTTATCTACAGACTTTACAATGGCTATCAAATTCTTATTCAACAACACCTCCTTTAAATCAGGAATACGCTTTAACAATTGTCGCCTAGCATGGGTTTTAGTAGGATCTTGTTTGAAATGATTTTCAAGTATAATAGAAAGCTTTTTAACTTCTCTCTGCGTGTATATAAAGTTTAAAACCGCTACTCCCTTGTGTTCCAGTTTAGCATTCATGGCTTTCAAACCAGCTACGCTCAATTCAGTTTTATATAAATCTACCGCTCCGTTTAATCTGTTCGTTATATTCCTTCTTAAGTTTAAAGGTGCTATCACTTTAACACCATCTCCAAATCCAAGAATCTCCTTTTCTAACTCAAAGTTGTATTGCACATTTAAGGAAATCGTCATTCCATAATTGTCTTTACTAATCACCTTCTGAGAACTATGAATTGGCTTCGTTTCTATATATGGTGAGTGTGTATGCGTAACAAAGAGGATCACTTCCATAGGCTCCAAAGTCGGACTAACAGATACGCCGATTACATTTTTAAAATGCTCATCAGCGTCAAAATCTTCATCTTTAAAATAAGGTAATTCGCTCTCTTTAATATTTATAATTCTATCCAAAGCAAGATTCATAATTGGTGCGTTCTTCTTTTTAACCCCAATAACAAACCATCTGTTTCTATACTCTTTAAGGTGGTAAGGGTGAAAGTTAAAACTATTCGCTTGTCTGGCTTTAAAAGATTGATACGTTAATTCTATTGCCTTTTGCTGAATGATAGATTGATATAACTCATCCAAAAATTCCAATCCTTTTAAGTTCTCATTCTTCTCAATATCAATCACAGTTTGACTATTCGTTTTAGCCGAATAAACATGATCTTCCAACTTCTGGATCATTCCATCCAATTCTTGGAAGTGAGAGAAACCTTTAAACTGACGTAGTATTTCTACTGTTTCAGAAAGCTTCCCTAAGTCTTGCGCTGTTAAAGGAATATTGGTGATAGAGTATTCAGGGTTTTCATAAGTATAGTACTTTCGATCCACAACAATAATAGGTGCATTGTATCCCAACTTCTCACTACGCATCATCTGGATATCCATCTGCACAGTTCGTTTACTTATCCCCTTGTCTATCCCCTCGTATTCATACAATGTGTCCGAACACTCATCAATCAAGTTATCTAAAGTCCAAGTTCTATATCGATTCTGTAAACACTTATCAATCGTTTTATATCTGATTAATGCATTTCTGTTAGCAGGCATATTGTTAACTTAAAAAGTAAAAAAGTACAAGTGCTCCAATAGCAACAATTGCTGTTATAACATTTGTAGTACATAATATGTTTGAGTCTAATCTGTCTGAAGAGGAATCTTCACCTATTACAGGGGGTGTATATACACCACCCGAAGCTTCCACTTGAATTTTTGAAATTAAGCGCTCTTCAGCAACAGCAATGTTTTTTAACTTTTCAGCTGATTTTCTTATCTCCTCTGCAACTCCAACAAAGCTTCTCGCTGGTTCTCCTATTCTTGCACCTTCTATTGCAGCATTAAGTGCAAGCAAATTTGTTTGTGCAGCAATATCTGTAACAACATTTAAAGTTCTTCCTATCTCTTCTGCCATTAATACAATCGAACCATCATTTGATTGATTCTCTTTATCAACCGCGTCCTTAAATTGGCGTCCTATTATCTTTAAAGATTCGGTTGCATTTATCGCATTTTCAGATAACTTCCTTAACTCTTCAGCTACAATACTAGCGCCTGCACCAGCTACTCCAAGTTTTTCACTTTCTATTTTAGCCTTCTTCGCAGAAGCACTCAATTCATCTGAAACCCCTGAAAACTCTTCGAAAATCTTAAAAATCTGTGCTACATTTTCCTCCATACAAAAAGAAAATTACAACTTTTTTTTCGTTACGCAAAAAGACTGCGTACATCCTTTCAATATTTGTTTTGTGATTGAGAAACGAGGCATACAAAACAGCCTCTAATTGAAGTCCTAAAGAAAATAAAAAATGATAACAATTCAAAACATACAAGCAATAAGTCGCCGTCCACAAATGGATCGTCTGCATCAGAGTGACAACGATTCGTTATCGTGTTCACCGTTATGTTTACTGGATTTTTATTCGAGATCGTATAAACCCCCAAGGGAAATTTGCTGATGAGTTATAACTAATAACTCCTGAAAAAATTTGAAAGCCTTGGTGAAAACTAAGGCTTTTTTTTGTGCCTAAAAATTAAAAACAAAGACACGTTCATTGACATCCAGCTTGTAATTAATAAAATTTCTGTCATCCCAGCGAAGGCTGGGACCTAGACGCCTAGCTAAGCGCACAGAAAATAAAACATAAACATGTAAGTCCAAATACGATGTTTGGAAGAGCAAATCCTTTCGGACTTGAGGTAGGATAAATTTATTCATCAAGTCTCTCGATAAAATACAGTAAATCAAACAAAACACAGGCCTGTAGCCCAACTGGAAGAGGCACCAGATTTAGGATCTGGACAGTGTGAGTTCGAATCTCATCAGGCCTACAAATACAGATACAATACAAAATAGGCCTATAGCCCAATTGGAAGAGGCATCCGGTTTAAGCCCGGTACAGTGTAGGTTCGAATCCTATTAGGCCTACCAAAATCTAGAAGAATAACAACGGCTGTTTACGTGCCCAGGAAGCACGAGGTTGTGAGTTCGAATCTCACCTTCTAGACCAACAAACCCCTAAAAAGGTTTACAATACGGGAAATAATCCTTGCTGGGCAGGGAGCTGTTTGCTAAACAAACTGTTCTTCAAATGAAGAATATGGTTCGATCCCATTGTTTCCCGCAACACAGAAGAGTAAGCCAATCGGTGGTGGACGCGGTTTTGAAAACCGTTAGGAGATAACGACTCGTGTGGGTTCAATTCCCACCTCTTCTACTACACTCGCGCGCATTTTTGTCATCCTGAGCGGAGTCGAAGGACATGCGTGTGTATCTACCCTTGCGTCTCCAGACGCGATTTACAATAACTACTCGCATCTGGAGATGCGAATGTAAGTACACACGCATGTCCTCCGGAACATGCGCGCGAGATAAATCTAGAAGAATAACAATGGCTGTTTACGTGCTTTGGATGCACGAGGTTGTGGGTTCGAATCCCACCTTTTAGACTTTGTTAAACCCCAACAAGGGTTTACAATTTAGTTTATTCCGAAACCAAACTGGTGGCTAAAGACCAGCTTTAAGTTTCAAGGAACGGTTAAAGACCGTGATCCCTCCTTTAGCGGGGTGTAAGTTTGAAAAAGTCTTTTCACGGGTGGACGAATAAACTTTATGGCGCTGTAGTTCAATTGGTTGAATGCTCGACTGTCGCTCGAGTGGTTGCGGGTTCGATCCCCGCCAGCGCCGCAATACGGGTGCTCATGGGATTTAAAATTAATTTAAATCTACACGGGTGGGAGAAAAAGTGCCTTCATCAATGAAGAGCAGGGACGTGAGCACCTTCTACGCCGAATAGTCTAATGGTAAGACAACTGGTTTTGATCCAGCTGACAATGGTTCGATTCCATTTTCGGTGTCAATACAAATGGTGTCTTTAGTTTATTGGTAGAATACCTCGCTGTGAACGAGGAGAATAGGGTTCGATTCCCGAAGACACCCTAGGGGCAATAGAAAGAAGTGTAAGCCGGACTTGATCCGGTAACACCCCAATAATAAGAATGTAGTTCAACGGATAGAATGTCAAGTTACGGCCTTGATGATGTGGGTTCGAATCCTACCATTCTTACAAAAGTTCACGTAGCCAAACGGTTAAGGCGATGGTCTGCAAAACCATTATTGTAGGTTCGATTCCTAATGTGAACTCTGATACAGCGATGTAGAAAATACTATATTCTGCATCGCTGTTTCAGGTGACAAACTTAACAATTACAGATATTTAGAGCGCTTTTTGAATTGGTGACTGTCACCGTTTTTTTGTACCAAAAACAATTACTGGGAATTTCAAATTAACAAAGTTTACATTCCTTGGTATTAGCCAATATTGAAACCCCAGACAAAAAGAATATGATTTCCACACATACTGTCCCATCATTACTCCCTTATTTCCCTCGAAAAACATATTGTTTAATTTTTTACCACATAAATTAAACGTTTTATCGAATAAAAACGCCATACTGGCATATTTGTTTAAGTTTTTAATCAAAAAGATTAACATTTAAAGTATTTTTACTACAATTCATCTAATAGTACTCAATTAACAAAACTTTATTTATCTAGAAGAGTTTTAAGAATAACCAAAAATAAACCAATGTATAAAAACCTAAACCTTTCAAAAAAGAACTTATTAATTTTTGGATTAATATTATTTATATTTCTTATCAATCAAATTTTTGTTTTTTATGTCCAAAACTTCAAATCTGATAATTCAATTGATACAATAAATACCGCAGGAAGAAATAGAATGTTATCACAACGAATTTCGGCAACAAGTTTCCAAGTACTTTCAGGTAATGCACAAGCCCTAAACGATCTTGAAAAAGCTATTTTCTTACATGATTCGAGTTTAAATGCCCTGAAATTTGGAGGAATAGTACCTGGTTTAAAAACAAACGGGCCTTTACTTCCTGTTGTTGGTACAGCTATGGAAGAATTAGTGAAAGTTGAAAAATTGTGGGGACCTTATAAGCGCTGTGCAGAATTGTTATTAGACAACCCTCAACTGACTGAAGCTAATGTTTATATAGGTGAAAATTATACTAGGTTATTAAAAGCAAATAATTCCTTATTTAAAGGGCTCGTAAAAGATCCAGCGCTAAGTAATTTACCATCAGAAACTATAAAGGCAATTATTAATGTTGCAGGAAGGAATAGAATGCTTTCTCAAAGAATTGGGTTAATGGTTTTTAAGATTTTGCAAGGAGATAAATCACTAATTCCTAATTTAGCTAAAACAATTTCGCTTCATGATAATAGCTTTAATATTCTTGTTAATGGAGGTACGTTAGAAGGAGAATCAATAGTTTTTCCAAAAATATCACCTTCCTTATTAAAAGAGGTTAATGAGGTTAGACAGGTTTGGATTCCGTTTAAACAGCATGCCGAAGTTGTAGTTGCTGCAAAAGAGTATTTGGAATGTATTGAAGTGATTTCAAACAATTACACTGGGCTTTTAAAACAGAATAACGCACTTGTTCATGCGATTGCTTTTGAAACAAAAAGGGAAAAAGAAGAAACAAACAAGTTGCTAAACACAACTTTAATTACACTTTTATTAATTACGATAATAATTATTTTACTTGGGTATGTTGGTATTAATAAATTAATTGTTACTCCCATAAGAAAGATAACCAAACAAGTGGAAAGTCTTTCTTTTGGTGAAATTCCTAGCGTTAAAAAACTAGAGAGAAAAGATGAAGTAGGAGCTTTGAATAACTCTTTAAATAAGTTAGTGATAAATATTAAGTCTTATAGCAAGTTTACAGGAGAAATAGGACAAGGGAATTTTGAGTATAAATTCACTGCAGCATCGGAAGATGACGAACTAGGAAAGTCTTTAATAAGTATGCGAGATAAGCTTAAATCTGTTGAGGAAGAAAGCTTATCGAGAAATTGGAAAACTGAAGGGCTTGCAAAATTCGCCGATGTTTTAAGAGCTTCTCATCTAGATTTAGAAGAATTCAGTCAAGATATTATAGCAAATGTTGTACAATATATTGATGCTGTTCAAGGGGCTATATTTATAGTTAACAATAAGGATAGTGAGAATATATTAATTGAACGTAAAGGTTCTTATGCTTATGGTCGATCTAAATTTGTAGATGGATTTGTTAAACCTGGAGAAGGAACGGTTGGTCAAGTATATTTAGAGAAGAAACATGTTTTTTTAACAGATATTCCTGCGGATTATATGAAAATCACTTCTGGACTCGGAGAAGCTGAACCAGCTTCTGTTTTAATTTTACCATTATTGATTAATGATGATGTTTTTGGAATTATAGAATTAGCTTCATTTAATACTTTCACAAACCTCCAAGTTGATTTCTTATGTTCACTTTGTGAAAGTATTGCTTCGACTATAAATTCAGCGAGAGTTAATGAGAATACTAAATCGTTATTAATTGAATCAAAAAGTATGGAAGAGAATCTACAGTCTCAGGAAGAGGAATTAAGACAAACGATGGAGGAAATGCAAGCAACCCAAGATTCCATGGAAGAACGAGAACAAGAATTTAGAGATGAAATAAAAAAATTAAATCAGGAGATATCAAAAATAAAAGGGTAAAATGAAAAAAGCAACTTTTGTTATTTCAATAGCAGTAATGCTTAGTACTGCAATACAAGCTCAAACTAAATTAGATGTTGTTGTAAGGCCAAGACTGGAATATAGGGATGGTTTTTCACAGCCATCTTCTACCAATGATATTGGTGCAACTTTTATTCAGCAAAGGACTAGGCTAGCATTGACAACAAAAATTAAAAAAGTTGAAATTAAATTGGTGCCTCAAGATGTTCGTGTTTGGGGTCAGGTCCCGTCATTAAATGCAAATGATGGGTTGAACAGTTTACATGAAGGTTGGATGAAATTTCAACTAGATTCTGCAGGAAAATGGAGTGTGAAATTAGGACGTCAAGAGTTGGTTTATGATGATTCAAGAATTTTAGGGAATGTAGATTGGGCTCAACAAGGAAGAAGTCATGACGCTGGTTTAATTTCATTTAAGAATGAAAAAATTAAGTTAGACGTAGTAATGGGTTATAATCAAAATGGCGTTGGCCGAACTGGAAATTTGTATGATCTCCAAAATCAAACCAAGGGGCTTCAAATGATTCACTTGTCAACCAAATTTAAAAACATTAAAAGTTCATATTTAATTATGAATAATGTATTTCAAGATTCCGACGGAACACTAAAAATATATGCCCTTCAAACAATTGGAACTTTTAATAAATATATAAGCCAAAACTCTAAATTTAGCGGTGACTTAGCGATTTACGGACAATTTGGTCAATTATCTTCAGGTGCTCAATCATCCTCTTTTTTAGCAGCATTACATTTTGGATATAAAGTAAAAAAAATTAAGTTGGAATTAGGAGGTGAGATAATTTCTGGTACAGATATGAATGGCTCTTCTACTAAATCGAATTCTTTTAATCCAATTTTTGGAACAAATCATAAATTTAATGGATTGATGGATTATTATTACGTTGGTAATCATTCCAACTCTGTAGGTTTAATTGATTTAAGCTTCAGGGTTATTGCTCCACTTTCTAAAAAACTAAAACTCATTGGAATGATTCACCAGTTTAATGGTGCAGCCAAAATAACAAAAAACAATGAAGAATATTCTTCTGATTTAGGGCAAGAAGTAGATGTTGTAATAAAGTACAATTTAAATGATAATATTAAATTAGTAATGGGTTATAGCCAATATTTTTCTACTTCATCTTTGAGTGTGGTTAAAGGGTTAACTAACGTTTCTTCATTAAATCAGTGGGGTTGGCTAATGATTACGGGGAATGTATCTAAGATTTTTAAGGAAAATAGAAATTAAACGTTAACTACTCTTATTGTAATCAAAACTTAACAGATTGTTTAAATTCAGAGCTTACTAGGAGCCTGACCCTATTTTTCATTCACACAAAAAAACGCATTAAAAAGAGACCTTTTTTGACAAGCTATTTTGACTAAAAACCTTAATATATATATATATATTAACTACAGAATACTTTTTTAATTCAGGACTGTCCCAGTCATTAAACTCTGAAATCACTGTGCAGAAAACAACATATTCTGCATCGCTATTTTAGATTGAAAACTCTATCACACTTGTTTCTAAAGTACTTTTTGAATGATTATATTTCCCTTTTTTTTACACCAAAGACATGTAAACTTGGTGACTGTCACCAGATATTTTCTATTTTAAAATAAAAGGTGACGGACACCTTATGAAAAACTAACAAGAACTACACTCGCGCGTATGTTCCGGAGGACATGCGTGTGTATCTACCCCAGCGTCTCCAGACGCAATTAACAACAATAACTACTCGCATCTGGAGATGCGAATGTAAGTACACACGCATGTCCTCCGGAACATACGCGCGAGAAAACTCATGTAGCCAAATGATTAAAGCGATGGTCTTCAAAACCATTATTGCAGGTTCGACCCCTATCTTAAACTCTAAAACAGCGATGCAGAAAACACTATATTCTGCATCGCCGTTTTGGGTGAGAAACTCAATAAAAGCTATACTCTAGAGCAATTTTTCAATTGGTGACTGTCACCAAATAAAAAAATAGAAAGCAAAAAAAAGGACCGTCTTTAAAGACGATCCATATTATACAAAGTAATTTACTTTTAAAGACCTCCGCCTCCAATTCCTCCTGTTCCACTTCCTGAAGATCCTGATCCTCCAGAACTTCCTGTATCGTTATCTTCTTCTGGATTCCAATTTCCTGTTAAATAATCATTTAAATACCAATCTTCAAATGCATCTTTCATATCGAAGTTTTTAGTTCCGTTCGCTTCAGCATCAATAACTTTTTGCTCTAATTCACTTTTAATATCGTTAAATGCTACTCCGTCTGATGGATTACAGCTAAATAAAATATCACCATGTTCTAAATGCAAATATGCTGCGTGGTAATTAATTGATAACATCTTAGCATTTGTATGACAGACTTGAATTTTTTTACCATCGTCCGTCTTATCTTTCGCTCTATTATCTTGTGGTCTTTGTTTCGTCGTTTCTTCCGCAACAATCTCCGTGGATTCTATTATAGTCTCATTAATTTCAAGTTCTTCCTTTTCACAACTAGAAATCATTAATGTAATTCCCGCTAATATTATTAATTTAGATACTCTCATGAACAGGTCTACGGGTTTTAACTTACTTTTGTTGCGTGTTAACCGTATTTTTTTTCGGAACTTTGTTTTAGAATTAGCGTTATGTATATAGGGGATGCAAGTTAAATTGACATACATATTAATTTTTTTGTTTCAAATTTCATTTGGACAAGTCACCGTACTATCTGGTAGTAGCGACTTTGCCACGGCAAGTGGTAGCAGCTCATCAGGAAACCCAACTTTAAGCTACACAACTGTTGCAGGATCAGATAGGTTACTGCTGTTTTACATGATCGTTGAAAGGGATCATAATCCCGATCCAAAGGGAGACAACTGGGCAAGTAATGCACCCACAGGAGGTAGTGTTCCAACAGTTGAAATATCAACTACAACTTTGTCTCACATTAATTCCAATTGGACATATCTTTATGATGGAGCAGCTAGTGAATCCAATGCCGTTATTAGTTTAGAATTGATGGTTTACGGAACACTTGAAGCAAATATTCCAGCAGGTACAAACTCTTTTTCAATTACATCAGATTATAATGACCCTACTAATGCAGGTGATGAAGCAATATTTGGTGCTGTGATGTTCGAAAATGTAGTATCCATGGTTAATATAACAAATTCAGACTGCTCATTATGTAATTCAATTAGTACTTCTGCTGTTTCTCCCGATGATGGTAATAATGCTGTTTTCAGCATTGCAGCAGCAAGTAGTGATAGAACATTCACTCAAGGTGCTAATCAAACTTTTATCGGGGAGCAATCGATCGCAAATTCAAATGGGACCTATACTGATGGATCTTACTCAGAAAAAGATGGTTTGGCTGTTGGTACGCAATGGAGAACAGGTACAATTTTAAACTCTACTAATGATTTTTCCATTTCAGGGTCAGCCAATACATTTGGAATGTTAGAGAGTGCCTATCGATTAATAGCAACTACATTATTACCTGTAGAATTAGCACGATTTAATGTAGATC
>CAWVWF010000065.1:0-16356 GCA_963933885.1 uncultured Flavobacteriales bacterium | reverse complement strand
CTTGTTCTATAATTGGTCCTGCATCCAAGTCTTCCGTTACATAATGTGCAGTTGCTCCAATAATTTTAACACCACGTTCGTAAGCAGCGTGATAAGGTTTTGCTACAAAATAGGCCGTGACAGCTCTGAATTAAAAAGATAGTCTGTAGGTAGATAATGTTGATGTTTTGTGTGGGATTAGCGTGTTAAAAAACGTCTCTTTTTGATACGTTTTATTAGTGTTTGAATTACAGTGAGAGTCTCTTCATACATATGAGCCTATTAAGATTCGAACCTCCTATTGCTATAACAGACTTTACGTCCTGTACAGTTAAACTAGAGAGTCAAAAAATGTAAAATAATATTTCATTCAAATCAGTTTATAGATGTTTTATAAAGTTCTTACATTTGAAGGGTGAGAAGAATAATACTATTCATATTTATCATCATTATAGGATGTTCGGAAGAGCAACCTTTAAAGCCCGACGTTTTCTCTCTTAAATTATCATCTTCGGCATATAATAAGATTACCGCTAAGCGAGAAGAAGCATTGGAGAGGAAGTTGCTTTATAGTTCTAAAAAAGATTATGTTGATGGAGAACTTGTTTTTAATGGAGACCCAATTCAAGTTAAGGCTCGTTTGAAGGGCGATCATTTGGATCATTTGGTAGGAAATAGGTGGTCATTCAGAATAAAAAGTGAAAAACCAATATTAGGACATCGTAAATTTTCAATTCATAATGTAGCTGCTAGAAGATATCAATTGGAATGGGCTTTTCATAAGTTATTGAAATATATAGGTGTTATAGGGTTAGATTATCATTTTATTGAGTTTAGTTTAAATGATTCTTTAAAAGGAATTTACGCTTATGAGAGTCATTTTAAAAATGAATTACTAGATAGTAATAACCGATTACACGGTCCAATTTTAGGCTTTGATGAAAGTAAATATTGGGGAGGATCTAAATTTGATGGATTGAAACAAGTTTTGAGAGATGATTCAATCATGGTAAATGCTGGACTTAAAATTTACAATAAGAAATGGTGTGCTAAAAATGAATCTTTAAAAGAAGAAGCACTATTAAAATTAAAGAAATTTCAACATGGAATAGGAGAGCTGGATACTATTGTTGATTTGGAAATGTGGGCGAAGTATATTACAATTTCTGAACTTATGGGGTATCATCATAATTTAAGGTGGCACAACTTAAAGTTTTATTTCAATCCTAAGACTAAATTATTAGAACCAATAGGATATGATTCAGGCGCTAACTTCGATTTAAGTTATATCTGGTTTTTAAGTGATAAACTAGAATTGATTTATCGTCCAATGCGAAAGTCTGATCAATTTATGAAATTATTAAAAAGGGAATTTTCTATTGTAAAGCAGGAGGAGTGGCTTGATGATTTTTTCGATAAGAATAGGGAGGAGGTAGATTATAACGAAAGATTAGTTCAGAAAGAGATTAGTGTTTATGAATTCCAGGAACGTACTTTTTATTATTCTCAAGATAAATTAGTTATCCCTTAGGTTGGATTATTAGTTTTAATTCATTCAGAATCATAGCTGTAGCACCCCATACTGTTTCGTTTACCAAACTAAAACTAGGTGTATTGAGCGTTGTTCCATTATCCAGTTTGATATCGATATTTTGCATGTTATTTGAATTTAGAAGATCAGATAGTTTAACTTCCAAAATTGAATCTACTTCATGTTCTTCAGCAATATAATTAGGTTTTGCTTTGTTTAAACTCAAAACTGGTGTTACATGAAAATTACTAGGAGGAATATAGATTTTAGTTAATTCACCTATTACTTTTAAGTTTTCAGAAGTGATATTGGTTTCTTCTCTCGCTTCTCGTAAAGCTGTTTCCGTTAAGTTTAAATCTTCCTTTTCTTCTTTACCGCCTGGGAAGGCTATCTGACCACTATGTGCGCCATCGTAGGTAGTTCTTTTTATTAAAGTGAAATAAGTTTCGTTTTCAATTGGATACAGATGAACCAATACAGCAGCGTGCCGTGGATCCTTTTTAGGCGTGTTAAATCTAGTATTTCGGTAAGGCGCAATTTCGGTATGAGCTACTTCTCCAGGAAGTTCAATCCTATCAAAATTATTTAAAATTGAAATGAGCTTTTTAAAATCCATATGGTTTAAAGGTATAGCTTATCTTTGCACTATGAAATCTTTTGACGAGCTAAAATTAAATCGACAATTACTAAATGCAGTTGCTGATTTAGGGTATGTAAAACCAACGCCTATACAGAGTGAGGTAATCCCTTTGATATTAGCTGGTCATGATTTGTTAGGAATTGCTCCAACAGGAACTGGTAAAACGGCAGCGTTTGTTTTACCAATTGTTAGGAAGCTAAACTACGCTCAAGGTGATTCACCAAGAGCATTAATTTTTGTTCCTACTAGAGAACTAGCAGTTCAGGTTTATGAAAATGCAGTTGAACTAGCGAAGTACACAGATATTAGATGTGTTCGTTTGATAGGAGGAATGGGAATGCAAGCTCAAATTGCAGAAGTAAGTGAAGGTGTTGATCTTGTTGTGGCTACACCAGGTCGTTTCATGGATATCTATATGAAAGGAAAGATTAATCTGAAGAAAGTTAAAATATTAGTTTTGGATGAAGCTGATAAGATGATGGATATGGGATTCCTTCCACAGTTAAACAGTATTCTGGAAGTAATTCCTAGTAAGCGACAAAACTTATTGTTTTCAGCTACATTTCACCCAAAGGTTGAGGTGTTGACTGAAGAGTTTCTAGATTTCCCAATGAAAATTGAAATAGAACCAGATAGTGTAGTTGTTGATACAGTTGAGCAGTTCATGTATTCTGTTCCAAACGCAAGAACTAAACTTAATTTACTGGTTCATTTATTAAAAAACAATGAATCTTATAGTAGGGTTTTAGTTTTCGCAAGAACTAGAGAAACTGCAGAAAATATTCATAGATACCTGAATAGAATGGAGGTTGGTGAATGGAGAGCTATCCATGCCAATAAAGGTCAGAACACAAGGATTAATGCTTACAATGAATTCAGAGCAGGAGAAGTAAGAGGAATAGTTGCTACCGATGTTGCTGCAAGAGGAATAGATATATCTGAAGTAACTCATGTTATTAATTTTGATGTTCCAGTAATGTATACCGATTATGTTCACAGAGTTGGTAGAACAGGGAGGGCAGAGAAAGAAGGTGTTGCAATTACTTTTTCGACTAGAGTTGAAGATATGCATATTAAGAAAATTGAAGTATTGATCAAGGATGGTATTGAAAAATTAGAAATGCCTGATGGTGTTGAGATTTACCAAACGACTAAGGACGAAGCAAAAGCTTTTGATAGAGAGATTGATAGGTTAAGAAGGATTGAAGATCCTGAATATAAGGGTGCTTTTCATGAAAGAAAAGGGAAGAAGAAAAACTACGAGAACAGAGCTGATAGAAAAACTATCGAAGCGTATAAGTTTATAGAGGATACCGACGGTAAGAAGAAAAAGAAGAAACCTAAAAAGAAAAATCCTAGGCATAAGAGGTAGACTTCAAATATAAACTTCGTGATTTGATTGAAGCTGTACTCTACAAAATGAAGGGTTCGGATTATTTAATTGTATTCAAGTATTTACCTTCGTAAGATATTGTTGAAATATCACTTCTAAATCGGATGATTTATATTTTTGATCGAAAATAAAAAAGTACTTAATTTCTTATTGATGATATGATCCTTGTGTTTTGTTCCATTTATCACTTCCGGAAGTAATATTTCGTCTAAAAATTGAAACCTATAACAGGTAATTTGGTACTTACTGTTTATGTCAGTAGAATTATCAGATGAAGAGTTAGATTCCCTTACAACAGCACTATTTAATAGATACAAAGTTGATTTCACGCAATATCAAAAAAGGACCATGAAAAAAATGGTTGGTAAAGCCATGCATAAGATGGGTTTTACTGACTTGATGCAATTATGGTCGAGTTTAATGCGTGAAAAAAAAACATTTCTAGAATTTGTAGATAATGTAACTGTTGGGATGACTTCTATGTTCCGCGGTGTTGATATGTGGAAGGAACTCAGGAAGAAAATATTAGTTGATATAAAGAAAAAAGGTGCGATAAAAGTAATGCATGCTGGTTGTTCAACAGGAGAAGAAGTATACTCCTTAGGTATTATATTAAAAGAAATAGGATTGCAAAAGAATGCTCAGGCTGATGCTTTTGATTTAAACAGAGATTCAATTGAAATTTGTAAAAAAGGGGTTTATAATAATGTAACTCTTAGACAAAATGAAAAGCAGTTTAAAGAATATAATCCTTTTGGAAGATTCCAAAGATTTTATAAAGAAGAGCCAGGTGGTAAATCATATCAAATGAATTTGGACTTGATTGATCATGTTTCTTTTAAAGAAGGTAATTTGGTTCATGATAATTTTGATTCGAATTATGATATAGTTTTCTGCAGGAACGTATTAATCTATTTTGACTCTAAACTAAAACAGAAAATAATAAATAAATTTTATGATGCTTTAAAACCAGGTGGTTTTATGGTGTTAGGTTTTTTTGATTCTACAAATGATGTTGATATAAATGATTTTGAGAGTTATTCTGGTCAATTAAGGCTATTTAGAAAACCGATTACTGTTTAATGTTTTTGTGAAACTCTGTTAAAATAAACTAGGTGTAGTTGATTGTTTTACAGTTAGTAATTCTGGTATAGAATTTGATTTAAATTTCGAAATTCCAGTCTATGCGTTTTACTCTAATTATATCCTTCTTTTTCATTACAATCTCCACATGGTCTCAATCCAATATTGAGCAATCGCTTTACAGTAACAAGATCTGGAAAGAAGTTCCACATGTAAATGGAGAGATTAGATATTTTGATTCAGCAGATGTTTTTTTAGGCGGAAAACGAACAAATACAAAAGGTGTTTTTTATTTCGATCACAGACAGCGTACGATTAAGGTAATTCGTTCGAAGCAAGTTCACGTTAAGCCAATACATAAAAAGAAGTCAAAAAAGATTAAGTTAAAATCCAATAAACGTTTTATTAAACACGGTAATTATTACGTTAAAACCAAGAGGAATAAAACGCAGTATTTCGATGATCAAGGGAATTTAATAAGAACAGTTCGAAAAAAAGGAAACACAATTTACTACAAAAATTCAGAAGGTGGATTGTTAGGCTACAAGAAATTAGGGAATAAAGGATTTGTAGAATACAGAGATGTAAGAGGAAGAAAAACAGGAACAAGTTATTTAAACTCAGCAGGATTTGTAGTTTATAAGCAATACAAAAGAAGGCGTACTCCAGCTTTTATGATTTCGGATGCTTACTTCTTTTAGATTTTAGACTAGCTTTTTAATAATTCTCAATTTATGAGAATAGGAATTCGTTTCTTGATTAAAGATTCCTTGATGATCCAGTTTGTCGATTCTTACCTTTCCAGAAGCATGTATTATTTTATCTTTTCCTACTAAAATTCCAACATGCGTAATCTTACCATCTGGATTATCAAAAAATGCTAAGTCACCAGCTTCAGCTTCTTCAACAAAAGAATAACCTTCTCCTAAATTAGCTTGTTGGTATGCATCTCTAGGGATTACAATATTGTTAATTTTATAAATGATCTGAGAGAATCCACTGCAGTCAATTCCAAATGGTGATTTTCCTCCCCATAAGTATGGAGCGTTTAAATACATGAACGCATCTTCTACGATTGATTCTTTACTTCCAATTTGAGTAGGGGTAGAGTAGTTTCCATCGTACTTTATAGATTCTCCTCCAATAATGAATGTACCATCCTTAAAATTGGGTAATGAACTTCCTAATAATATTGGAACAGTATCTCCTTTGTATTGAATTGTGTGAATTAAATCTGTTGTACAATTGTATGGAGTGCTAGCGATAGAATTATATTCTTTTTCCTTTATTAAAATGTATTGTTTTTTGCATATCCAACATTCATAATTGTCGTAATGCGTTTTGATTTTAATAAAAGTTTTAGCGTGCTCTAGAATCGTAAATATATCACCAAATAACAATTGAGTGATCATTTCACTTTTGTCAGATGAGTCAGCCCTTCCAGGAACAGCGCTAAGATTTATAATACCGTAAGTCATTGCTGTAAATTTCCAAAAAAAAAAGGCGAATTCAATATTGAATTCGCCTTTTTTATAAACAATGTCTTAATTTATTTAGTCATATCATCGCAATCCCATTCAGGAGTTGCCCATCTTGTACACTCACAATTGAATTCAGTATCGTTAATCTCAACATCATAAACCGATTTTATTACTGTAACAGTAAATACTTTTCCACTTGTCTTATGGAATAGTTCGATTTTTTTAATTTCTTGAGTCTCGTTGTTAATGAATAAAGTAACCCTTCTATATGGTTGTGTGTTTCCTGCTTCAGGGTACAAATCAATTAACTCAAGAGTTTCTCCGTTAATTGTTTTTTGAGCCATGTAACGGTACTTATATCCCGTTTCATAAATAGTAAACATTTCTTGAGGAGAAAATTCATCAGGATCATTGAAATCAACTTTTCCAATTGTTACCTCTTGGTCGTCTTTTAAAACTGTAGCGATTTTAACACCATCACTAATTTTAGTAGCTCCGAAAATAGAGTAGATGTATTTGTTGCCTTTAATTTTTAAATTTCCTTTTTGAGAATCAGTAACTTCTCCGTTTTTAATTTCAAAAGTAAAATCAAGAGCAATCGTTTTTCTTGATTTTGATTTTGCGCTAACAGCATTTAGTATAGTCGTTGCTTTCTCCTCTTTTTGTGGAGCAGTAAGCATAACCGCTGTTGGAGCTGTTATAATTGGTTGTATGTTTTCCTTTGGAAGTTCAGCTGTTGTAACTGAAGCGGCAAATAATACTGCAAATAAACTATTCATAATTTTATAAATCTTGTTACAAAGTTAGTTAATTGTTTTTGTTGTTCAAGTTATTCAATAATTGTTCCAGACTATAATCATCTGGAATTAAAACTTGTCGTGCTTTACTTCCTTCAAATTGACCAATGATTCCTGCTGCTTCCAGCTGATCAACTATTCTTCCAGCTCTGTTATATCCAAGCTTTAATTTTCTTTGAAGTAAAGATGCTGAACCTTGCTGATGAAGTACGATTACACGAGCTGCATCTTCAAATAAAGCATCACGATCATCTAGATCCATTTCGTTACCAGCACCTGCTTCACCATTGTTGTCAACATATTCCGGTAGGAGGTAAGCATCAGCGTAACCTCTTTGTTCTCCGATGTATTCACAAATAGCTTCAACCTCAGGTGTATCAACAAATGCACACTGGATTCTTACCAAGTCATTTCCTGTAGCGATAAGCATATCTCCACGACCAATTAATTGATCTGCTCCACCTGCATCAAGTATTGTTCTTGAATCAATTTTAGATGTTACTCTAAATGCAATTCTACAAGGGAAATTGGCTTTAATTGTACCTGTTATAATGTTTACGGAAGGACGTTGGGTTGCAACGATTAAGTGAATTCCAATTGCCCTAGCTAGTTGAGCTAAACGAGCGATAGGAGTTTCAACTTCTTTACCGGCTGTCATTATTAAATCGGCAAATTCATCAATAACTAAAACAATATATGGAAGGAACTTATGTCCTTTCTCAGGATTTAACTTTCTCTTTTTAAACTTAGCATTGTACTCAATGATATTTCTACAAGATGCATCTTTAAGCATTTCGTATCTATTATCCATTTCAACACATAAAGAATTTAAAGTATTAACTACTTTTTGAGTGTCAGTAATTATTGGCTCTTCAGAATCAGGCAGTTTGGCAAGGAAGTGACGAACAACTTTGTTAAATAAAGTCAATTCAACCTTTTTAGGATCAACCAAAACAAGCTTCAATTGAGAAGGGTGTTTTTTGTAAAGTAAACTTACCAGTATCGCATTTAGTCCAACCGATTTTCCTTGTCCAGTTGCTCCCGCCATTAACAAGTGAGGCATCTTCGCTAAATCAATCGTATAGGTTTCATTCGTAATTGTTTTTCCTAATGCCAGCGGTAATTCCATTTTAGCTTCTTGGAAAGCTTTCGAAGAAATTGCTGTATGCATTGAAACGATATCCGGTTTAGGGTTTGGAACTTCAATACCAATTGTTCCTTTACCAGGAATTGGTGCGATAATTCTAATTCCTAAGGCCGCTAGAGATAATGCAATATCATCTTCAAGGTTCTTTATTTTTGAGATTCTAACTCCAGGAGCTGGAACGATCTCATATAATGTGATTGTTGGTCCTATGGTAGCTTTGATTGAAGCAATTTCGATCTTGTAATTTCGAAGCGTTTCAATAATGTTGTTCTTGTTTACTTCAAGCGTTTCAGCATCTACTTTGGTTCCTCCAGCTGCATCGTATTGTTTCAATAAATCTATCGTCGGGAATTTGTATGTTCCTAAATCTAAAGTAGGGTCATATTCTCCAAATTCTTCAACTTTTTTATTGATTTCGTCTTCTGTAAGTAGAATTTCTTTCTCTGGAGTTGCTTCAACTTCTAAAGCTATTTCTTCTTCAGGATCAATTGGTGCTGAAGGAGCAGGGATATCAGTTGAAAGCTCTATTGTTACTTCCGGTTCCACATTAAGAACTACTTCTTCAGGAACTTCTTTCTCTTCGAGTATAGCTGTCTCTTCAGTAGCTTGGTCTATTGTAAGTTCCATTGGAGGCTCATTAGTCTCCTCTTTTTGTGGAGGCGTAACGATTTCTAGCTGAGAAACAATCTCGGGTTGAACTTCTACTGAATTTTGTGTTGTAATTTCTGGTTCTGGAATTGGCTCTTGTACTGTACGTGTTTCAAGAACTGGTTCAGGAGTTACTGTTTTTACTTCTTCTAAATCCGGTGTTACCGTTTTGAAGTTTGTAAGTGGTGTAGCAATAGAATTTTCACCAACAATTGTATTTTCATTATCAGTCTCTTCACCAACTTCTTTTTGTAAAAGGGATTCGATTCTAAAGTTGAAAGTTAATCTTGAAATTAAAAATGCTGAAAAGAGTAGAATAAATCCAACTCCAAATGGACCGGCTAAGAATTCTAACCAAGTATATACTTGATGTCCTAAAGCGCCTCCTGGATTAAGTAAGTTTGATTTTTGAAATAATGCACTTAAAAATAAAGTGCTCCAAATCATTATGATAAAAGTTGATTTAGTTGTTTTTACTAATGGAAGAATCTTAATATTAAATGCCCACCTTAAACCTAAAATTGTAAGTAGGAAAGGAATTCCAAATGCTGTTATTCCAATTCCATTGAAAATGAAGAAGTGAGATAATCTTGCTCCAATTGTTCCCATTAAATTTTGAGCTTCTTTTTCTGTTGTAAAATCATCGTGGAAAACTTCGATTCCAGTTGTGCTCCAATTTCCGATTTTATCTTGATCAACTTCCCAAGTGAAAAAGAAGGATGCAAAACTTAATGTTAAGAATGCAGAAACAAGTAGGAGTGAGAGTCCTAGAGTGTAACGATTCTTGTCGTTTTCAATAAAATCATACAATGGATCAGTTAATCTTCGGAGAGAAAATTTCCTTGGTTCCGTCGCTTTCTTTTTTTTCTCACTTTTTTCTGGCGGTGGCGTATTTTTCAAGGTGTTTCCTTGATTTTTCTTTTTAATTCCGAACATATGACTAACGTTATCTATCAAAAATAAGCTTGTAGATAGGTAGATTATGGCTTCAAAGTCAAAAGTTATAAACGAAAACGACTGTAAAAGGGGGGGGTTTCTAATTATTCGGAATGATATTTAATATTTCCCTTTCCAGATCTTTTTTAACCAATCTTTTATTGGCTGTTCTTTTGGATTACTTCCAGGAGAATAAAGTAGTGTTCCTGACAATTGTTCAGGGAAGAATTCTTGATTGATGAAATTACCTTCACCTGAATGAGAGTATTGATAATCCTTACCATAATTCATGTCTTTCATGAGTTTGGTAGGTGCATTTCTGAGGTGTAAAGGAATTGGAAGATTTCCAGTTTCTTTCACCAATTGTTGTGCGTGATTTATAGCTTCGTAAGCGGAGTTACTTTTACCTGTTGTGGCCAAATAAATTACAGTTTGAGAAAGGATAATTCTCGATTCTGGAAACCCAATTGTTTGGACTGCCTGAAAGCAATTGTTTGCAATTACAAGGGCTGTTGGATTGGCTAATCCAATATCTTCACTCGCTGATATTATTAGTCTACGAGCAATGAATTTAGGATCTTCTCCACCTTCAATCATTCTTGCTAAATAGTATACAGCTGCGTTAGGGTCACTTCCTCTAATAGACTTGATTAATGCTGATGCAATGTCGTAATGTTGTTCGCCATTCTTATCAAAAAGCGCTAAGTTTTGCTGAACATATTTAAGTACATTTTCGTTGGTTATTTCGATTGAATTTGCACCCAATGCATTTACAACTAATTCAAAATTATTAAGCAGTTTTCTCGCGTCACCACCAGACAGTTTAATAAGAGCTTCAGTTTCTTTTATTTTAATAGTTTTCTTTTTTAACTCAACATCTTCAGTAATTGCTCTTTGAAGTAATTGTATCAATTCATCTTCAGTATGATGTTCAAGTATGTACACTTGAGATCTTGAAAGTAAAGCTGATATAACTTCAAAAGAAGGATTTTCTGTAGTTGCTCCAATTAATGTGACTGTTCCTTTTTCTACAGCACCAAGTAATGAATCTTGTTGAGACTTACTGAATCTGTGAATTTCATCAATAAATAGGATAGGTGATTTCCCACCATTAAATAAACCATTAGAAGTCGCTTTTTGAATTACTTCTCTAATATCTTTTACGCCAGAATTAATAGCGCTTAACGTATAGAATGGACGATCTAAAGATTGAGAAATTACATGAGCTAATGTTGTTTTCCCAACACCTGGAGGTCCCCAGAATATCATGCTAGGAATCAAATCACTTTTAATAGCCAATCGAATTGGTCCTGATTCTCCTATTAAATGAGATTGACCTAAATATTGATCTAGGTTTTGCGGACGCAGTCTTTCGGCTAATGGTTGACTCATGTTTCAAAGTTACGATTTACAACTCAAGTTCAAGTAAAAAATCGATTATCAATTTGTTTTAAACGAATATCAATTGAAGTATATTGATTGTCCATTTGACCTTATTAAATCTTCTAGAGCGTAATAGATTTGCTGTGCACAAAAACATTATTAATTATGACAAACTTTAACTGGCAAACGCCATTTGGAAATCCACTCATAGATTGGGGGATAACAGCAACACTTATCATTGGATCAATTATCGGTGCGAAAGTATTGTATTGGATCTTATCTAAAATTGTGAGTAAACTCACGAAAAAAACAAAGACAAACTTAGATGACCTTTTATTAGATATGCTTGAAGAGCCATTGGCATTTTCATTTGGAGCAATCGGGATTTGGAAATCGATCTGTTATTTAGACATGTCGGAATCCACCTTAAGTTCAATCAATAATATTTTTTACTTAGTTGCTGTTGGATTAGTAGCATGGGCATTAACACGAACAATTGAAGCTTTAATAGAGGAATATTTAATACCTATAGTAGATAAGAGTGAAAGTGATTTAGACGATCAGTTATTACCAGTATTAAGAAAGTCTATCAAAGGCGCTATATGGGTAATGGCATTTATAATTGGTTTAAACAATGCAGGGTATGATGTTGGCGCAATCATCGCAGGATTAGGGATTGGAGGTTTAGCTTTTGCATTGGCAGCTCAGGATTCTGTAAAGAACTTGTTTGGAGGTTTTACGATTTTTATAGATAAACCATTTACTGTAAAGGATCGAGTTAAGGTTGAAGGATTTGATGGTTCTGTTGAAGAAATCGGATTAAGAAGTACTAGAATAAGAACATTAGATGGGAGAAGAGTAACAATTCCTAATTCAACATTTTCTGAAAGTGCAATTGAAAATGTAAGTTCAGAGCCTTCAAGAAAAGTAGTATTAAACTTAGGATTAACATACGATACAACTGAAACTGAAATTGAGAATGCAATGGCTACGTTAACAGAAATTGTATCTGGAGTAGAGGGTGCAGCAGAGAAAATAATAACTGGTTTTAATGCATTCAATGATTCTTCATTAAATATTATCTTGATTTACTATATAGAAGCAGGAGGTGATATTTTAGGAGTTCAAACGAGAGTAAATCTGAACATCTTAAAGCAATTCAATAGCAAGAAGTTAGAGTTTGCTTTTCCAACACAAATATTACATATCAATAACTAATTAAGAGTTAAAGTAGGCATTTTAATTAATTGTCTGTTTTTGTGCGAGGGCGCGGAAGACCGTGCCCTTATCACAAACTTAATATCGCAATCAAATCTTAATAATTACAAATTACTTAAAACACACAAAAATGAAAAAAGGATTAATTTATTTAATGGGAGCAATGGTACTTTTAGTAGTGTCATGTACAAAGAGTGTAGAAGAATTAAAATTAAGTTGGGCAGAAGAAAACCTAGAGCTCGAAGGGTTAAAAGTAGAGTACAACAGATATGGAACATTCATAACGGAAGTTCAAGAAAATGCTAAAATAGATTATGAAGCGGCTTTAGCTATATCAGAAGAAGAAAAGCAAAGAGACGCTCTTAAGTTATCAATCAAAAAGTTAAATACTGGTGTTGTTCTAAAGTTGAATAAGGTTATCGAATTAAAAGAATCTTTAGATAATTCTTTAAGATATATCAGAGTCTCTTTCTCTGAAGATGAGTATGGGTTTAAAACGTACGATGAGGTTCAGGAAGCAAAAAAAGCTATCAGATATGTTCAGAATATTGGACACAGAAGAACATTGTCAACTTCGCAAGATGCATTGGTGGAATTAAACTTAGCAATCAATAAAATTAAAGAACCATCTCAGTTTTTAAAGAATATTGTTGCCCAGCATAAAGCTAAAGTAAGAGCAGCGAAAGCGCAGGCTAAAGCAGCAAGAAAAGCAGCTAAGGCAAATAGCGGTAACGTGAATACTTCTTCAAATTCAAGCTCTGCAACTACGACTCCTGCAACACCAGTGGCTAAGCAAGTTAAATGTGCTTATTGTGGCGTTAAGCAAGCTGATGGAAGTAGCTGTAAGAAATGTGGAGCGAAATTATAAGTTAATTATATAATAGTATAAAAGAATATTACAATGGGATTTTTTAGTAAGTTAAAAAACGAGTTAGTAGATATTATTGAGTGGGACAATGATGAGCACGATATTATATCACATAAGTTCGATAGAGCAGATAACGAGATTAAAAATGGTGCTCAGTTAATCGTAAGAGAAGGACAAAAAGCATTGTTCGTCGAACAAGGACAATTGGCTGATGTTTTTGGACCTGGTACATATACTTTGGCAACAGAGAACTTACCTGTACTTTCAACTTTAAAAGGTTGGAAACATGGATTTGAAAGTCCATTTAAAGCAGAGGTTATTTTTATTAGTACAACAAGATTTATTGATCAGAAATCGGGGACGCCAAATGAAATCCCAATGAGAGATGCTGATTTTGGATTTGTAAATATAAGAGCTTTTGGAAGCTATGGTTTTGTAATCGCTGAACCAGAACCTTTCCTTAAAAAGGTGATAGGGACGGATAAGAATTTTATGATCGATGAATTGGAAGGTCAGTTAAGATCAATCATTATCAGTCAGTTTTCAATTAGCGTTGTAGGATCTGGAACTCCAGTTATGGAATTGGCCATGAAGTATGCTCAGTTTTCTGAAGAGATTAAAGAAGCATTAGGAGCAAAGGTAGCAGAATTAGGAATTGAGATTGTAGACTTTAATGTTGAGAATATTTCTCTTCCAGAGGCTGTTCAAGAAGCAATAAATAAGCGTTCTTCTATGGGGGCAATTGGAGATATGAACACATTTAATCAATATCAAACTGGTGTTGCAATGGAAAATATTTCTAACAATCCTGGACAAGGAGGCAATATGAGTAGTATGATGGGAATGGGGGTCGGAGTTGGAATGGCTGGAAACATGATGAATCAAATGAATCAGAACCAACAACAACAACAACAACAACAGGTTATGCCGCCACCAATGGCAGCTCCTGTTGCAGCGTTTTTCTTTTCAATTGATGGGCAGCAATTAGGGCCATATACTATGGATCAAATAAAGCAAATGGCAACTAATAATCAAATATCAAGAGATACAATGGCTTGGAGAGATGGAATGCCACAATGGACACAAGTGCAAGGTATATCAGAATTACAAAGTGTATTTGGTACAGTTCCTCCACCAATGCCAGGGTAATAAATACAATAGGTTAATCAATAATGAAGCATTCCAAATTGGAGTGCTTTTTTTTGCTGTAAACTATATCGCCAATAAGCTTGTTGTTATTGGATAACTTGCTCTTTAATCTAGATTTTTAAACAAATTGAAAAAAAATATCAAGTATTTCTTCTATTAGTGAAAGAGAAAGGATATTTTTGTGCGTATCAAAGAAAATTAACATGGCTGTTTTAGTAAATAAAGATTCAAAAGTAATCGTTCAAGGTTTTACAGGTAGTGAGGGAACTTTCCACGCTGGACAAATGATCGAATATGGAACAAATGTAGTAGGTGGTGTTACTCCAGGAAAAGGAGGACAAACTCACTTAGATAGACCAGTTTTTAATTCAGTTGCTGAAGCAGTTGAAAAAGCAGGAGCAAATGTTTCTATCATTTTCGTACCACCAGCATTTGCTGCAGATGCGATTATGGAAGCTGCAGAAGCAGGAATTAAAGTTATTGTTGCAATAACAGAAGGAATTCCAGTTGCAGACATGACTAAGGTTAAAAAATATATTTCAGATAAAGACTCAACTTTAATAGGACCTAACTGTCCAGGTATTATAACTGCCGGTTCAGCTAAGATTGGAATTATGCCAGGATTTATCTTCAAAGAAGGTAAAGTAGGTATCGTTTCTAAATCAGGAACTTTAACTTATGAAGCTGCTGATCAAATTTCTAAAGCTGGTTTAGGTGTTACAACTGCAATCGGTATTGGTGGTGATCCAATTATTGGAACAACTACTAGAGATGCTGTTCAATTATTAATGGCTGATCCTGAAACTGAAGGTATTGTTGTTATTGGTGAAATAGGAGGTAATCTTGAAGCAGAAGCTGCTTATTGGATTAAGGAGAATGGAACTAAGCCTGTTGTTGGATTTATTGCTGGAGTTACTGCTCCAAAAGGTAGAACAATGGGACATGCTGGTGCAATTGTTGGAGGTGAAGATGATACTGCAGAAGCAAAAAAGAAAATTATGAGAAGTTGTGGAATCACAGTTGTTGATTCTCCTGCTGATATAGGTAATGCAATGGTAGCAGCTTTATCTGCTGTTAACGCATAATTAAAATATTAAATTTTAAAAGGCTGTTCTTTCGAACAGCCTTTTTTTTTGCGAAATTATGGTGAAATATAGGTTTTTAACTGATGCTGAGTTAAGTGAATTAGAAGCTGAGTTTAAACAGTTTGTAATAACGAATGGCTTACACGATGATGAATGGAGAGCTTTAAATAAAAACAATCCAGAGAAGGCAAAAGAAGTTGTTGGGATGTTTAGTGATTTGATTTTGGATAAGGTTTTCTCTCAGGCAAAATACCTTATGCATCATTCTAACGATAAGATTAAAGTTTTTCATTTTACTAGTTCTAAAGCAATAATGATAGGTTTGGATTTTGAAGGAGATGAGGTAATTCCTGAAGATGATTTGATGGACTTTATAACCGATAATGTTTCGAAATTTAAAATCTACTCAGCATCCAAGAATTATGAAGAGGATGTAAGAAATACTGAAATCTACGCTTTGGTTAGAAATGGTGCTGAAAAAGTTGATGAAAAATGGTTTGATTTTTTGTCAAAGTTAAACTAATCTCTAATTTTCAACATAAAGATTGTTTAGTAAGTTTAAAAGATTAGTCTTTAAAAGTAACAAATTACTATATATTAGTGTTCTAGCTAATGATGCCTAAACAATTCATAATATTAATTTTTGCTTGTTTATTTGGAGGTTCTGTGTTTTCACAACTTACAACTAACACTGCTTTAACACCTACTCAGTTGGTAGAAAGCGTGTTAGTAGGGCAGGGTATCGATGTGTCTAATGTTACTTTTACAGGAGCAGCGGATGCAATTGGTCAATTTAATGCAACTTCAAGTAACGTAGGAATTGGTCAAGGTGTAATGTTATCTACAGGAAATGTTCTAGATCATCAAGCAGCTGGAAAACAAAATGGACCTGTTGGACCGAATAATACTGGTTCAGCAACTACAACTTGGAATACGCCTGGTGATGCTGATTTAACAGCAATTATTGGAAATGTAACGCACGATGCTGTTATTTTAGAATTTGATTTTATTCCTCAAG
>CAWVWF010000064.1:0-16565 GCA_963933885.1 uncultured Flavobacteriales bacterium | reverse complement strand
TAACGATAAGGATCATTTTAACCTTTGTAGCTTTCTTTAAAGCCTTTCAGTTATACCTAGAATCGCGTCCTTTTTTAAAGGATAAACCAATAGAAAGTTATTTTCAATTGATTCGTTTATTGGCTTATGTGTTTGGAGGTATTTATGTGATTGCAATTCTATTGGGAAAGTCTCCATTCGGAATATTCTCAGCATTAGGAGCAATGTCTGTGGTTTTAATGTTGGTTTTTAAAGACACCATTTTAGGATTCGTTGGAAGTATTCAAATTGCAGCGAATGATATGGTTAAGCCTGGAGACTGGGTTGAGTTTCAGAAGTTTGGTGCAGATGGAGTAGTACTTGAAATAGCGCTTCAAACTGTAAAGGTTCAAAACTGGGATAAAACAATTTCTACAATTCCTACTTACGCGTTTGTTTCTGAAGCTTTCAAAAACTGGAGGGGAATGGAAGAGAGTGGAGGACGTAGAATAAAACGATCTTTCTCTATTGATTTAACGACTGTTAAGTTTTGCGATGAAGCGATGTTGCAAAAGTTAAAAGGTGTTCATTATATCGAAGATTATTTAAAGAATAAGGAAGCTGATATTAACGAATACAATTCTGATAATAAAGTTGATTTATCAAACTTTGTTAATGGTAGAAGAATTACAAACCTTGGGACTTTTAGAGCTTACATTGAAGCTTACTTAAAACACAATTCAATGATTACTCAAGATATGACTTTCATCGTTCGTTTATTAGCGCCTGAAGCAAGTGGACAGCCTATTGAAATATACATCTTCAGTAAAGAACAACGATGGAAACAATACGAAGGAATCCAATCAGATATTTTCGAACATATTCTAGCTGTTGTTTCAGAATTTGATCTTAAGATTTTTCAAAATCCAACTGGTGCTGATTTTAAGGAAGGGATTGGAAAGTAATTTACTGCTGTAAGTTATAAGTATCCATAGCCAAACGTAAGAAAGAACAAACTAATTACTCCAAGTAGGGCTATCGTAAGGAAACTTAACAATAAAGTAATTGCAAATGGAATTGAAATCTTAGGTGCTGATTCATCAAATTCCCGAGCAGCTTGATCTTTACATTTTTCTAATTTGTACCAACCGTATACAATGCTTGCAAGTGTGAAAAGGCAAATTAATACCCATATTATTACTTTGATAAATTTAGGGATATGAACGCTTTGATCTAGTGCTAAAGAAATCGCAGAAAGAATTAGTAATAGAACTCCTCCAAGCGTAAAGGAACCAAATAGAACTACTTTAATAGGAGCATTGTCTGAGTGAACCATTCTAGAAACCCAAAACCTGTTGTTGGCTTTAAGATTTAAAATCCATAATTGGAGGAAAAAGTTATTCATTTATTATTTTTTAATCTTTGTTTCAGATAAGCATTTCTTCTTTCGTTAGAATCAAAAAATGCTGGATGCGGTATTGGTTGTGACAAGTCATTTACATTTATAAACCACCTGACATTTACTGGTCTTCCATTTTTAATCGCTGGTTTTATTTTATTCCAAGATGATAATTTCTTGATAATATCCATCATCGTGTATGAACAATGGTCTGGTAAACCTCCGATCGCTTGCTCTATGTTTTTTATTTCTCCGTTTTTTGTAATAATACATGAGACAGTTGTCAGCCATGTATTATCACCACATATACAAGTTTGGATATTATCTATTTCCACAGATCCAATAGAATCACCATTAAGTAGTTTAGGAATCGAATCTATTTCATCATAATCATAAATTTCTCCTTCTATAGTAGATACATTTGAGTTAATAGAATAGTAGCCGTAACTTCTATTAACACAAGTGAAATCATATGACTGCCAAAGTGTATCTTGTTTATCTACGGAGGTTGTTATTAAAGGAGAAATGGATTTTAATGGAATTAACTTTTCTACTTCTCCCGATTCAATAATACTTCCTGTTTTTCTATAAACGAAATAGTTCTCGTTTTCTAACTTTTTGAAATTCCAAGTTTCATAAATATTTTCAATTAAAGAATCACCAATTGTTAAAGTAGAATCGTTTATAATTCTGAAATGATAACCATATGCAATTCTTGTTTTTTCATTATAATAACAGAATTCTACCTTTATGTGTTCCTTGGAAAAGATTATATTTTCTTGGCCATATTTACCTCCAAATCCTTTTCCCGTCAATTTCCTTACCTCTTTATCAGTATAGTGTCGACTTTTACCAACTTTGATTGTGTCTTGTCCAAATGTATTGAGGGATACACAGAAAATGAATAATGAGAATAGAGTTTTTATAATCATATCAATAATGGATCTATTTTTTCAAAAGTTGATCAGCAATTACTTTTGCATCAATACAGTACTTATCATCACCTTCTAGTTTCCATTCACCCGTTTTTTCAATGTAGTACTTTACGGTTTTCTCAACAACTTCATCATAACCACCATAGGATGTTAAGATGTGATTGATTTCTTCCATATAGTCTTCTTTGTTAAGTTCATGGCATAATACAAGACTCCAAAGTCTATTGATACGTTTAGATTTTTCTTTGTAAGCTGGATCTATCGTTTTGTAAGCCATTAAGAAAAGGGAAAGTGCTTTTGCTTCTGGTGTTGGTTTTATATTTTTCTTGCTCATAATTCTTATTTTTTAATTGGATGATTTTTCAATTCTTGTTTAACGAAATTATTCCATTTTATTTGACCTTCCTTGTTGATTGAATGGTTAGATTCAAGATCGTACAATTCTTGCATGTCATTTTTTTCCTTTTGAACTACTTTATAAATTGAATCAACTTCAAGTGCATAATTCTTTGAGAAAGTAAAGTCTGAACACCTCTTTTTTAAGTGTCTTGCATGAAGCTCTGTAATGTCAAAATGTAGCTGCTCGTGATTCAATAAATATGCTGTTTCTTTTCCTTTCTTTACCCAAGACTTTTCCTGGTCAAAGTAGGAGCTTACATTGAATGTTAGTGTCAGATCTGATCCGCTTGATTTTGAAGACCATTTAAATTCTATTCCAGAATATGTCATAGCATTAAAATCACTATTCTTTTCTGCTTTTCCTTTGAAATCAGTCCATTCTAGTGGCTGGCTTGATGTCCATGGAATATTATATTCAATAACGAGTATAAATAGAATTGAAGCTAGTATTTTCATTGTTGCGAAAGTAATCTAATGTTTACCAATTTATCTCTTCAAGCTTCAGATCTTTCAAAAACTCATTCGTTTTACTGAAATGTTTATTACCAAACCAATAACCGCGATTTGCACTTAAAGGAGAAGGGTGCCCAGTTGCAAGAACTTCATGCTTTTTAGTATCTATTTTCGACCCTTTTTTCTTAGCATATCCTCCCCATAGAAGAAAAACGATATTCTCTTTTTTATCTGAAATTTCTTTGATTATAGCGTCAGTGAATTTTTCCCATCCTTTCTTTTGATGACTTCCCGCTTGATGAGCTTCTACAGTTAAAGTTGCGTTTAACAATAGAACACCTTGTTTTGCCCAACGCTCTAGATTTCCGCTGTCTGGAACTTCTTTTCCTAAATCGGTTGCTATTTCCTTGAAAATATTAATCAAAGAAGGTGGATGGGAAATGCCATCATTTACAGAGAAGCATAATCCATTTGCTTGCCCTTCTCCGTGATATGGATCTTGACCAATGATAACTACTTTAACGTCATCAAAAGAACAATGATTAAAAGCAGAATAAATTTCATTTTCTACAGGATAGCAAGCGTGTGAGTCGTATTCTGATTTTACAAAAGTTGACAGTTCCTTGAAATATGGTTTGTCAAATTCATCTTGTAAAATTGATTTCCAGTTTTTACTAATTGATATCTCCATTGTTCAATCTTAAAAAGAAGGTACAAGGTCGAAGGTAACTCCGAACTGTTGTACATCTATAGCGCTGTTGTTTGTAAGTCTCCAAATGAAATCTAAACGAATAATGTGAAAAATATTTTCTATACCAAAACCAGCTTCTAAATAAGGTTCTGGTAAAGAAGACAAACCATCGGGTAAAACAACAAGTTCTTCATGACTATTTCTTAAAGTTCCATAAACACCACGTGCAAAAATGAATGATCTTAAATGAAGCTTTTTCACTAATGGAATACCGTTAAAGAACATTCCATTAAAGTTGTGATGAACCATCGCACTTACATGTTGATCTGAAACGAATTCAAATGGATTCATCATATTGAAAGCTTCTCTATCGTAGTAATAAGAATCGTTTCCTTGGTGGTTTAATAGAAGTGGGTATGGTAAGTCTCCCCATATTTTACCTGCTGAAAGTATAACTTCCGAGAATCCTGTGAATCCAAAATAGAAGCGATCGGCTAGTTTGACTTCTGCTTTGTGATAGTCATATCCTTCATTGTTTAGAGTGAATCCACGTGTATATGAATAGTCTAGTCTAGGTTTTCTTGTTTTTAGACTTACCCTCCTGAAGCCGTAGTTTACAAATTTTTCTTGGTATGCAAATCGACCAGCTATAGTAACTGAGTTTAATTTTATATTATCGATTGGATCTCCAGTGGGAGTAAGGTAGGTTAATGTTCCAATAGGTTTGTACTCCTCTTTTCTAAGCGTAATCGAATTATTAATTCCATTGAACCATTCATGCAACCAGGTTACTTTATAACGTTTTGTATGTGTGAATTTTGGAGGGGAGCGTCTTGTGATTGAAGCCATGATATTGTCTTCCTGAAAGGCATTTTCACTTGCACTTAATATTTTGTAATCATCCATGTACTCGAATCTAACAAAACGCCATTGTTTTTTCATTCCATAAAACTGAGTGATTTTCCCTTTGAATTTGCTTTTCTCATCACCGAATCCATATGCATAATATCCTTCAAGGTGTGTTTTTTTGAATAGATTTTGTGTAGTTTGAAATCCAATTCTAGCTCTTTGTCCTTCGATGTCATTCCAAGAAAATGAAGTGAAATATGGACCGTATTCCCAATGCTTAAAAGGGTAATACCCTGTATACATCATTTGGGAAAGGTTTTTCATCACCTTGATGTAACCTGTTTGCATTGCACTATCAACCTTTTTATAGGTTGTTGCTTCTCGTTGAGTTAATGGTTCTGTTCTATATTTTTCTAATAATTCACCACCCTTTTCATACGCAGAGTCTGCTACACTTACAAGATCTGCATTGTTGTAAAACTCGTTTGGCTTTGGCTGATTCATGACATAGTTTGTCCACATGGTTTTCTTTTGGACATAGAAACCATACGCTTTATTGAGTGGGTTAATATCCATGAATGTTTTTTCCTCATCCATTTGCCAAATGGAATCTCTCAATGAATATTTTTGATCTATCGTTAACCATTTTAAAAAGTTAACATTGGCATTTTCAGCCATCTCTAAATGGATTTTACTTATTCCGTATGTCTTATTGTCTACATACATAAAACCTTTAAACGTTAAATCATGTTTTCTTCGGGGGAAAAAATCGAGTCTGTAAAAAGTAGTATCTCCTCTTTTAGTTGAATCCATCAGATAGAAATTATAAGAAATCCATGCTTGATCAGCTAGAGGGGAAACAAAGCTTTTTTGAAAGAGATTGATGTACTCTTTATATATATTAAAATCAGTATAAGTATTTCCTGTAAATTGTGCTAGAGAAGGAATTTGAAGCCCGGTATTTTTAGCTGCTAAGATGAAATCTTTTTCTTGCTTGGGGTTTGTTTTGAAATAGTAATTAGAGTATGCTTCTGCCATGAAAATGGGGACAAAAGACTTTGGTAGTGTTGAGGTATCTATGTTTTCAAAAACAAAAGATATTGGTTTTAGCAATATATCACCTTGCGTAGCGCTATCAACATTATTTAAATCAACTTCAATCTTATTGTATACGTTACATTGATATGCGTTTTGTCTTTTTAAGTCATTTTGATCTCTATGCGCAACTACTTTTTTGTGAAGAATGTAAGCGGGGTTTGTTTTACGTTTTCGTCGAACTCGCTTCTTTAAAACAATGTTTACATTTTCAATTTGAACATTTTCAGAACTTAAAATAAACTTATGAAGTGTAATAGCTTTATTCTTCGCAATTTTAAGATCTTTAAAGCCGATAGAAGAAATTACTAATGAATCGTTTTCGGTTGGGATTTGTACAATAAAATCTCCGTTTTGATCTGCAATACTTCCTATTCCAGCATTCTGCCAAAAAATATTTGCAAACGGAACTTCTGTTTCGGAACCCTTTTCAAATACTTTTCCTTTTAATGTTTGGGAAAATGAAATGATGGATACAGAAAGAAATAAAAAAATGAGCCCAACTCGTTTTATCATGCTGGGTAAAAGTAAATAAAAAAGCAATGGCAAGTCAGGTTCGCCATTGCTTTAGTTTGTGTAATTAATCAGAATCAATAAATAAAGTGTGCCTTTAGTTTTTAACTGATTAACCTAAGCTTAATAACTGTTAGAAACAGTTTGTTGATTATTTGAAGCGGTAGTTTTGAATGCGTCTATTTTTTCCATTTTGTATTCTAATGTATATGCTGGACAGATTTCATGTTTTGAACAGCTTGTAAAAATACTTCCCATAAAAATTATAGCAATTACAGATATTCCAGTTCTTTTTATCATAATAAGATGTATTTTAGTTAAAAGGTAGTTGCTTTATAGGGGACTATGAATGGAATTTCCATAAAAAAACTTTAAAAAGTTATTTAATTAATTGATAATCAGGGATAAAAAAATAAAATCAATTTTATTTTGTGGAAATTTTCATTTCTACTCCCTATCTAAAAAGACATTTATTTAGTGTTTGGGTGGTTTAAAAAATATGATAAGTTCTATGACCGTGAGTTGATAGAGTTATTTAAATCCAAACAGGATATGAATGCGCTTGGCGTATTGTTTAGTAGGTACTCTCATTTAGTTGCTTCAATTGCAATTGGGATTTTAAAAGACAAGCAAAAAGCGGAGGACGTTGTTCAGGAGATATTTGAAATTGTAGCGAAGGATTTGAAAAAGCACGATGTTAAAAATTTCAACTCTTGGATATATAGTGTTACTAAATTTCACTGTTTTAAAGTGAAAAAAGTTGTTGAGTTTGCTCAATCAGATATTGAAGTTAAGGAGGAAGAGGATGCTGATGAGGTATTAGAGCGAGAATTGCAATTACAAGCAAGGGTTGAGCATCTTGAGAAGGCAATGACTGGTATTAAGCATGAACAAAAAAAATGTGTTGAATTGTTTTATTTAAAAGGTCACAGTTATAGTGAGATTGTAAATGAAACAGGATATAGTATGAATGAAGTTAAAAGCTTTATTCAAAATGGGAAAAGGAATTTAAAAGCATTAATTATCGCTAACGCGAGTACTAATGAATAAGGTTAATAAACATATCGAATTAGGTCTTACGCAAGAAGAGCTTTCTTCTGTGCTTAAAAGCGCAGGGGAGGATAATGTTATAAATAAGTTTGAAGGTAAATTAGATAATTGTGATTTGTCACGTCCTGCTATCGAGTTGGTTAATTCTGCTGATTTAGAAGCTATTCTGAAAATTTCGAACGGAATTAATAATAAGTATTTAGGGAGTCGTGTTTCTGGATTAGTAAAGAAATCTATTGTCGGTCTGATTGCACTTATTGGTATTTCAGGGAGTATTTTCGTTTTTTTAAGTTCTGATAATTCTGAAATTATAACGGTTGACGATAATCAAGTTCGTTCTCCAGAAAAAGAGATTTTAATAGTTGAAAATCAGGAAGAAGCTTCGATAACTCCAAACGAAGAAAATACTCAAAAAAAATCTATTGAAATTGTATTAGAAAATACCCAAGAAGATAATATTGAGGCATCTAATTTAATAGTTTCAGATTCGATAATTAAAGACACTACTATAATAACTCCAATGGAAGTTGAATCTGATGAAGAGGTTAAAAACGATAAAGTAGAACAACCTTCAGAGGCCCCCGTTAATGTTAAGTACACAAAGCCACAGAGAATTGTAAGGGGAGTTCTTGCAACGGGTATGATTGACCCTAAGTATAAAGGAGACAATTATAAGATTAGTAGTTTGGTTGATTATCAGGGAGGTAATGAGCAGTTGCAAAATGAGATCTTTAGAAGATTAAAGCGTAAGATTAAGGATGATGATATTCCTTCTGCAAGTTCTACGATTGTATTTAACTTTGAAGTAACGAGTAGAGGGAAAGTTAAAAAAGTATCTGTCCAGTCTCGTACTACTCCAGAGTTAGAAGCTATAATTATTCAAACAATTGAAGGTTTGGATTCTTGGAAGAAAGGATCGAAAAGAGCATCTAAGAATTATTCTGTTTTTGTTACTTTCAAGTAACATAGTAATCATTTTATATTTTGACTTTACCTAGAATTGCTAGATGATCTGAGCTACCACCTTGGATTACTTTAAAATCTTCACCGTTAACATTTCCTCTTAAAAAGATGTAATCTAACATTATAATCGGACCTAGTTTACGAGTGTTCGGGAAGTTAAAATTAAACATACTTCCATCTGTTGAGTTTAAATCACTCCACTCATTTTGAATGTTTCGATAAAGCGGTTCGTAAACAGTAGTATTTAAGTCGCCAATAATAATTTGGGCATTGAACTTATTGTTATCTATCTCTGCGTTTATGGTTTCAAATTGCTCCGTTCTCTGTTGAGTATTTTTTTTGAATAAGGATAAGAATCTATCTGGATTTTCTACTGCTATTGCAGGTGAAGCTAAATGTGTATTTATAATTTGAATTTTTTTCGTGTCAATATTTAATTCGACAACTTGAGCGAAGGGTCTACTCTTTTTCGGTATGTATCGAGACTTGATAATTGGATATTTCGAATATATACCTAATCCATGTGTGCCTCTTAGCGATTTCAATCTTTTAAATTGATAAATAGAACCGATTGAATTATTGAGTTGAATCTTCCATTTTGGAGTTAGTTCTTGTACAACAAGTATATCTGGATTATGTCTCTTTATGAGTTGGATAATTTGATTTGGAGATCGGTTTTTAAAGAATAAATTATAACTCATTAATGAAACTTCTTTCTCAGATGAATTACTATCTAAAGAATAGCTTTGAAAGTATGAAACGCCTATTTCAGCTATCAAAAAAAAGGTTGTAAAATATAAAGATTGTTTCAGCCATCGAGGACTGTCTCGTTTAGAAGATAAGCGTAAGAAGTAAAAGGCTAATAATATAAAGATCCACTTTCCTACTATAAGAGCAGTTCCAAATAAAAAGTGATTCCGAAAGGTTATTAATACAGGGATGAAAAGTGAAAAAAATACAATAATAATTATTGAAAATGTATTTAGCTTCTTCATATTTCCATCAACGTTATTTGATCATGGAAAGTATTTCTTATTTACTTGGTGTACTTGGCATTGGCATCCAATGCGTAACTTCCTGAAAGAAATGATTACTTAAACCTTCACCACTCCAAAAGTCATTACTTAAAGAATTCTTATGTTTTGGTTTGTGATTGCCGTAGAAATTACGAATGAAAGTAAGTACTTTTAATGGCTTTAGTTCAACATCTCCAGGATCTCCTGGTATTGGGACGTAATTTTCAGGAATGAAGGCGATAACTCTTTGTCCATCTTCTGGTAATTTATCTTTAATGCTTATCCACTCCATTTTTGTTCTTTTTTAGATAAATTCCTTACGCATTAAAGTGTTTATTGTTCCGAAGATTTGTCTTTATTTATAAATGGAAGAGCTATAAATCCTATGACACCAGCAGCAGCAGTAGTAACTGTCATTAAAATAAAAGAGACTCCTGCCCAGCTCTTTGCCTGATTTACAGTGATATTTATAGGATCTAGAACGATCAAAGCCTCCGACACGATAGCTGGCCATACTCCGACTCCACCAGGAGTTGGGGCGACCATCCCATAACTACCAGCGATAAATGCTACAATTCCATCAGATAGACTTAAGAACTCCGTTGGTGCAAAAGCAAATACACCGATATAAAACATACCTAAGTAACATATCCAAATTGAAATAGTGTACACTAAATACAAGAACTTACTTTTAAGTTGGATTAGTTTTATAAAACTGTTTTTAAGCTGATCTAAAAAAGGTTGTATTTTTTTGATAAGAGAAATTTCTGCTATTTTCTTTCTTAAAATGAAAATAGCCACTAGTCCTGAAACACCAATAGCAACTATCAAAATAAGCAGCATCTGATTGTCAATAATTGAATCAACAATTTCTGGTAAAGCTGTTTCATTATACATTATATTGACTACATCAAAACGAATAAAAACAATAAGAACTGTTAATACTAAAAGAGATATAAGATCTGTAAGTCTTTCTATAACTACAGTTCCAATTAATAATGGGACTGGGATATTTTCATATTTATATATCGTTCCACATCTTGCAATTTCTCCTGATCTAGGAATTACAAGATTAGAAACATACATGAATAATACTGAGGCAAAAACATTTTTCGTACTTGGATTATGTCCGTTAGATACAATCAATTGCTTCCACCTTAGGGCTCTGAAGAAGTGAGCTGTTACCATGAAAACGGCTGAGAAAGCAAACCATCTATAATCCATTGATTTAACATCAGCCCAGAAATCTAGCCAAACAATATCTTTAAAAACGTACCACATCATTCCCATTCCGAATGCAAGGAAGAATGCGTTTTTTAACAGGTTACTTTTTTTCTTTTCCATACTAATAGTGAACACAAAGATAAAAAAAATAGCGTATTTTTTAGCACGCTTATTACTATCGCTAGTATTTTGTTACTTAACCAGCCCAATTATCTCTATCTAAACTTCTAAATTGAATTGCTTCAGCTAAATGTTGGGTTTGAATAACTTCACTATTTTCTAAATCAGCTATAGTTCTGGCTACTTTTAAAATCCTGTCATATGCTCGTGCGGATAAGTCTAGTTTGTTCATTGCGTTTTTCAATAGTTTTTTTCCTGCATCATTTAAGACACAAAATTCTTTAATGTTTTTACTTGTCATTTGTGCGTTAGAGTGGATTGTAGGAGTTTTCTCATACCTCTTTGTTTGAGTATCTCTCGCTTTAATTACTCTTTCTCGAATTACGATGCTACTTTCTGCCGGTCTTTCATCTGAAAGCTCATCAAATGAAACAGGAGTTACCTCAACATGTAGATCTATTCTATCTAGTAACGGCCCTGATATTTTATTTAGATATTTTTGAACTGCACCTCCGGGGCAAATGCAGTCTTTTTCTGGGTGATTATAATACCCACAAGGACAAGGGTTCATGCTAGCAATAAGCATTAGGTTTGCTGGGTATGTAACAGAAAACTTAGCTCTTGAAATACTTACAATTCTATCTTCTAATGGTTGTCTTAATACTTCGAGAACGGCTCTTTTAAATTCAGGTAATTCATCTAGAAATAAAACACCATTATGGGCCATTGAAACTTCACCAGGTTGAGGGGTTGAACCACCTCCAATTAAAGCAACATCAGACATCGTATGATGTGGACTTCTGAATGGTCGCTGTGCTACTAGTCCATTACTCTCTTTCAGTTTTCCAGCAACGGAATGAATTTTAGTCGTTTCTAATGCTTCGTGAAGCGTCATCGGAGGAAGAATAGAAGGGAATCGCTTGGCTAACATTGTTTTCCCTGAACCTGGAGGGCCTATGAGTATTAGGTTGTGACCTCCTGATGCACCAATTTCCATTGCCCTTTTAATATTTTCTTGACCTTTTACATCTGAAAAGTCATGAAGTAAGTGATCTGTGTTTTCATAAAACTCCTTTCTCGTATCAAGGACATAAGGTGTTACTTCTTTAGTACCATTTAAAAATCCAACTACATCAAAAATATTTTCAAAACCTAAAACTTTAATCCCTGATACGATACCCGCTTCTTTTACATTTTCTTTTGGTAATATGATTCCTTTGTAGCCTTTTTCTTTAGCAAGAATAGCAATTGGTAGAGCTCCTTTGATAGCGCTTATCTGACCGTCGAGAGATAATTCCCCCATTATTAAGTAGTCTTGAAGTAAAGTATTATCGACTTGATCAGAGGCGCTCATAATCCCAATTGCAATAGGTAAATCGTAAGCTGCACCTTCCTTTTTTATGTCTGCAGGAGCCATATTAATAACAATGTTTTTATATGGCATTTTAAATGAAGAGTTTTTTAATGCAGAAGCTATTCTATATCTAGCTTCTTGAATAGCTTTATCTGGTAATCCAACAAGAAAAAATTTACTTCCGTTAGAAATAGAAACTTCTATAGTTATTAATAAAGCATTTACACCGTGAACAGTACCTCCGTATGATTTTGATAGCATGATATTTTTTTGTGTAAATCTATATCTCAAAGGCTTCCTCGGATGTGTAAAGTGTTTTTTTCTTTTTGATTTGTAAACAATGGTAGAGATTAACAATAATTTGTTAATTTTGTTAAGCTTTCTTTGTTGAAAGAATTTGGCAAGCGTTTTGTAAAATGATTGCTGAAACCAAAATTTATGATGATGAAAAAAATATTACTTGGACTATTGATCGCTGTTTCATCTACTGTATTTGCAGGAGGAGATGGAGCTTTAAATTGTTATCAAAAATACGCTAAGAAATTCGAAGAAAGAGGTGCTAATGATGTTCCTGATGGATGGGACGAAGATGTAGTAGTTACTTTTAGACAAGGTAGTACTTCTGAATGCAACATGGGTAAGGTGAAAGTAGAGAAAGGTGTTATCACTCAGATTTACTTAAGAAATACGGATGGTTCTTACGAGATTTATAAAAAGCAATTTAAACATGCTACTAAAGCAACAATTACAAACGGAATTTCAAAAACACTAGTTACTGTTGATGATATTTTAGTTAACATTATCTTTAGAAAATCTATTAAGCCACCAAAGAAACAAATTACTGTTGCTCCAGATCCAGACGATCTTTAGGAATAGAATAGATATAAAATTATAAAGCGCTCATTGAGCGCTTTTTTTTTGCCTTATAATTTGGAGTCTTAGTCTATATATCTACTAGTGATTTCTTTGTAATGATCAATTCTCCTATCTCTTAAGAAGGGCCACCATCTTCTTACCGATTCTGTAGTGGCTTTATCAATTTCAATTACTTTGGATGTTTTCTCTTGGTCTGCTAGAAATATCTCTTCTCCTTGTGGTCCACATATAAATGAATTTCCCCAGAAATCTATTCCTCTAGTTTGATTTGAAGGATCTTCTTCATTACCAATTCGGTTTACAGTGATTACGTGAACACCATTAGCTACTGCATGACTTTTCTGGATTGTTTTCCAAGCCTCAAGTTGTCTGTTTTTTTCTTCTACAGTATCTTTAGGATCCCATCCAATCGCTGTTGGGTAGATTAAAATCTCAGCACCCTTTAAAGTCATTATTCTTGCTGCTTCAGGATACCATTGGTCCCAGCAAATCATAACGCCTAACTTACCAACAGAAGTTTCGATAGGTGCGAAATCTTGATCACCAGGGGCGAAATAAAATTTTTCATAAAAACCAGGATCATCTGGAATATGCATTTTTCGATACTTTCCAGCTATTGTTCCATCTTTCTCAAAAACTACAGCTGTGTTGTGATACAGGCCTGCTGTTCTTTTTTCAAATAGTGAAGTGACTAGAACTATATTGTTAGCTTTTGCTAGTTCACTATAATAGTTGGTTGTGTCACCAGGTATTTTTTCAGCCAAATCAAAATGCTTAACATCTTCAGTTTGGCAGAAGTATTTACTATCATGTAATTCTTGAAGAACAATTAATTCAGCACCATTACTTGCTAGCTTTTCAATTTCCAATTTTAGGTTGGATTTGTTTGAACTTATATTATTCTCACAATTTTGCTGAATAATTCCAATTTTAACTTTACTCATGGTCAAATAAATTTAATGCAATTGTATTAGCGTGGAGTTGCATTG
Organism: uncultured Flavobacteriales bacterium; assembly: GCA_963933885.1. Taxonomy (GTDB): domain Bacteria; phylum Bacteroidota; class Bacteroidia; order Flavobacteriales_C; genus CAWVWF01. The sequence goes on along the minus strand of CAWVWF010000064.1, from coordinate 2,681 downwards.
TTAAACAATGAAGTGAACCGTTTTGCTTTATGATCTCACTGCAATCAACAGGTTCAATCTCTTTATTTGGGAATATGTTTTTAAAAATTACAATAGCCTCTTTGTCTTCAGGACAGTTGTAAATAGGTAGTAGAACTTGTTTGTTTGTAATTAAGAAATTAGCATATGTAGCTGGTAAATGTTTACCGTTTTCAATTATTTTTGGTAATGGAATTGGAATCAATTTAAATACTTTATTTTCCAAAGTAGTAAATTTTTTAAGCTCACTTTCCATTCTATTCAGAGAATTGTAATTCGGGTTGTTAGCATCATTACATTTTACATAAACGATACAGTCTGTATTGATGAATCGAGCAAGAGTATCAATATGAGCATCTGTATCATCACCTAGTATGTTTCCATTTTCCAACCAAAGTACTTTCTTAGCATGAAGTTCTTTTTTTAGTACTTCTTCAATTCCCTTTAGTTTGAACTTATTGTTTCTATTGGAGTTAAGCAAACACTTTTTAGTTGTAAGTATAATTCCATTTCCGTTTGATTCAATAGAGCCGCCTTCTAGAATGAAATCAATATCAAAAAGGTTTTTGTAAATGTCTTTCTGATGAAGTACTGAATTCAGTTGATTATCTAATTCTGAATCAAATTTATTTCCCCAACCGTTGAATGTAAAGTTTTTCAATATTGAGATTCCGTTTTCAATAATAGATATTGGAGCATAATCTCTAGCCCAAGTGTCGTTATAATTAGCTTCTATTAAATAAATGTTTCTAAGCTCTTTAGTAGTGAAATATGCTTTCGGATTACTAGAAGTCGAGTAGATAATAATTAGTTTTTGATACTTAGAAATCAATTGAGCAATCTGTAAAAAACACTTTTCAGCTTGCATCAAATTGTCTTTCCAGTCTGTTGTACTGGAAGGCCATGTAATTTGAATCGCATCTTGCAATTCCCATTCAGCAGGCATAGTTGATTTCATAAAACGAAGTTAAGCAATGAAATTGATAGATGGTAATTTAAACTTAAAAGGTACTTTGTATTGCATAGTACCTTTTAAGTTTGTATAATTGTAATATGAAAGTTGAGAATACGAAGGCTCAAATGCGGAAAGGAATTTTAGAATATTGTATTCTTTCTGTGATTTCGAGAGGAGATGTATACGCTTCAGATATTATTAGCAAGTTAAAAGATGCTGATTTAATTGTAGTTGAGGGAACGCTTTACCCATTACTAACTCGTTTGAAAAATGCTGATATTTTATCTTACAGATGGGAAGAATCCTTAACAGGGCCACCCAGAAAGTATTATCAATTAACTTCTGAAGGAGCTGATTTCTTAAAGGAATTGGATAGTACTTGGAATGCATTATTATGCTCAGTTGAATTAACTACAAAAAAATAATCATGAACAAAACTATAAGTGTTAACATTAGCGGAAGGTATTTTCATATTGATGAATCTGCTTTTAAACGGTTGGATGAATATTTAACTACATTAAAATCTCATTTCCAAAAAGAGGAAGGAGGTGAGGAGGTTATTCAGGACGTTGAGCAGCGCGTATCGGAATTGTTTTCAGAGAGATTGACTAAGATAAGAGAAGTTGTAAATATTTCTGATGTTGAACATGTAATGTCAAAGTTAGGTACTCCTGAAGATTTCGGAGTAAATGATAATGAAGAGGCGGAAGAAGAACCTGCTTTTACAAAAAAAGAAGATTTTGAAAAGGAGACTACTTATGATGCTAAAGTAATGTCTTCCGTTAAAAGTGAAAAGAAAAGTAAAACAATTTTCAGAGATGGTGATTCCCGAATAATTGGTGGGATTTGTTCTGGGTTAAGTCATTATTTTGGAATTGATAAATTGTTCATGCGAATTGCATTTCTAATTTTAACTTTTGCTGGAATTGGATTTACAATTCCAGTTTATATAATACTTTGGGCTATAATCCCCAAAGCAAGATCAAGGGCAGATAAGTTGAAAATGCAAGGTGAAATGATTAACCTGGATAATATTGAGAAAAAGGTTAAAGAAGAAATGGGTAAGGTTAAAAGTAAAGTGAAAGACTTTACGAACGACTCAAAAACGCATCAGAAAATGAGGGATAATTTCAATGAAATGGTTTCTGATGTTGAACCTCACGCTAGGAAAGTATCTGGAGGATTTAAAAAAATAATTGGACTTCTAATGTTATTATGGAGTTCGTTCTGGATGGTTATTGTTTTAGGATTGGTTTTACAAGTTCCATTGATTTTAGAGATTTTAGTTGATCGGGATTTAGTTTGGCTAAGTCAGCTAATGCATTTTTATCATGAAATAACCATTCATTCGAGTGCATATACAATGGGGAGTATTGGTCTGATTGCTTTTGTATTTCTGCCTCTAATTGTCTGTTTTATATATGGTGCTAAGTTTTATTTTTCACTTCCATTTAAGTTTAGAAGTATATTAGGATTAGTCTTGATTGCATGGTTAGTTTCAATAATGTTGTTGATGATGGCTGGTTCTGTCATAGGTTTTGAACTTCTTCATTAAGAAGGTTTTGTGATGTTTTTAAGACTTCTATTTTTCAACAATTTGTTGAAAAGTTATTCTCTGGTATTTAATTCTATAAACGATGGATCGATAAGTTGTTAGTAATCAATGTATAATGTCATTAGTTATGACTTGTTTGCACAACTTTTTTTG
>CAWVWF010000063.1:0-16595 GCA_963933885.1 uncultured Flavobacteriales bacterium | reverse complement strand
TGGCAAATCGAATAGCACAGGAACATCACCAGGAAACAAACTAGTAATAAACCCAGATGTCATCGATCCCAATAATTCGGCTAGCAAAAATGATAAATGAAATACAGCAAGTATTATAACGGTAGAAATCAAACTATAAGTGATTATTATCTGAAAAAGCTCTTTAATTGTTGGTAATAGCCTGTTTTCAGCAACTCCGTTAAGGTTATTTCTGTTTTTTCCAAGTAAGAGAAGTGGTAAGAAATAAAATGCATTAAGAACTCCCCAGATAACAAAGGTCCAATTAGCTCCATGCCAAAAACCATTAAGTATAAATATGATAAATGTATTCCTAATCTGAAACCATTTTCCTCCACGGCTTCCACCTAAAGGAATATATACGTAGTCGCGAAACCAAGTTGATAGTGAAATATGCCATCTTCTCCAAAATTCGGAAATATCTCTTGAGAAGTATGGAAATGCAAAATTTTGTTTTAAGTTAAAGCCAAAGAGTCTGGATGTTCCAATAGCAATATCAGAGTATCCAGAAAAATCTCCATAAATTTGAAAAGAAAAGAATATAGCCCCTAAAATTAATGTGCTTCCAGAATAATCTCCTGAGTTATTGAATATTTTGTTTGCAATTTCTGCACAGTTATCAGCGATAACGACTTTCTTAAATAAGCCCCGAAAATCTGCCTTAACCCATCAACTGCGTTAAGATAATTAAAGTTTCTTTTTTTATAAAACTGAGGTAATAAGTTGTTAGCTCTTTCAATTGGGCCTGCAACTAATTGTGGAAAGAAGCATACAAATGCAGAGAACGCTATAAAATCCTTTGTTAGCTCAAGTTTCTTTTTATATACATCAATAGTGTAGATAAGGGTTTGGAATGTGTAAAAACTAATTCCCACTGGAAGTATAATGTTAAGTGTGTTGGGACTGATTTCTGACCCGAAAAATGAAAATGCAGAAATAAAATTATCAAGAAAGAAATTATAATATTTAAAATATGATAAAAAGCCTAGGTTGATAATTATACTTATCCAAAGTAATATTTTTCTTTTAGAGGTTTTAGTTTCATTTAGTAAAGAAATACCAACAAAATAATCAACCAGAGTGCTAAATAAAATTAATGATAAGAACCTCCAATCCCACCATTCATAAAAGATATAGCTAGCGATAACTATTAAAGAATTTTGAGATTTTAAATTCTTATTAGTAACAAACCAATAGAGAATGAAAAATATTGGTAAAAATATCGCAAAATCTAATGAGTTGAAAAACATTTATAAAATTACCTTGTTTAGTAAAAGTGACTATCCATTTATTATGGATAAAATTTCATCTTGCTCAGTGATTGTTAAGTCAGGATATATAGGTAGGCATATCACTTGTGAGCTTATTACTTCTGCATTATTTAATTCGCCTTGATTGTTGTTTTTATTAAACGAAGGCATTGAAGTTAATAGTGGATAAAAGTATCTTCTTACATTAATGTTATTTTTTTTAAAAACTTCATATAAATTATCACGTGAAATTTTAAATGACTCATCAATAAAAATAGGGAAATAGCTATAATTCCATGCTAAGTTTTTATCTATATCCAAATATCTTATACCTGTAGTTTTTTCAAGTTTACTCTGGTAATATAATGCGATGTCTTTCCTCTTCTGAATTAATTCGTCAATGTATTTCAGTTGAATTAATCCCATCGAAGCTTGGAGCTCATTCATTTTGCCATTTATCCCTGGCTCTAGTAAGGTTGTTTCATCAATAAAGCCAAAATTCTTTAACCGATCAATTTTTTGTTTCATTTCTAAACTATGAGAAACAATAGCTCCGCCTTCAATGGTGTTGAACACTTTTGTGGCGTGAAAACTTAAGATAGACAAGTCACCATAATTTAATATGCTTTCGCCTAATTTTTCCACTCCGAATGCATGTGCTGCATCATATATAACATTTAAATTATGTTTAGTAGCAATTTTTTGAATAGCTTGATCGTCACAAGGGTTACCGTAAACATGAACAGCAAGTATTGCAGATGTCGTTTTTGAAATTTTAGCTTCTATTTTCTTAGGATCAATATTTCCAGTTTTGTTGTCTACGTCTACAAACACAGGTGTGCAATTATTCCATAAAAGAGAATTTGATGTGGCAACGAAAGTAAAAGGTGTAGTAATTACTTCTCCTTTTATACCCAATGCCTGTAGAGCTGTTATTAGAGCAATTGTTCCGTTGTTAAATAAAGAAATGTGTTTTACTTTAAGGTAATCACATAGTTTTTGCTCTAGTTCTTGATGAAATGGGCCATTATTCGTTATCCAATTGTTGTCCCATATTTGTTTTAAATATTTTTCAAACTCCTCGATTGGCGGGAGAAAAGGTTTGGTGACGTTAATCATTCTTAATTCTATTTTTTTAGGGTCAATGTGTATTGTACATTAAATATCACTATTTTATTACGATTATTTTCTTGAAAAGAAAAAAATATCTAGTAATGATGACTTTTTTATACTTTTATTTCTAGATATAAAAGGAAAGGTGTTTATTCGTTATTATATTTGATATGATAATTTTTTTCTAAAAGATATTTTTTATAGAAATGGATAAAGACAAGGTTATAATAATTGGTTCTTCAGGGCATTCAAAAGTGGTAATTGATCTTTTTGAGAAAGAAGGGAAATATGACATAATTGGTTTGATTGATGATTTTAGAGAGATTGGAGGAGAAACTTTAGGATATAAAGTATTAAGAGGAGACTTAGATGTGCCAGAGTTACTTAAGATAAATCCAGATGCTAAATTATTTGTTGCAATTGGAGATAACTGGATAAGAAAAATTGTAGTTGATAAGTTCGAATCGATGATTCCGAATGTTACTTTTGCAACAGTGGTTCATCCTTCTGCTCAAATTGGAAAAAATGTTATTTTAGGAAAAGGTATTGCTATTATGGCTGGAGCTATAATTAATAGCAGTTCTTTAATAGGTGATTTTACAATTATAAATACAAAAGCAAGTATAGATCATGATTGTGAAATGGGAGACTTTTCAAGTTTAGCTCCAAATGTTACAACGGGTGGTAATGTTTCTATAGGTAGTTATTCTGCAATTTCAATTAGTGCTACAGTTTTGCAAGGTGTTTCAGTTGGTACCCACTGTGTGATTGGTGCTGGAGCATTACTTCTAAAAAGCTGTGAAGATAATTTAGTTTTATATGGTTCTCCTGCAAAAGAAATAAGGTCTCGAAATATTGGAGATACTTATATGAGATAAGTTTGATGATTTCTAAAAGAAATTCTTCAATTAGATAATGTAGTTTTGCTTATTATTATTATTATTATTATAACATTCCATGAAAAAATATATAAATCAGTTAAGAGGCTACATTTTTAAACTAAGACAAAAGGATTTTGTATTTAATGATGAAAAGGGAAATAGGTTAATAGGGAACTTAATTAAGAGTAATAAGCCTTTTGCTGTGGCTAGAATTGGTATAGGAGAAGAACATGTTATTTTTAATCATTTACAAAATAGGGATCCCCAGCTTGAGAGATTAAATACGGCGGGTGTTTGGGACGATTCTTATGAAGATTTTCTTAGAGAATATATACAGGGGATTACGGATGCAGATTTAAACATCTTTTGGAAAGGGATGCCGTTTGAAGTGCCTTTTAAGATTTTAAATACATACTCACCTAATTCTATAAAAATTCCACATCGTTCTCTAGAACCTTATTATTTTAAAAAACCTTGGAGTAGGCACTTGAAAGGAAAAAAGGTTTTAGTAATCCATCCATTTACAGATTCCATTGAATCACAATATAAGAATAGAAAAAAAGTTTGGCCTAATTTAGAAATTCTTCCGGAGTTTGAACTCATAACTTATGAGTCTAAGTTTTTAAATAACTTGGATGAATATAAGTCTTGGACTGATGAACTCGCAGATATGAAAAAGGATATTTCGAAAATCGATTTTGATATTGCCTTATTAGCTTGTAGTACTTTTGGGCATCCTTTAATCAGTTATATTAAAGAGGAATTGGGTAAAGGAGGGATTTATGTTGGAGGAGCTTTACAATTATTTTTTGGAATCAAAGGAGCTAGATGGACCAAGGAGGGAAATCCTGAGATATTCAAACTGTACAATGAGTATTGGGTTTTTCCTTCCAAAAACGAAACACCTTCTAAGGAAGTGAGTAATAAATTAGATAATAGTTGTTATTGGTAATTAGTTCAATAAATAATCATTAACGAGTGAACTAAAAGAAATTCCCTTGTGAGCGGCTTGCTGAGGTAAAATACTTTTCGGACTCATTCCTGGAATTGTATTTACTTCAATTAAGTAAAAAGTTCCATCTTTTAATATGAAGTCAATTCGAGCTACTTTATTGAGACGTAATAGATTGAATACTTTTTTTACAATAGATTGACAATCTTCACTTTCTTTTGAAGTTAGTTTTGCTGGAGTGATCTCTGTAGCACCATCAGTACTATACTTTTGTTCGTAATCGAAAAATTCAGCGTTAACAATTATTTCTGTAACTGGCATCAATTTTACGCCATCGTTATTTTTTAAAATTCCGCATGAAAACTCTCTTCCTTCGATAAATTCTTCAACTATAACTTCGCTGTCGTATTGGAAAGCAGTTTTTAATGCAGCTTCAAGTTCTTTTGGATCACTCGCTTTTCTTATTCCTATGCTTGATCCTCCATTATTGGGTTTTACAAAACATGGGAATTTTACATTTTTAAATAATTCAGAATTATTTTCTGATTTATAAAAAATAACAGATTGAGGGACTACGATATTAAAAGTTGAGAGAAAACGATTACACCAGTTTTTATTAAAAGTAAGGGCACTTTCTAATACTCCTGAAGAATTATGTTGAATACCTAGTAAATCAAAATATCCAGCGAGTTTACCATCTTCTCCTGGAGTTCCGTGAATTATATTGAATACAGAATCGAAAATTATTTTTTCATTTTTTAGAGAGAAAGAAAAATCGTTTTTATCAATTGTAATGTCTTGATTATCGATTTCAGCAAACCATTCTTTTCCTGTAATTCGTATTAAAAAAGCCTGTTGGGTGGATGTGTTTAATACTTTTAAAATTTCGTTAGCACTTTTCTGAGATACTTCGGCTTCTCCTGAGAAACCACCATAAATTAGGGCTATTTTTTTCATAAATTAAAGGTAATATTTAAATTTAATATGAACTTTAATGAAAGTAGTGAATTATTCGACTATTTTTGGTGAAAAGTAATTTTTGAATAAACTAATCCCTTTTAATAAACCTTTTGTTTCTGGTGATGAAACCAAGAATTTAAGTCTTCTTATTGATGAAGGAGAAGGTGTTGCGGGTGATCAATTTTTAAACTTGTGTTACCATTTATTATCATCTAAGTTTGGTTTTCACAATTGCTTCCTCACAACTAGTTGTACTTCTGCTTTGGAAATGGCAGCTCTTCTTGCTGGAATTAAAGAAGGTGATGAAGTTATTATACCGTCTTATACTTTTTCTTCAACTGCCAATGCATTTATTTTAAGAGGTGCTAAAGTTGTTTTTTGTGACAGTAAATCAAATCACCCAAGTATTTTCGAGGATAAAATTGAAGGATTAATTACCCCTAAAACAAAAGTTATTGTTCCTGTTCATTATGGCGGGTTTGCTTGCGATATGGAGCGAATAATGGCGATTGCTGAAAAACATAATCTCCTTGTAATTGAAGATGCTGCTCAAGCTCTTAATTCATTTGTGATTTTAAAAAGTGGGAAAAGAAAATCGGTTGGGACATTTGGTCATTTTTCGGCGTTTTCATTTCATCACACTAAAAATATTACTTGCGGTGAAGGTGGGTTGATTGTGATTAACGATAAGTCCTTTTTAGAAAAAGCTAAAGTGATTAGGAATAATGGAACTAATAAAACACTTTTTCAAGAAGGCAAAGTAGATAAATATGATTGGGTAGGAGTAGGCTCTTCTTTTTTACTTTCTGAAATTAATGCAGCATATTTATTTGCTCAATTAAATAAAATTGATTCAGTTGATCAGAAAAGAAAAACGCTTTGGGATTTATATTATCTCAAATTATCTCAAAATAAACTAGTAGTCATACCTCCTCTGTTCACTTATTCAACAAATAATTATCACATATTTTATATGGTTTGTTCAAGTGGAGTTGAAAGAGATAATTTAATTTCTTTTTTGAAAGAGAAAAATATTCAAGCTGTTTTTCATTATCAAAGTTTACATCAAAGCCCTTATTTTGAAAGCGAATACACTGGCAGTGAGTTAGTTAATTCAGATGTTTTTTCAGAAAGATTAGTGAGATTACCTCTTTATTGTGATTTATCGGAAGAAGAGGCAGGTTATATTTCAGACTGTATTTTAACTTTTTATTCTAACTAGATATTCTTAATTTTACCACATGAAATTTTTCAAATTTTTAGTCAGTAAAGTATTCTTCTTAAATCTTTTAATTGCAGGAGCTATCCTTATTGTATTATATATCTTCTTAAACAGTTATTTAGATGGATTAACGAAACATGGTGAAAAGGTGGCTGTTCCTTCAGTAATGAAAATGAATATTAGTAATGTTGGGTCAGCACTTGAAGAAGGAGGATTTAGGTATGAAGTAATGGATTCTATTTGGGAGAGAAAATTACCTAAAGGAATTGTATTAGATCAAAAACCAGCACCTGGTGATTCTGTAAAAGAAGGCCGTAAAATTTATGTTACGATTAATGCAAGATCTGATAAAATGGTTAAGCTTTCAATGGTAGGAATGATAGGAGGGACTTCTCATGCAAGAGAAGCTGTAGACTATTTACTAACAAATGACTTAGTTCATGGAGAGCATATATTTGTCTCAGGTCAATACGATGGAATGTTTCTAGGATTTGTTGATGAGAATGGAAAAGAATTAAAAGAAGGTGATTTAGTTAAGGCTGGTGCTGTGATATCAACAAAAGTAAGTAAAACTAATGGGGTTGAAATTAGAATGACCAATGTGAAAGGAAAAACTTTGAGAGAAGCTGTCAGAATCTTAAAAGCAGATTTATTGAACGTAACAGTAACAGAGCTTAGTGATAATGCATGCATTAACGGACTTGATTCAAATTTGGCAATTGTTCATAGACAACACCCTGAATGTGGAAGCGATATTAAAGTAGGAAGAGAGGTATCATTATTTTATTCGTGTGATTCTACACGAAAAGTTTCAATGGATTGTAAGTGATGGAAGAAAATATAGAGAATACAGAGAATAACGAATTATTCGAACATTATAAAGTGATTGTTGATCCAGGGCAAGCTCAGTTAAGGGTTGATAAGTTCTTAATGGATAAAGTTGAGAATACTTCAAGGAATAAACTTCAAGAAGCAGCTACTGCCGGAAACATTCATGTTAATAGTACTGCTGTAAAGTCAAACTATAAAGTAAAGCCAGGAGATGTTGTTCAGATTGTACTAGAACACCCTCCGAGAGAGATTGAGTTAATTCCTCAAGATATTCCAATCGAAATCTTATATGAAGATGATGATTTGATTTTAGTGAATAAACCTGCAGGTTTAGTTGTTCATCCTGGGTATGGTAATTATTCAGGAACTTTGGTTAATGCCTTAGTTTATCATTTCAAAAACCTTCCTAATCAAAGTGAGCTTGGTAACAGACCAGGTTTAGTTCATCGAATTGATAAGAATACTTCTGGAATTTTAGTAATTGCTAAAACAGAAGCTTCTATGACTCATTTAGCGAAGCAGTTTTTTGATAGAACTCCCGATAGAAGGTATTTGGCTTTAGTATGGGGAGATGTTAAAGAAGATGGTATCATTAAAACCAATCTTGGAAGAAGTTTAAAGAACAGAAAAGTAATGGATGTTTTTCCTTTTGAAGGAGAGATTGGAAAACATGCAATTACACGATATAAAGTTATTCAAAGTTATGGTTATGTTACTCTTGTAGAATGTAAATTAGAAACAGGACGTACACATCAAATTAGAGTTCATATGAAGTCTATTGGACATCCTTTATTTAATGATCCTGAATATGGAGGGGCTTCTGTTTTAAAAGGAAAGCCAACTGCTAATTACAGAAGGTTTGTTCAGAATTGTTTTGATCTAATACCAGGTCAAGCTTTGCATGCAAGATCATTAACATTAGATCATCCATCTAAAAAGGGAGAAGTAGTTAGTTATGAATCGGAACTTCCTGAAGGATTTAAAGCTATTATAGAAAGATTTAAAAAAGTGCAAGATTAGGTCATTTAATGACACGTTTTTTTTAATGATGCGACCCTAATTTGTTGTGCGTGAATTTTGTGCTTTGAAAAGAACTCCTGAAAAATATAGTTCTTTTAAGGCCTCTAAAACCACTTTTGATTTAAAGAAAGAACTGAAGGTTTTTCGGGGTTGCTTGATGAAACATCGTGAAATTAATATTTAATTACGATGCCCTAGTGTCGCAAGTATACGATTGATTGTTAGTTGTTTACGTTCGGGTTCGTAGGCTGAAAGGTATTAATTGTTTTTTATCCATTTTTTAATTTCCGCATTTGTTGAGCCTGTTCCGATCCAACCTTGGAATTTCATTTCACCACGTCCTTTGTAACTCGTAAACCAAGTTTTAATGATTTCTTTTATCGGCTCACTTAGAGATTCGTAATCAGTGACGTTTGCAACATTTAATTTACTGTCAACTGGAACACCAATAACTTTATGATCTTCTTCTCCACCATCTAAAAGTTTTAAAGTAGCAATAGGTATGATTTCAATTATCTCACCTTGCTTAATTGATTCACCTATGATTAGGATGTCTAGAGCGTCACCATCACCTCCAATTGAAGGATCCATATAAGTCCCTGGAATGAAACCATAATTTCCAACATAAGGGAGAAATTTAACAACTCTAGGTTTACCGTCTCTTATTTCTTGAGTAAATTCTTTCAATTTGTAATTGTATTCGAACTTACCATTTGTTCCAGCTGGAATTTCAATTACTGCTGTAAGATTACCATTCTCATTTTTGAATGGTAATTTTCCATAATCGAATTTTACAGTATCTACTACTTCTTGCCTTATTTCAGAATCATTCTTCTCTGAAGAAGAACAAGACTTATCGCAACAAGAGAATAATAAGATAGAGCAAGAAAGAATAGAAAGTAATCTCATTTTAAGCTTCTTTGTAATAGATTTTGATTTCAGCTACATCTTTTAAGAAATCGATTTTTCCAATACTAAATTTGAAAACATCAAGTCCAGTACGCTCTCTTAAATCGGCTAAAAGCGCAGCCTCATTTTCAGGTTTAACCAAATCTATTTTTTCAAAAACGATGATTTTACTTCTTTCGTGATCATTGAACCAGATTGTTTCAATACCTAAAGTAGTTCCCACGATTACAAAGTTCGTGAAGAATAATTCAGCCATACTAATTGATTTGTTAGCCAATGCGTTAATCATTGCTAAACCAATTACGATGAAAAGGTATGTCATTTCCTTAATAGGTAATGCTTCTGTTCTGTATCGTAAAATACCAAAAACAGCAAAAAGTCCCATTGCAAATCCCATTTCCATCGGTACTTTTCTTAGGAGTACACAAATGAAGAACGTCATCAAGTTAAACATGAAGAACGTGAAAAGGTAATCTTTATCTCTATTGTTACGATAGAAAATGAATCTTACTGTCGTGAACAAAAAGAAAAGGTTGATTGCAAATTTGAAAATTAATTTTAAAAAATCTTCAGTATCAATGTATGGTATTCCAAATATTTCCGTCATGATGGATTTTGTTTAAATAAAGTAGGTTTGATTTAAATTTATTGTATTTCAATTGTGGGTTTAATAATGCTGCACCCGTTGCGTACTTACTAAAACTTGCTTCATGAATATTCATTTCTTTGAGGATTTTCATCACTTTAGAATCTCTATTCACGTTTTCTTGTTTCACCTCGGCAATCGCTAAATTACCTAAGTCTTTTAGTGTTGTTTCGTTTTTGAATTGAAGTTTGAAATCAATTGTTAATCTTTCTTTATCAGTATTACTTACCAAGGTAATTCTACTGAAATTATTGGTTAGAACATGCTTTAAATCCGCTCTGCTATATGGTGTTTTTTGCTTTAAGAAGTCATTGTGTTCATCATTGATATTATCTTTATCAACCCAAGCTTGTATTCTTGATTTAAGTGTTTTTCCTTTATTGTTTTTGAATTTAACTTCTAAAAACGAAAGGTTGGCACCCATATATTCTCTATATCTTATCTTATATCTATTTTGTTTACCATTGTGGTGTCCAATATAAAGACCAAATTCAAGTGTGTCGAAGTAATCTGTTTTATAATCTGCAAATCTATTGGTTGCGATTTCCAAACTTTTATAAAATGGAGAAACTCTTTTTAATAGTTCAGGTAATCTATCTGCTTCGAAGATAAATTTAGTGTCTGTTCTATTCATCAAGCTAACGCCATCCATTTCCTTTAAGGTAATGGGCGTAAACTCTTGTAAAGATTGCTCTATACTATTTAACAGTTTCCTTTCCATACTCATTACCGTAAAGGTACTTTTTTACATTGTCTCTATAGTTGTGGATTTTTTCTCCATCAATCTTTAGTTTCGAATTTTCTTCTATAAGGTTTTCTTCTTTAAAGTTTGAAAACTCTACTTTTTCAGCTGTAATACTTGATGGTCCGAATTCCTTTTTCTTTTGGAATGCACAGTAAACAACCGGTGAGTTTGTAATTACTGAATTACTTATTTTAACCCTTGACAAATCTTTTGCTACAATTGCTAGGGCAGCTCCATCAATAGAAATACTATCAACCTTCATTGAGCTATTTTCTCCTGCACTTAAGGCTTTATCTGCAATGTTAATGAACTGAGTATTTTCAATTGTAATTTCACTTCCTGAAATATCAACACCATCGTTTCCAGAATTGATTATTTTACTATTTCTTATTATTCCATTACTGAAATCAGCATCGAAAGCATCTGAGAAAGTGTTCGAGATTATAGAATTCTCAAATCTATATGGTGTAGATCTGAATATATTGACAGCATCTTCACAATGATTATTCTTAAAAGTACAATGATTAATATTTACGGGAGATTCATAGAATGTTACTGCGCTTGGAAGTTTCCATGATTGATAATTAAGGTTAGACAATCCATTGAAGTTTACATAGCTTAATTCGGAATTAACTCTAGCGCTAATGATATGAAAACCGTTTCCTGAAGAATCAGAACTAACTATTGTTATCGGATTGGATTCAGTACCTGTCATCTTTACAGGAGAGAAGGAAAGTATAAAACCTTTTTCAGTAATATTAATTTCATCACCAGCATTAAACTGAACTTTAAGCCCTGCCGGTATTATTACTGGAGAGTTAATCGTGTTTTTTTGTTGTTTTAAAGTTACTATTCCATCTACTTCGTTAAAGAATTGTTCAAATTCTACAGTGGAGTAACAGCTGTTTAGTTTTATTGGTTTTATGTCGTTGTTGTAAGTTGAAGGCAATGAAGTATAGTCTGCTAATTTATGGTCAGAAATTACTTTCTTAATTTGAACTAATTCAACACTTAATAATGCTTTAAACGCTGCTATAGTTGAATCTACAGTTAACTTAGAAGCAAAATCATCAACATTACTTTTATTAGATAAAAACAAGAACGGCTCAATTAAATTTGAAACTGGATTTAAGTAGTAAGCAAAAGATAAATTTGGAATTCCCGAAGTATTTAGAAGCTCATTAATCGCAAGAAATTTCCCCCATTTATATGCGTCAACTAAACATTCTGTTTTCAAATCACCATTCTCCCATTGTTTAATTTTATTGTTAATCGTTTGAGCTAACTTCTCATCTTCTTTGTCAGATGGATTATAAGTGATTTTACTGCTGTTTGTGTTGGTGAAAATTATACCTTCTCTTCTTGAGTTACTTTCTATTATTCTCTTGTCGAATCCTTCTTGGAAAAACATTTCATGAATATTTCCCTTTATATTAACACTTAGGAATTTAGATTTTAGTCCAATTAGGTTTTGACTCTGAAGGACTTCTTCTATAACGTTGAGTTTAGCAAAGTTTTTAAACTCAACTGAATCCTTAATAGTGAATAAAGAAAATACTTTTTTAGATAGAAAAGTTAATTTCTTTTTGGTTTTAATTTGAAAAGAATTTTCTGTTTTTTTGATCTTAATTGGTGCGGATTCACTTTTAGACTCGACTCTAACCTTTAAATTCTTTTCTAAATCGAAAATATTATGCGTGAAAGAAATTGAAGAGTAATTAGATTCCTTTATGTTGCTAGTCTTGGACTCGTTTGATCCACAGGACATTAGTGTGATTAAACTTAATAAAAGTAGGGCTCTGCTAAGCATAAAAGTTTTAATTAAAAGTGTAAATATACACTACAATGTTCGATTAAAAAATGATCTTTTAAGAAAGCTGTAATAGATCTTGTCTCAATGATAATCTAGAGTCAAAATTATTACTATAAAGCTGCCCTGTTCCTAGTCCTTGTGGTAGTTTGTTTTCTGTTTGATAAACAAATTGTGCAATAGAATTTAATGCATAATTACCTTCTAGCGCAGAAGTAATCCACCATTTAGTTTTACTCTTACTTGCAGCATGAATCCATTCGTTTGAACCTTTTATTCCCCCAACTAAGGTCGGTTTTAAAATAATAAATTGCGGTTTTATTTCTTCTAGCAATTCGTCTTTCTCTAATTTACTTGATACTCCAATCAATTCTTCATCTAAGGCTATCGGGATAGGTGTGTCACGACACAGATATTTCATTGAATCGATTTGTCCAGCCATAATAGGTTGTTCAATTGAGTGAATTTTTAGTTGAGCAAGTTTATTTAGCTTGGCTAACGCTTGAGTTGGCGAAAACGCACCGTTTGCATCTACTCTCATCTCAATATCACTTTCTGAAAATCTCTTTCTAATATTCTTTAGTAGATATAGTTCGTCTTCCCAATTAATGGCACCTATTTTTAGTTTTACACAACTAAAACCTTTTTTGATTTTGTCTTCGATTTGAATTGACATCTTTTCAAAAGTGTCCATCCATATTAAGCCATTTATTTGAATAGAATCTTTTCCTTCTGAAAATTTAGATGGATATATTATACATTTTCCTTCATTACTTAAATCTAAAAGTGCTGTTTCTAATCCAAATTGAATTGAAGGGAAACTATCAAGTTCTCCTTCTAGAAGATTTTTCCAATTATTAATATTTTTACAGATGTATTCTAATTTAGAAATGTACTCGTCTTTAGGGTCAATACTTAAAGTCCATAATGGACTGCATTCACCTGTTCCTATTGAGTTATCATCGACATATTTCACTTTCAATAGATAAGTGTCTTTGAAAGTGAAGGTTTCTCTAGAAGTCTTGGCTGGAGTAATGAATTGAAGTAAATGTTTTTCGAATGAAGCTTCTAACTTTGAATCCTTAAGTTTTATTGGAGCATTAAACATTCTATAGTGTTATTGAAATCCAGAACAATATTGAAAACAGGAAAGTTGATAATGCAACTTTTTTTAATTCAGGATCTAGATTCGCTGGGATTTTTGTTTGAAAAACTTTGATTAAATGGATTACTAATGGAATGAATGAAATTATAAAAAGGAAATTAATAATACTATATGAATTCTGTAAGACGTAAACGATACTTGTTGTAATCCCAACTAAAATTATAGATAAGTGATATATCTTTGCTTTGCTCAAACCAATTTTCACTACTAAAGTATTCTTTCCTGAAGCACCATCGTTATCTATGTCTCTCATGTTATTGAGGTTTAAAACGGCTGCAGAAAACAAACCTATAGATATACCTGGTAAAACTTGTAATAAATGAATTTCTTTGGTGAATAGGAAGTAAGTTCCGCAGACTCCAACAAGTCCAAAGAAAAGGAAAACAAATACATCTCCTAAGCCCTTATAGCCATAAGCACCTTTTCCTGCAGTGTATTTAATCGCGGCAATTATACAAATAACTCCAAGAAGTACAAAACCAATTTGAGCTAATATGTTTTCTCCCAGGTTACTATTGTAAATCAATGAAATTCCCGAAATAAGAGTTAGTATAACTAATCCAATAATTCCTTTTTTCATCTGAGCGGGAGTAATCTTACCGGATTGAATAGTTCTTACCGGACCAACTCGATCTTTATTATCAGTTCCTTTTTCAGAATCTCCATAATCGTTAGCTAAATTGGATAGGATCTGGAGAAACAATGTAGTACTAATAGCTAAAATAAAAATTATCCAATTAAAACTTGTTGATCCATACGCCATTCCACTTCCAACTAATATACACGACAATGCCAAAGGAAGCGTACGCAACCTAAAAGCATCAAGCCAATCTTTTATAGAAGGTGAATTACTCAATTATGGGAATTTAGGGTATTTCTGAAAGTCAGGTTCTCTTTTTTCAAGGAAAGCATGTTTACCTTCTTGAGCTTCTTCTGTTAAGTAATAAAGCAATGTTGCATTACCTGCTAATTCCATTATTCCTTGTTGCCCATCTAACTCTGCGTTTAAACTTGCTTTAATCATTCTTAATGCAAGAGGGCTCCTTTTCATGATGGTTTTACACCATTCAACTGTTGTGTCTTCTAAGTCAGCTAATGGAACAACTTTATTTACCATCCCCATGTCTTCAGCTTCTTTCGCTGTGTATTGCTCACATAAGAACCAGATTTCTCTAGCTTTCTTTTGCCCAACGTGACGAGCTAAATAACTACTTCCAAATCCACCATCGAAACTACCTACTTTTGGACCTGTTTGTCCAAACTTAGCATTTTCACTAGCAATTGTTAAATCACAAACAACATGAAGAACATGTCCTCCACCAATTGAATATCCATTAACCATAGCGATAACTGGCTTAGGTAATGAACGAATCTTTTTATGTAAATCAAGAATGTTTAATCTTGGAACCCCGTCTTCACCGATATATCCACCAACACCTTTTACGTTTTGATCTCCTCCAGCACAAAATGCTTTATCACCAATTCCAGTAAAAACTACAACACTGATTTTAGGATCTTCTCTACAAACATCCATCGCTTCTAACATTTCGTTAGTTGTTTCTGGTCTGAATGCATTGTAAACTTCAGGACGATTAATTGTGATTTTTGCGATTCCTTCGAAAAATTCAAACTTAATATCTTCGTAGTCCTTAATGGTTGTCCAATTTCTAACAGGCATTTTTTTCTTTCAAAAATACGTAATAGATTCCAAAAAAAGCCTTTAAAAAATAAGATTACTTTTTTTATTAAAAAAAATCTTTTTTAATAACCTGAATGAATTTATCAGTTAGTTTCTCAGCACCAATGTTGTTTAGATGAGTGTAATCAATGAAAAGAGTAGAATCTTGTGATATGTTGGAGTTACTGAAATCATAGAAGCTTACACCATAATTCTCTAGTTGTTTCATCCAAGTTATAATTTTGTTAGCGTTAGCTAAGTGCTCAAGTCCTTTTTTGTAACAGGGAGTTATAATTATGATTGGTTTGATGTTTTTTTGAGTGGCAAGAATACAATTTTCTTTTATTTTATTATATACACTCGTATCAGAAGACACATTAATCATTTCTAATTTATCTTTTGAAAAATTTGTTTTTCGTGGAGCTTTTGATAAATAACCTTTGTTTGGAAATAGGTAAGTTGGTTCTTGATAATTTATATTTTTTATTACACTTCTAAAATTATGTTTACTGTATAGAGTTAAATTAAAGAATGGAATATAGTTAGACTTTAAGATGAGTTTATTGTCTATTGATTTGAAGCATTTATTGATATTGTCATTATCCATATGATGAATCCAGTTGTGAATATGATATAAACTTTTTCTCTTTGTTAAAGCACCATGGATATCAAGCGCCAGAACAATAAATTTTGAATTTCGGGAGTTCGTAATGTGTTCTTTGAGTAGTCCATTGAATTGATCTATATTGGTTCCATCAATCCCCATATTAAAAGCGTTAATGCCAAGAGAGTCACTTATTCTATTCGCATTGAAATGTGTATAAGCTGTTGATGCTCCCCAAATACTTAATTCAGGATCAATTTTTTTAGTAATTATGGCATTTACTTTACCTATCGTACCTTCAGTTTCATTCCTTAAACTTGTTTGAATAACTTGTTCTATTATAAATAAAAGTAATGAAGTTACGACTACTAGCGTAATCAATTGACGAAGTTGTTTTTTAGTTCTCATTAAAATTGGAAATAAATAAACGTATTTTGCTCAAATGCACCTAAAATTAAAATTACAATAATTGCAGAGATATAAATAGGCGCTCTGTACTTGAATTTTAAACTTAGAAATGATATTTTATGAATAAAAATAAACTCTAGTAGAATTAAAGTTATTATTGAGAAATAACTTAAGATAAAATCCATAGAGTAAGCTGTTTTTTTAACAACAGGTATAACATAAACACTCAACTGTGAAAGTGTATATTCATTAATAGAAAATATTTTCAATATGATTAAAAAAGCGTCATCTAAAGTATTTGCTCTAAAAAATATCCACCCGAAACATACAAGGATAAATGTCTTGAGAGTTAACAAGTAATTAATAAGGGGATTTCTCTTTAT
>CAWVWF010000062.1:0-16630 GCA_963933885.1 uncultured Flavobacteriales bacterium | reverse complement strand
ACCTTCATCAGAAATAATATCTCCGAACATGTTTTCTGTTAAAATAACATCAAATTGAGTAGGAGATAAAATCATTTGCATTGCTGCATTATCTACGAACAAGAAATCTAATTCAACCTCTGGATAGTTTACTGCAAGTTTCTTAACAGTTTCTCTCCATAATCTTGAAGTTTCTAATACGTTTGCTTTATCAACCAACGTAAGTTTCTTTCTTCTTTTCATTGCTGTTTCAAATCCAATGATAGAAATTCTTTCGATTTCTTCAACAGAATAAGTACAGTTGTCATAAGCTACAGTTCCGTCTTCATTTCTTCCTTTTTCTCCGAAATAAATACCTCCTGTTAATTCTCTTACAACTACAAAATCAGCACCTTCAATTCTTTCTGGCTTTAATGGAGAAAACTCTTCTAAAGCTGGGTGATATGCTACTGGACGAATGTTAGCGTAAAGTCCTAATTCTTTTCTGATCTTCAATAGACCTTGCTCTGGACGAACCTTTGCAGTTGGATCATTGTCGTATTTTGGATGACCAATAGCTCCGAATAAAATTGCATCAGAATTTTTACAAACTTCTAAAGTTTCATCTGGTAAAGGTGTTCCTGTAGCATCAATTGCACAAGCTCCCATTAATAATTCAGTATAATTGAATTTGTGATTAAATTTTTCACCAATTGCATCCATAACTTTCATCGCTTCGTTAACGATTTCCGGTCCAATTCCATCTCCTTTTATTACTGCTATCTTATAATCCATCTGTTCAATTTTTTGATTCTACTAATTTAAAATAAATTAATCAATTTTTCAATTTTTCAATTTTTCAATTCTTCAATTGATCAATAGATGAATTGAAAAATGGATCAATTAAATTACCCCGCAACCATTCCATTAATTGTTTCCGCTAAACTAATTAGTAAAGCACTTTTATCTTCGTCTTCAGATTCTTCAACAAACTCACTTATTGTAAGAGAAGCATCAGTTACTTCTTCATAAGGAAAACCTGTTTCGATATTTTCTATGATTGTAATGATTTCGATTGCTGTGATGTAATCATGTTTAACAGCCATTTCAACCAAATCAATTAAACGATCATCAACATTTAAACCTGCTTCCCAAATAGAGGCAGCAATAATATTATGGAATTCCATGTACGTTTCATCATTCAATGCATCGAATAAGGCATCTACACAATTGTTATCTTTTAAATTATAAAGAATAAACAAACCTGCATCTAGCGCTTCTTGATCTCCTGTTAAAAATGTTGCTTTTAATAAAGCAGGCATTACGGTAGGATTTCCGTGTTCAGACACCTCTTTTAAAGCCTTTAAAACGATCTTAATATCTTTCGAAAGCAAGTCTTTTTGAATTGCTAATACTTTTTTATTGTTGTCCATGCTCAAATAATATTTCACAAAGTTACTACTTCTTATTAATAGAGTTTGCCCTAATCACAATTAACCATTAAATTTGCACACTTAAAAGAGAAAACACGCATGTTTACAGTTAATAATCTTACCCTTCAGTTTGGTAAAAGAGTTTTATTTGATGAAGTAAATTTAAAATTTACTCATGGAAATTGTTATGGAGTTATTGGGGCCAACGGTTCTGGTAAGTCTACATTCTTGAATATTTTAACAGGTGCTCAAGATGCCAACAAAGGAACTGTTTCTTTAGAGAAAGGAAAGCGATTAGCTGTATTAAAGCAGGATCACTTCGAATTTGATGAGTTTAACGTTTTGGAAACCGTAATTATCGGTTACAAAGAGCTTTATACAGTCATGAAAGAGAAGGAGGCTATTTATATGAAAGAAGATTTCTCTGATGCTGATGGTATCAAAGCTTCTGAATTAGAAGAGCAGTATGGGGAAATGGGTGGATGGAATGCAGAATCTGACGCAGCACAGCTTTTAAGCGGACTGGGAATTAAGGAGGATATGCACTTCAGATTAATGGGTGATATTGATAACAAATACAAAGTAAGAGTATTATTGGCTCAAGCTTTATTTGGAGATCCTGATGTATTGGTATTGGATGAACCTACCAATGATTTGGATATTCAAACTATCGCTTGGTTGGAGAATTTCTTACTTGACTTTAAAAACACGGTTATCGTTGTATCTCACGATAGGCACTTCTTAGATACAGTTTGTACTTACATAGCAGATATTGATTTTAGTAAAATTTCATTATATACAGGTAACTATACATTCTGGTATAAATCAAGCCAGTTGGCATTGAGTCAGCGTTCTGATCAAAACAAGAAGAACGAAGACAAGAAAAAAGAATTACAAGACTTTATCGAAAGATTCTCAGCGAATGCATCTAAAAGTAAGCAGGCAACTGCTCGTAAGAAAATGCTTGCTAAGATTGATGTTGATGAAATTAAGCCTTCTTCAAGAAAGTATCCTGGAATTATCTGGGATCAAGATCGTGAAGCAGGAGATCAGATATTAGAAGTTGATAAGTTGAGTTCTTCATCTGATGAAGGTCCTTTGTTAAATGAACTTAGTTTCAGAATGGCGAAAGGAGATAAGATTATGTTTTATGCTAAGGATAGTAATATGTCGACTTCATTGTTTGAGATTTTAACTGGAACTAAAAAAGCAGATGGAGGAGCTTATAACTGGGGATCAACAATTACTACAGCGTATGTACCGAATGAGAATAGAGATTTCTTTGAAGGTGTAAAATCTGATTTAGTAGATTGGTTAAGAAACTTCTCAGTAAACAAAGATGAAGAATTCGTTCGTGGATTCTTAGGAAAGATGTTATTTGGAGGTGAAGAAGTAAAGAAACAATGTAGTGTACTTTCTGGAGGTGAAAAAGTAAGATGTATGCTTTCTAGAGCTATGCTTCAAAATCCAAACGTTTTGTTATTGGATGATCCTACGAATCACTTAGATCTAGAATCTATTACAGCGTTAAACAACTCTTTAATCGATTATAAAGGAACAATCTTGTTTACATCTCATGATCATGAATTTGTTCAAACGATTGCAACTAGAATCATAGAGTTAACACCAAATGGAATTATTGATAGAATGATGCCATTTGATGAATATTTAGCTAGTGCTAAAGTGAATGAATTAAGAGAAGAATTATACAAAGCTTAATCTTATAATGGCAAATTTATTTGAAATAGGAACAAAGGAACTTGAGCAAGGTGAATTTAACGAAGCTATTGTATCATTTACTAAGTATTTAGAAGGTGATGCTCAGAACGTTAATGTAATTTGTTTGAGAGGTATAGCGTATAGAAAAGCTGAGCGTTTTCAAGATTCTGTTTCAGATTTTGAAACGGCTGCCAATCTAGTTCCGAATAATGCAGATGTTTATTCGGAATTGGCTGTTACATTATTTCATATAAAAGACTTAAAAGGTTCTTTGGAAAATATGAACAAGGCCCAAGAATTAGAACCTGAAAATTCATATAGATATTCAAGTAGAGCTTACATTAAAGATTCGGTTGGAGATTTAGAAGGAGCAATTGCTGATTATCAAAAATGTATTGAATTAGATCCAGAAGATGCTGTTGCGTATAATAATCTTGGAATGCTTGAAGAAAAGCAAGGAAGGATTTCTGCAGCAAAAGAACGGTTTAAGAAAGCTGATGAAATAAGCAAGGAGGAATCTAGTCCGTTTTTCGGGAAGTTTAACGCGGAAGGAGAAAAGGTATTAGATGAAGCTGACGCAAAGCAGGAGGTAAGTAATGTAATCAAAGAAGCATTAGCTAAGGCCCAAGCAGAAAAGAAACAAGAAGAGGAGATTAAGATTACGCCTACAAAAAAGCCAAGCTTTGGTAAAGCAATGTTAGCAGTATTTAAAAGTAAACAAGAGTTTAAGGCGTTTGTAAGGTTTATCCGAAACGGTTTTAAATTAGATGATAATAACAATTAATTAAATCAATATTATGATTACAGCAGATATCGTTACAGGGAAAGGAACTATGAAAGTTCAATTTTTCGAAGAAGATGCACCGAAGACGGTTGCAAATTTTGTAAAACTTTCAAAAGATGGTTACTATGATGGATTAACTTTCCATAGAGTATTACCTGATTTTGTTATTCAAGGTGGTTGTCCTGATGGAACAGGAGCAGGAGGTCCTGGTTATAAAATCGATTGTGAATTAGATGGTGATAACCAGTTTCACGATAAGGGTGTTTTAAGTATGGCTCACGCTGGAAGAAACACTGGAGGTTCTCAGTTTTTTGTATGTCATTCAAGAAACAATACAGCTCACTTAGATAGAAACCATACTTGTTTTGGAAAAGTGATTGAAGGACTTGATGTGATTGATAAAATCGTTCAAGGTGACGTAATTGAAAAGATCGTTGTTACTGAAATCTAAAAATCAGTAGATATAATACAAAAAAAGGGCTCACGTATCTGAGCCCTTTTTTTGTGCCTGATTTTTAAGGAATATTTAGCAAGAGCGTTGGTGAGAAATATTCTTTAATTAATTTTAAATTAAGAGGTGTTTACATGGGATGTCATTTTTTAAATTGACGGATCTGTATTAGGTTTGATGGTGGGATTAATATTAATTAAAAGTTTAAATTGGTAACTTTTAATTCGTTATATTTGTTCATGTAGTTACAACCTAAAAGTTTAAACGTATGAATTCTATTGTTTTAATTGATGACGACGAGATAATGAATATTCTTAATCGAAAGATGATTGAGAAAAAATTAGGTAAGGAAAACTGTGAGATAATTGAGTTTACAAATCCTGAAGAGGGTGTTGCTTATTTAGTTGGTGTTGATAAATTACCTGATTATATATTTTTAGATATTTTAATGCCTACTATGAGTGGTTGGGAACTTTTGGATATTCTTGAAGAAGAACTAGGAACGTTAGATTTAGATACAAATTTAATTATGGCAACCCAATCAATGATGCCAGCAGATAAAATTAGAGCACTTTCAATTCCTTGCGTTAAACATTATATCCACAAGCCAATTGATACAGTTTCAGTTCATTTTATATTTCAAGAATAATCAATTCTATTGCTTGTTAAATAGTTTGATAGAACCTCGAAACACTATGAAACACGAGAGTATATTATGTTTTATTATTTAAAAGCTGTTATTAAGTTTTGCATCCCATATATAAGAATGAGATGCGTTGTATTTTGAAATGACTCTTTATTTCATCTTGGAGTTTACTTTTGTAGTTTGGTTGAAACCACGAACTCAAAACAATTAATTTCTTAAAACTACAAGAATGAACTTAAAACTATCAGTAAGGAAATTATCATTTCTTACAGCTTTTCTTTGCATAAGCGCAACAGCATTTTCTCAAACATTTACCAATCCTTTACCGATTCCGAAGAAAATGGAAGGGAAAACGTTTGATGTAACAATCCAGAACAATACACATAATTTTGATCCAACAGGAACTGTTGATACGATTAATTTGAATGCATCTTTGAATAGTTATTCCTATAATGAAACTGGAGATGCATCGATGACATACCTTGGACCAACTTATGTTTGGAAAACTGGTGATAACGTCGTATTCAATTTTAAAAATGAATTAACAGGATCTCAAACTACAGTTCATTGGCATGGATTAAATATTCCAGCAAATATTGATGGGGGACCTCACCAACCAATTGATGCAGGAACAACTTGGTCTCCTGCTTTTCCTGTAATTGATCCAGTTCAAACCTTATGGTATCATAGTCATTTAATGGATTCAACAACGGTTCAAGTTATCCGAGGACTTGCAGGAATGATTATTATTGAAGATACTTTGAATGATCCTTTGTATAGTAGCTTACCTCATGATTATGGTGTAAATGATATCCCATTGGTTATCCAGGAAAAAGGTTTCGATTTAGATGGGAGTGATAATGCGACTGGGATGACAATTAGTGAAAAGCCAGGAAATGGAGATTATACTTTAATTAACGGAATCGTTAATAGTTATTACCATGTTCCACAAGAAGTAATTAGGTTTCGTTTGTTAAATGGGTCGCCAAGAAAGCAATTTATTATTGGAATGTCTACAACTCTAAATAATCCAACGAGCTTTGAAACTATGAAGTTGATTGCTTCAGGTGGAGGGTATTTGGATACTCCAAGATCAATGGATTCTGTTTTAATTGCTGTAGGAGATAGAAAAGAATTTTTAGTAGACTTTTCAGGATTGTCTGCTGGAGATACTATCTATTTAAGTAATTTATATCCTTCGATGCCTATTGATGCGAATTATACAACTAAGAATATTTTATCAGACCCGTCTCAAGGGACGTTAGGAAGTGCATTTGTTGCTTTCGTAATAGATGCTAGTATTCAATCAGATTTACCTATTACATCAATTCCAAGTTCATTAGTGAATTATACTGTTGATACAACAGATGTTTTTCAAACAAGAACAAAGTATTTAAACAAAACTACATTAGGTGGTAATAAGTATTGGACCATTAATGGAGATACAATGGATATGATGGTGTTAAATGATACTATTCTAGTAAATACAAAAGAAACGTGGACTATAACAAATGAAACAACACATGCGCATCCGTTTCATATTCACAAAACTCAATTTCAAGTTATAGAATATACTGGTTTACTTGGATTAAGCAATGATTCAAATTTCCATTATGAACTAGGAGATCCTATTCCAGATGAATTAATAGGGTATAAGGATGTTCAGTTATTAAGGGCTAATGCATCAATGACTTTTGTAGCTAGATTTGATAGTTTTCCTGCTACTTCAATTGACGCTACTGATGGGTACATGTATCATTGTCATATTTTAACGCATGAAGATGCAAGTATGATGATGCAATTTACAGTGGTTGATTCTGCTACTTATTTTGGGAATATAACAAGCAGTAATGAAATTATCTTAACAGAAAGTTTATTCAAAGCGTATCCAAATCCAGCTTCTGATATTTTAACTTTCGAGGCCATTACAAATTTAACAGGGACTTTAATTATAAGGGATCTAATAGGAAGGAAGTTATATGAAGAACAGTTTTCTGATTTTACAGGATCTAAGAATTTCGATGTTTCAAAATATGCGAAAGGAGTTATTGTTTTGGAGTTGAATTTCAACGAAGAAAAGTATGTTAAGAAAGTTGTTTTAAGATAAATATTCTAAATCTTATATTGATTAAAGCCATGAGCATTAGCTCCTGGCCTTTTTTGGTTTAAGTAGTGTGTGAATTCGTATGTTAAATGAACACGAATCGAAAGTCTGTATTTAAATAGTCGTTTCTCGCTTGCGAACGAGGATAGTAATATTTACAAAAAAAACAAAACTTACTTCGAGTTAAGGATGTAATTTTTCAGTTAACGTTACTTAGATTTCTCAACAACTGGAGTTTTTGGTTTAGCTTCAAGTTTTAAAACTTCTCTTAAGTTATTGTTTGCAAAAATGAATTCAGGAGAGATTTTAATTGAGGCTTCAAATTGAGCTTTTGCAAGTTTATTATTTTTTTGCTGTAATAAAATATATCCAGCTACATTATATGCCGCAGCGGCTATAGGTATGTTTTGTTTAGTAACTTTTCCTTCAGCATTCTTATTTACTATTTCTATTTTTTCAGTTGAAGAAGTAGAGTCAGCTAAGATTGCAGATAGTGTACTTAAACTTTCTTTCTCTAGCTTACCATTAAATTGAACAATTGCTTTGTCGTATAAATAATTAACTTTTTTAAATCGAGTGTACATTATCTGATATACTCCTGCAGCATTTGTTGCTTGATTTAAATTAATGAAACTTCTTGCTGCTAACGAGAATGCTTTAACATTTGTACTATCTAGTGATATAATATTTCTACAAGTGTTAATTGCTAAGTCAAACTTTTTACCTGCAAAATGAATTTCTGCAAGTTTGTAAAGTTTTGTGATATTTACCTTATCATTAACTAGTAACCTGTATGATAATACTGCGGCCGCATCATAATCTTTATTAAGTATCGCTAAGTCGATCGCTACAGAATCTTTTTGATTTGAAAGGGTCTCGAAATTAGTTCTGTCCTTATCTTTTATTTTCTGCCCGAATACAACTCCGGTTGACAATAAAAGAGAACAAGAAATAACCGTGAATAATTTCATAAATAAGAGCTAAAATTCAAATCAATAAATAAGTAACTAAAGATAATAATTTGAACGGAACTTTTTTATTATTCAATTTAATTAATGCTAGTTTACAGGCACAATCCAAGTGTTGTTCGATTTTATAAATTGTCCATTCAATGAATTTACAATTACACGCTCTACGATTGTACAACTACTTTCCGCCATTTCTTCAAAAGTAAAAATCCCATTATTAGAAAATTTCTGTCTTGTTCTGTGAATATTAAATTTGTTTGAAAGGTTTTTTCCAAATACTGTTTCTATACCTTCTTTGCCAATCATAAAACCTATTAATCCACCCCAAGTTGCCGTAGGATTATCTGAATCCCATCCTGTAAGTACACCAATCTTTATCGTTTCTTTTAGATCTCCTTTTCCATAAAACAAACTGATTAGGCTGGCTGCATAATTTATTCCCGCAGCAAAACAACCATTACAATGTAGATTTCTAGAAGTTATTTTATAACCGTCTTTCTGCTCTACTTGGTATCGTTGGTAAATCGAATCTCGTGTCGCTTCCCATGGAATACCTGAAATGTATTTTAATTTAACAAAGTCGAACATCTTAGCAGAGTAGGAGGTGTCGGGTAAAATTTTTCTTGCTTCATTAGCCATCCAATTAATTTTCTGTTCTTGGATTAAATTAGAATCAACACTGGAAGCTAGCGAATGCATGGTGATGTAAAACTCTGAAATCCAAGCAGCATTTTTTCTAGCTGTAGTTCTAATTGGAAGTGATGCCATCTTTAGAGCGAAAGATGGATTACCTGGTGCGTATAAACCAAAAATTTCAGTTGTTAGCTGAGCGTCAATCATATCAAAGTATTGATTATTTTCAGGATCACTTGTCTCCGGAGGTAATGTACCTTCTTGCATTAAATTAAATGCAGCTTGATTGGAAACCCAAAGATAGTTTTCCTCTTCTTTTTTAATATGCTTTAGCCAGCCTTGTTGAATTTGCTTTCCAGATAGTATGTTTACATTATGATCTAATAGTAAAGTTTGATATATAAACTCAATATCGGTGTCATCATCTGCGCCCCAAATTTCATCTTTTGTTTTTAAAACAAAATCAATGGTTCTTGAAATCGTTTCTGATTTATCTTCTCCCCAAATATTTGGCTGTTCAGGTTTTCCCCAGTCTTCTCTAGTATAAAAATCACCAGTTTTAATCTCTCCGATATTACCAATCCTATCCATTTCGGTAATTAAACCAGTCCAGTTGGCGATGCATTGGCCAAGCCAGAAACCATACATTTGATCTTTGTATTCTGATTTTTTAATCGTTATTGATTTAATTACTGTACTATTATTTTGTGCAAAGCAGTTGCAAATAGAACACAGGGATAGGAATGTAAATATTAGACTTCTCATCTGTTTTTTATATTCATCTAATTTCCTAAAACAAATGATGTTTTAATTGACAATAAATGAATAATAGTATACAATTAATGAAGATCTAAGAAATGGTATAGAATCTCGAGTTTTAAACTTGATCTTCTATTGTGAATTTAAAGGTTGTGCCTTCTTCCAAAATAGATTCTAAGGATATGCTGCCCTTCATTCTTTCAACCATTGTTTTAACTATATATAGTCCGATTCCAGTACTGTTTGAGGCTTTACTTCCTGCAGTGTTAAGCATTTCAAAAAGGTTTGCATGGAACTTCTCATGTATCCCAGGGCCATTGTCTCTAACAAGAAATTCTACAAGTTTAGAATCTTTAGATTGATTTGCGATAATTTGAATTTCAAGTCCTTCTTTTGGACCATACTTGATTGCATTGGAAATCAAATTATCAAAAATTTGTCGTACTGCACTTGGTGATGTTTTAATCTTATTTAAATGATCAAGGGATAAAATGAAATTAATTGGATTATCTGAAACTTGATTACTAATTACATCATCTATAATATCGTGTACACTAATTAATTCTGGATTTTCATTCTTTGTTCCCTTACAAAACGCAAATAAATCTTTTACTAAATGGGACATGTTTTTTGATGACTTAATAATCATGTTCATCAATTGCATATCTGCTTCATTAAGTTTATCTCCAAGATCGTTTTTAAGCATTTCCGCTACACTCGTCATTTGTCTGGCTGGTGCATTTAAATCGTGAGATACGATATATACAAACTTGTCTAGAAGTTCCTGTTTTTCAATAAGCTCTTTATTTAGGAACTCTAATTTCATTCTGTTTTTATAACCTTCTCTAAAACTTCTAACTTTATGTAAGAGTAAATCTTTTTTAATTGGTTTTCCAAGATAATCTATTGCTCCAGATTCATAACCGAATTTTTTCCATTCTTCATTCTCTCCTAAGGCTGTAACAAATATTATTGGAACATGATTTATAGTGTCGCTATTTTTTATTTTTTCAGCAACTTCAATTCCATTCATTATAGGCATTTGAATATCCAATAAAATTAATCCAATATCAGCTCTGTTGTTTAATATATCTAAAGCTTCTTGTCCTGAATTAGCTCTTATTGTTTCAACCTTTTCGTCTTCTAATAGCGTTTCATACGCTAATAGATTAGCTGGTTGATCATCAACCAACAAAACAGGAATTAATAATTTGTCTAGATTTTCCAATAACTTAACTTGAGTTTTAGCTTACGCCTTGAATTTAGAATAGTTTTAATTTTCGATGAAAAAATTAAAATGAAAATAAGTTAACTTTTTTATTGAGTTAGAGTATTTATATGGTAATGCAAAAACTTAAAAATTCACCAAATGAATTTAGATAACAATTTTGATTCGAAAAGTCCTGTTTCTAAGGATATGATTATCAAAGAAAAAACC
The DNA here is from genome assembly GCA_963933885.1 of uncultured Flavobacteriales bacterium. GTDB lineage: Bacteria > Bacteroidota > Bacteroidia > Flavobacteriales_C > CAWVWF01. The sequence continues at coordinate 5,737 of CAWVWF010000062.1, read as the reverse complement.
ACGATTTTTTCTTTGATAATGAAGCCTCTTATTGGTTTACTATCAAATTTTAACGTTAAGAAAAAAATTCTAATTAGTTTCTTAACCATTACATTGTTACTTATTTCTGCAAGTTTAATGGTTTTATTAAACACATTATCAATGGACAAACAATTTGATTTTGTTGTTCTTCATGATGCACCCGTAATTGCAAATGCTCAAAAACTTCAAAAACTTGTTGTAGATATGGAGACAGGGCAAAGGGGGTTTTTAATAACTGGTAAGGAAGAGTTTTTGAGTCCGTATGTTGCTGGAGTAGAATTGTTTAGTAAGTTGATAAAAGAGGAGGTTGTTTTGGTGAGTGATAATCCGGCTCAGCAGGAATTGTTAAGATCTATTGAAAAAGATGTAGCATTATGGCAGGAAAAAGCAGCTATTCCAGAAATAGGATTGGCTAGAGTTGTAAAAAAATCAATGGCTGCAAACAGAGAAGTAGAGAAATTAATTGTTAAAGGGATAGGACAAGAAATCTTTGACGATATGAGAAAGGTGTCGAATCAATTATCTATTTATTTCGAAGCAAGTAGAAATAAAAATGGAACAATTTCAGTTTTGAAATTAATGAAATCGATGGTGGATAGAGAGACTGGACAAAGAGGGTTCCTTATTTCGGGTAAAGAGGCATTTCTTGCTCCATATATTGATGGTGAAAAGAAGTTTAATTCTGAGATTAGAGAGTTGTTAATTATAACCAGAACAAATAAAAGGAATAGAGAATTGGTGAGTGACCTGATTCAATTAGCAAAAGAATGGGAAAGGGATGCTGCTATTCCTCAAATTAAAGCGAAACGAGAAGAAATTAAAAATCCTAAAACTCAAAGAGATATTTCAGAAACACTTCAGAAAGGAGAAGGAAAGCAAATTTTAGGTGGTATTAGAAAAAAGTTCGAAGTATTTATTACTGAAGAAAATAGGTTAACAAAAAAACGGTATATAAGTGCATCAACTTCTTCAGAAATAACAATTGTAATAACGTTGTTAATTATTGTATTATCTCCATTTGTTGCTTTGTTGATAGGAATTGTGCTTTCAAATAATATTTCTAAACCATTAACATTGCTAAAAGATGCTGCTAATAAGATTGCTGAAGGTAAATTAAATCATGGTATTAATATAGATTCTAAAGATGAGATAGGAGCGCTGTCTAGACAAATGGATTTAATGAGAGTTAATATTTTAAAATCAAATAAATCTGCGGAAGATAAAAACTGGTTACTTAATGGAACAAGAATAGTAACGGATGAAGTTAAGGGTGAAAGAAGTTTAAGTGAAATAACAACTTCTCTTATTGAAGTAATAACTCCATACCTTGGAGGACAAATAGGAGCGTTTTATATTAAATCGGGGAATAACAATATTTCTTTGGATAGCGGAACGATGAATTTAGAAGCTTCATATGCTTATGATTTCCGAAATCAGAATAATAATACGATAAAGTTAGGAGAGGGATTAATTGGTCAAGCTGTAAAAGAAAAAAAGAGTATTATTATTCAAGATATCCCAAAGGATTATTTTAACATCAGTTCGGGAATTGGGAAAATAATTCCTAACAATGTTATTGTAATTCCAATCCTTTTTGAAGGAACGGTAAATGGAGTTATTGAAATAGGAACTGTTCATGAATTAACAGACTTACATATTGAGTTTACTAAAAACATCTCTGAAACGATTGGAATCGCAATTAATTCTACAAAATCTAGAAAACAATTAGAGAATTTACTTGAAGAAACTACCAAACAAGCTGCTTTACTAAATGAACAGAAAGTACAAATGGCGAAGTATAATAAAGAGTTGGAATCACAGCAAAAAGAATTGCAATCAGCTTCAGAAAAATTAGAAGCTCAAACGGAAGAGTTACAACAGTCTAATGTAGAGTTAGAGGTTAAGTCTTTAAAGCTTGAAGAGCAAAATAAGAATATTAAATTTCAGAAAGAAGCTATTCAATCGAGTAAGGAACTAATTGAAATAAAAGCTCAGGAAGTTGAAATAGCCTCTAAATACAAGTCGGAATTCCTAGCAAACATGTCTCATGAATTAAGGACGCCATTAAATAGTTTGTTGATTTTATCCGAATCACTGGCAAATAATAAACAAGGAAACCTTACCGAAAAACAAATTGAAAAAGCAAGTGTAATCAATCAAGGTGGTAACGATTTGTTAACGCTTATTAATGAGATTTTAGATTTAAGTAAAGTAGAAGCTGGAATGATGGAGGTACTTGTGGAAAGTGTTTCTATTAAAAATATGATGGCTTTATCTGGTGATTTATTCCGACCAATTGCAGAGAAAAAAGGACTTGAGTTTAATGTTGATATTGAAAAGGGACTTGGTGATAAAATGGATTCAGATTCGCAAAGAATTGGTCAGGTTCTGAAAAATTTGCTTTCTAATGCACTTAAATTTACTTCTTCTGGTAGAATAGGGATTAAAGCTTTTGCAGCGCCGAAAGAGACAATGTTTAGAAGAAGTAATTTAGACAAGGTTCCTGTAATTGGGTTTGCTGTAACTGATACAGGGATTGGAATACCAGAAGACAAACAAATGGCAATTTTCGAAGCGTTCCAACAAGCAGATGGCTCTACAACAAGGAATTATGGAGGGACAGGACTTGGTCTTACTATATCTAGAGAGTTAGCTAAGCTTATGGGAGGGGAGATTCATATTTCAAGTAAGGTTAATGAAGGCTCTGTATTCACTTTATACTTACCTGTTACTTTTTTGGAGTCTAACGAAAGTGATTTTGAGTCCAGTAATGTTGTTCAATCATTAGATCAAGTTAATAAGTTAGAATCTATAGTTACTATCCCAGATGATAGGTCGGTAATATCTGAAAGTGATAAAACAATTTTAATCATTGAAGATGATGAGAATTTCGCGAAAACATTACAAGATATTGTAAATGAAAGAGGTTGTAAAACAATTATTTCTACATCAGGAATAGAAGGGTTGAAATTAGCCGAAAAATATAAGCCAAAAGCAATCTTATTAGATTTAGGTTTACCTGATATTTCAGGAGCTCAAGTTTTAGATAACTTAAAAGCTACATTGGGAACAAGGCATATTCCGATTCATGTTATTTCTGCAGGTGATAAAAGTAAAGAGATGATTAAAAAAGGAGCTTTTGGATACTCTCATAAGCCTGCAACATCAACTGAAATTAACGATGTTTTATCAAAATTAATTGATTTTAGTTCAGATGCTGAAAAACCAATATTAGTAATTGAAGATGATCAAATTCAAATTGATGCGATCACTGATTTGTTAAGTTTTAATGGAGTTAAGTTACATTTTGCTACCTCTGGTAAAGAAGCAATTGTTAAGTTTCCAGAGCAGGATTGGAGTTGTGTTATTCTTGATTTAACATTGCAGGATATGACAGGGTTTGATTTATTAAAACTTTTAGAAAAAAATAAAATTCCTGTACCACCAATCGTAATTCATTCAGCAAGAGAGTTAACTAAAGCTGAGTTTAAACAACTTAGTGCATTTACAGAAAAAATTATCGTTAAAGGAGCTGATTCTCCAGGAAGGTTACTAAATGAGGTTTCAATGTTTTTACATAGTGTTGAATCATCATTAAGTCCGGAAAGGAAGAAAATGATCAATCTCGTAAATGATCCAAACTCAACATTAAACGGAAAAACGGTTTTACTTGTTGATGATGATGTAAGAAATATATTCAGTATGACGGATCTTTTAGAGAGCGTTGGTATGAAAGTGATCTCGGCAGAAAATGGAGCGGAAGGTATTGAAAAATTAAAAGAAAATACAGATATTGATGTTGTGCTGATGGATATAATGATGCCTATAATGAACGGTTATGAAGCCATGACTGCTATCAGAGAAATGGAAGAATACAAAGCGCTTCCAATTATATCTCTTACGGCTAAAGCAATGAAGCATGATAGAGCGAAATGTATTAGTGCAGGTGCTAGTGATTATTTACCAAAGCCAATAAATAAAGAGACTTTGTTTACATTAATTAGAGTTTGGTTACACGGTAAGTAATGTTAGAAACAAAAGGACAAATAGAAAATTTTGAAATTACTCAACTGCTTGAAGCTGTCTATCAAGTATATGGGTATGATTTTAGAGAATATGCTCGTACTACCGTAAAACGGCGTGTAAAGCATAGAATAAAAGAAGAAGGACTAGGTACAATTTCTGAACTTACTAATCTAATTATTCATAATGATCGTGTTTTAAATGATTTCTTATTTGATCTGTCTATTACGGTTACTGAAATGTTTAGAGATCCACATTTTTATAAAGGATATAAAGAGCATGTAATTCCATACTTAAATACTTACCCTTATATTAATATATGGCATGCAGGCTGTGCTACAGGTGAAGAAGTTTACTCTATGGGGATTTTCCTGAAAGAACATGGGATTAGAGATAGAGTTTTACAATATGCAACTGATTTCAATGACCATTCTTTAGATATAGTAAAAAATGGGATTTACAACATGGAGGACTATCAGAAATGGCAAAGTAATTATATACAAAGCGGAGGAAAACTGTCTTTAAGCGAATACTTTACATCTAGTCATTCTTCTTTAAGTGTAATAGATTATTTAAAAGAGAATTGTGTAGTTGCAAATCATAATCTGGTAACGGATAAGAAGTTTGCGGATATGCAGCTAATTATTTGTAAGAATGTATTAATCTATTTTACTATTGAATTACAAAATCAGGTTTTCGAATTGTTCTATGATTCGTTAGTTCCGGGAGGATTACTTTGTTTGGGAAGGAGTGAATCTGTAGCGTTTACAGACTTCGAAGATAAGTTTGAGTTGCTTGATAATAAGGCTAAGATTTATCAAAAAAAATGGAAATAATTAGGTTTAATTGAAGGATTGTTTAAAACATATTGATGCCATTGCTATTGGAGGTTCCGCTGGGAGCTTTGATATTATTATAGAATTTGTTAGATGTTTACCATCTAATTTAGATGTTCCTGTTTTTATTACAATTCATGTTGGTGAAAATAGTGCGGGAGAATTAGCAAATATTTTTCAAGAGGAAACTAGTTTAAAAGTAAACAAAGGTATTGGTCAGCTTCCAATTGTTAAAGGAGAGATTTATGTAGCACCGCCTGATTATCATTTATGTGTTTCAATGAATCATAAAATTGAATTGGTTTTCGATGATCTTGTTTCTTATGCTAGGCCATCTATTGATGTTATGTTCGAGTCATTAGCCGACGTTTATGATAGTGGTTTACTAGCAATACTCCTTTCTGGGGCTAATTCCGATGGGGCAGAAGGGTTGAAAGAAATTAAATCAAGATCTGGGATGACTATAGTTCAAAACCCGGAAACTGCTACTTCACCAAGAATGCCAAAGTCTGCAATTAAAATAAATGCACATTCGCTTATTTTAAGTCCTGAAGAAATCATAAACTATATTAATTAACAAGGCTCGATTATTAAATTTGGTTATTTCACCTGTTTAATTATATAGTATTTGAAACTGTGCCTTTTTTAATGTAGGACGATTTTAAATTGTTTCTAAAACGATAGAACATTATGCTTATCCGCTTCTTTACCCAAGGCTTTTCTTTATATATAATCACCCAACAACGTCACCTCTTTACCGAAAGAGATCAAGAAGCTCATAGCTCCTGATTTTTAATTTAACTTAAAAAAAAGCGTCTGGAGACGCGATTGTAAATACACACGCATGTCCTACGGAA
>CAWVWF010000061.1:0-16718 GCA_963933885.1 uncultured Flavobacteriales bacterium | reverse complement strand
CTTTAGAATCAGTTCGAGAAAATGTACGCAAGTATGCTTGGGTAATTGATATGGATATCAAGAGTTTCTTTGATGAAGTAGACCATGAATTGATTTTAAAAGCACTCGATAAGCATGTTGAAGAAAGATGGGTTAAATTTTACATTCAGAGATGGCTTGAAGTACCAAGTCAATCCTCAAATGGAGAATTAAAACAAAAAGATGGACGAGGAACACCGCAAGGCGGAGTCATAAGTCCATTGTTAGCGAACCTGTTTTTACACTATGTACTCGATAAATGGCTAGAGAAACAGTATCCAGGAATACCTTTTGTTCGGTATGCTGACGATATTATAATTCATTGTCAGGAAGAGTCGATAGCACAACATATTTTGGATGCAGTACGGAAACGGTTGAAGCAATGTGGTCTTCGTTTAAATGAAGAAAAGACAAAAACGGTTTGTTGCAAGAGTTTCCGAAAAGAAAAGAAGCATTACCGCAAGAAATTTGATTTCTTAGGTTTTACTTTTAAACCACGAACCTTTATCACAAAGGAGCAGGTATTCTTTACGAGTTGTGATTGTGCAATCAGTCAATCATCACAAAAGCGGATACAAGATAACTGGCGGTCGCAACAATTTCATAGGAATAGTAGAATTACTATTCAAACGATAGCCAATCGAATAAATCCTCAAATGCGAGGTGTACTTCGATATTATGGTAAGTTTGGGTTGTGGCATGTTAAGTTGCTAGTAATACGGTTTCATCATCTATTAGCGAAGTGGGTATTAAAGAAGTACAAGCGTTTTAAAGGAAGTTTTCATAGGGCATATAACTGGATAAAAACTATAAAAAGGGGATATCCAACTTTGTTTTATCATTGGACAATCTTTAAAACACTTTAATTACATAACAAGAGCCGTATGATGCGAGAGTATCACGTACGGTTCTGTGAGAGGTTTAGGGGGTAGTTCCCTTTACCTACTCGACCCACCACACATGGATTATCAAAATGATGTTCCTTACACAACATCTTGTAAAGAAGCTGCCCACAAAGGAATTGTTATTAATGCTATAAAACTAGGAGGAGTTTGTAAAGATGCAACAGAACATTTTAAGGCGATGGCTGCTTGTAGTAACGGTGCGTTTTTAACCTTGAGTCAAGATGCAAAAGATGTGGTTATTAATTCTCCATACGATCAAGAAATTAAAGATGTGTCTTTTAGAATAGAGCACTCTAAAGTGTATTATGGAACTGCTCAAGAGCAAACAAAGAACAACTTTAGAAAAACAAAGGCTATTGGATTATACAGTAAATCTAGCATGAATTCAACAAATGAAAGATCTAGGTATAATATGAGTAAGAGTGGGAAGAGTAACTGGTTTGGAACAAATGAACTGATTGAAGATGTGAATTCAGGGAAGGTGAAAGTTGAGTCAATCAAGAAAGAGCAACTCCCAGAAGAATTAAAAGGTAAGTCAGAGGTAGAGATCGTTGTTATCATTAAACAAAAATCTAAAGAGCGGAAATCAGAGATTAATCAACTTAGAGAATTATCCAAGAAAAGAGATGCATTTATCAAAGAAGCGAAATTAAAGAATAGTGGAGATGAGTCTTTTAGTAATTCAATTAACAAGTTAATTTTAAAGCAAAAATCAGAAGTAGTCGTTAAGTAGGTCGTTTGTTTTTTCCCGTTTTAAAACAGAAAGCTTAATCGCTTTCTGTTTTTTTGTATCTTGTCCTAGCAGTTTGGAATTGTGTATGACATGTTTGTATGCCTATTTACTTACTATTGTATGTATGGAATTAGTAACTAGATGTGCTCGTATTAAATTACGAAAAGGAACCATTACTGAAGTAAAAGCTTGGGCAAAAGAACTTAATGATCGCGTTGAAGAAGTTAAGGAAAGTATGATTCAAGAAGGGGTTCATATAGAAAGTGTTTTTCTAGATAAAATTGAAGAAGACTATTATTTGATATATTATATGCAAGTAGAAGATGAGCAAAAGTCTCAAGCTGCATTTGAAAAATCCATTCTTGATATCGATAAATATCATGCTGGTTTTAAGAAGGCTTGTTGGGAGTCGATTCAATCATTACAGGTACTTGTTGATGTTTCTAGGTTGTAATGTTAATTGATATTACCTGACCGTAATTTATTTTCAAATTCATCCAATTCTCTTTTTTAATCTTCTTTAAAATTCCATTAATTAGCTTAACTACTCCAGAATGGGTGACAACAATTACATCTTCATTCTGAAAAACAATTTCTTGTAAAAAGGATCTTAATCGAATTTCCATTTCTTTAAACGTTTCCCCGTTACTTGGTCTTTCAGTAAAGTAGTTGTTCATCCAATTATCCAATTCTACTTTCGGGATTTCTTCCCATTTTTTCATTTCCCAATCACCAAAATTGAGCTCTTTAAGTCTTTCATCTAGAATAGGTTTTGAATTTATTTTTTGAGCCAATAACTCACAACGTTTCAAAGGACTAGCGTATACTTTGAGATCTTTGTTTAAAAGAGCGATCGTTTGTTGAGCTTCTTCCTCAAAAGTGGTTGCCAGCTCTAAGTCAGTTTGACCATAACAAATGCCTTTTTTAACTTCTGGAGTGGTATGTCGAACTAGATGTATTTCCATAATATGATAAATGTTAAGTAAATAACTACTTCACTAACTTGTTGAATAGCTCCTAGGCAGTCACCAGTATATCCATCTATCCATTTTGTGAAAAAACGCTGCATGAAAACTTTGGTAAAATAGGTAGGGAGAATGATAAGAATAAAGTCTGGTGTTTGATTATAAAGGCATAAAATGAGTAGAGGAAATAAGCCTAGGGATATCATTATTAAGAAATTTAATAACGTCATTTTCTTAGCTACTGGTTTAGATTTACTCGTATTGTCTTCTCGAACATATTCATGAGTGTACACTGTTATAGCAGCTACAAGTCTGCTTAGTGAATGAACAACGATTATGAGTAATGCGAAATTGATAATACCAATAGGATTATCCACTGAAGCTTTGATTGATAGAAATTTCAAACCTAATAAAAGCAGAATTCCAACAGCGCCGAAAGTTCCAATTTGAGAATCTTTCATTATGGTTAATATCTTCGTTTTAGTCCAACCTCCACCAAACCCATCACAGGTATCAGCAAAGCCATCTTCGTGAAATGCACCTGTTATAATAATCGAACTAACCATTGAAAATAGGATTGATATTTCAATAGAGAATACAAGATTACATAATGAAAACACCAACCATGATATCGTACCAACTAGCCAACCAATAACAGGGAAGTATTTCGTTGATAAATTAAGATAAGTAGGATCGTGATCTACCCATTTCGGACAAGGTATTCTTGTGTAAAACATGAGCGCGGTAAAGAGTACTTGGATTTCTTTCATGTTTTAATTTTTTTGAGAAACTGATGCCGATTCAAAACTTGCCATTTCGTTGATAAAACTCACGGCGCCTTTAATTATAGGATAGGCGAGGGCGCAACCTGTTCCTTCTCCCAACTTCATGTTTAGTTTTAATATTGGAGATGCGTTCAGGCTTTCCAATAATAGTTGATGTCCTTGTTCTTCGGATTGGTGACAAAATACAGCGAACTTCTGTAGATTTGGATATAGTTTTTGAGCAATCAAATAAGCTGCTGTTACTATAAAACCATCTACCATAACAATCATCTTGTTTTCGGCCGCGGTAATCATAGCTCCAACAATTGATGCTATTTCAAAACCACCATAATTCCTGAGTACTTCTTGCGGACTATCATCTGACGATATTTTTGATGCTTGTTTTAATAATGAAATTTTGACTTGTAATTGTTCGTCTGTTAAACCAGTTCCTTTTCCAACGCAGTCTTCCAATTTCAAGCCTAATAATTTATGCATAATCATGCTTGCAGAAGACGTGTTTCCTATACCCATTTCACCAAATCCAACTATGTTAGAATTGGATTTTTGAATTTCATGAATGGTATGGTTTCCAACCGAAAAGCATTTTTCCAATTCTAAAGCAGTCATCGCAGACTCTTCTAAAAAGCTCTTTGTTCCAAATCCTACTTTTTGATGTATAAGATTATCACAATTTTTAAAATCATGATTTACACCAGCATCAACCACTACTAATTCAATATTATTCTGCTTACAAAACACATTAATCGCTGCACCGCCTTGAAGAAAATTCATTACCATTTGGTAAGTTACCTCTTGAGGGTAGGCGCTAACTCCACTATTGGCAATACCATGATCTCCAGCAAAAACTATAATGTGAGGATTGGTGAGTTTTGGATGGAGTGTGTCTTGAATTTCACAAATACGAGCACCTAGTACTTCTAGATCACCAAGTGCGCCTATCGGTTTCGTTTTAAAATCTATTTTCCTTTGAATACTTTTTGTAGAAATCATTTTTTTAATGTTAGATCTGTAAACCAGAATCCCATGTGAGAAGTAGAACTTCCATTACAAGTATCGTCTGTGTTTTTAGGTTGTTTATATTCTCTAAAAACTGTTTCTCCAATCTCAATAGGAATTGGATTTTTAAAGATTGGACCATCAAAAACGAACGTATGAAATTCACCGTTTTCTCCGCAAGGATCAACATTATCAGGTAAGTCGTTAATGAAGTCTTTATTTATGATTCTTCCAGCGAAACTTTGATCCAAAACTTCAGATTTCACACAGACTAAAATTGTTTTAAACCCTAAGTCTAGGAACTCGTTCAGTAGCTCCTTTGTATCTCTTTTCCATATTGGGAAATGAGCTGATACGCCAACTTCGGCTAACTTGTCTTCTCTATACTTCTTAAGATCTTCTAAGAAAATATCTCCAAACATGCTATTTACAAATCCTTCCTCTTTAAGTTGGTCAACGTTTTTTCTGAGCACCTTTTCATAATCACTCATGGAAGGTTGATCTTGTAACATCAGTTTTTGTAATGGAATTCCTATTTCCTTTACTTGTGCATCAAGTAGCTCTTCTCGAACACCATGCATGGAAATTCTACCATAGGTTTGATTCACGCTTGTAAGCAGTTTTTCGATAGAGAAATTTTTGTCTTTTAATGCGTGATAAAGTGCAAGGGAGGAGTCTTTACCACCGCTCCAATTGAAATAACTTTTTATCATTTTATTTTAATTTTTAATCCAGAAACCATCAGTATAGCTTGGTCGGATTTACTTGCTAAATATTGATTCGCCCAGCCTTGTAGATCTGTGAATTTCCTACCTATTTCTGTAGAGGAATGAACACCCATTCCAATTTCATTTGATATGATAATTAAAGTGCAGTTTATCTTTTTTAAAGCATCAATCTCTTGTTTGAAGGCTTCCAGACTTAAGTCTATATCATTTTCAGCATCAACAAAAAAGTTTGTTAACCAAAGCGTTACGCAATCTATAACTACAATTTTTCCTTCCAGATCTAGTTTACTTGGATGTAATTCTTCTTCGATACTAGTCCAAGTTTCATCGCGATCATTTTTATGACGTTCAATTCGCTTTTCAAAATCTCCATCCCAATGTCTTGCTGTTGCAACATAATAGGGAGTGGGAGATAGATTTTTAGCCAGCTTCTGAGCGTAACCACTTTTACCTGATCGAGCACCACCTGTTATGTATATGATTTTGTTTTGAGGCTTGTCGTTTTTGTAAGGACAATGTCTGCAATTACTATTGCAACAAGTTCCTCTTCTCAAATGATACCATTCGGTAAAGATTTTATATTTTCCTTCTCGATAGAAATCAATATCCTCAATTAACCCTTTTCGATCACCATCATATTCCTTTGCTTTGTTCTCTATTTGGCCTTCACTTTTCTTGTATTCTTCAACAAAATCTGAAATGTCTGTTTTAATCTTTTTCGTTAAACACACTTCACATAAACAACCATTGTGTTCTGTGAATGAAAGTAGCTTAGGGAGTTCGTTACACCAACACTCAAAACCATCTCTACAGGCACAACTTAGTTCTGTACTACATTCAGGACATATTTTTTTCATGCTAATTTGAATTCTAAAAAGTTATAATGCTCGTGTGATATTTTTCCAATTACTTCAATGTTTACTGCTGATTTGAATAGTTTGCAATTGGTGACTAATGTGTGGTATTCTCCATTTTCTCCACAAGCATCAACACCTAAGGCTTCTAGTTCTTCCAATAGTTGTTTGTCTATTTTTCTGCCTAAGAATTCTTTTCCCATTGTGTTGTTGCATGAAACAATAACGGCTTCAATTTGATTAGAGATCATTGCGAGAACAAGTTCTTTTCTATCTTTTTGCCACAATGGTAAAACAGCTTTAACTCCAACGCTTGAACTAACTTTTTCTTCCCATTCACGATGAGGTTCTAAATCAATATCACCGAAAACAATGCCTTCAAAATCAATATCTTTTTTGATTGATCCGAGCATAGAAATGTATTTGGATTCAAATTCCTTCCATGACGCTGGACATGTAAATAGGGGAGCGCCCAATGCTTTTGCCTGAGCTTTTAGTACATCCTTTGGAATACAATGAGAACGGGAAAATTCCCCGTTCTCATTCATCATATTCATTACAGCTACTATATTAGCACCTTTCTCTACAGCTATTTGCGTTGCGTAACAAGAGTCTTTACCGCCACTCCATGAAACCATGTAATTATGCATTAACACGAATCGGTTTAAGTATGGAGAATTTATATTGAGCTATTTCAAAACCTCCAAACAAAATTGCTGAATACAAGATGTTGGAAAGTAGTAGGTTCTTGAAATATGGTATTGCCGCTATATAGCAAGTTATTAATCCAGAGATGTCTTTTGTGTAAGGCAATCCAGTTAACATATTTCTTCCTCCAGCAGCCCAAACTCCAAAGTCTGTAATTAGCCAATGAAGTAGCGCGGCAATTAAACTTCCACCTAGTACAGATCCTATTGAGACTTTAGTATTGATGTATTTCCCAACTAAAACCATTAATGCAAATGCACCATATGTCCAATACCAACCTTCGTATAAAATTCCAGATACATGATTACTGTATCTGAATTGCATTAGCAATACATCACTAAAAAAGAGCGTAAGTAATGGGAGAATAAAAGCTCTTGATGTTGTGTTGAAATATGCTCCTCCAAATAAAGCCATTGCTCCAATTGGGGTGAAATTTACAAGAGGAGCGTGTCCGAATCCTTCATTTGTAAAACGCCAAGCTCCAACTAAAAAAGTACTTAATACAAGTACAATTGTTCTAATGTTTAGTTCCTTTTTCATAATTATAGTTTGAATTTTATTCCTGTAAGGAAGTTGAATTTAGGAGTGCTGTAACCATATATTTCAGCATACTTTACATTTCCTAAGTTTTTTAAATGTGCATACAAAGAAAGTTTTCCGTCTTTGGATGTATAAGCAACTGAGGTGTTAAGAAGGAGGTAGCCTTTAAGGTTAACTTCTGCTGGAATCCAGAAATTATTAGGATCGAAAAAATTGTCGATTCGATCACCTACGTACAATCCATCAACGGATATTGTGAATTGTTTATGGATCTTGTAGTTGATGTTGAAAGACCCTGCATGCTTTGGTCTTCTGATTAAGTTATAAAAACTGGTATCAACTTCTGCACTTGTTTTTGTTGAGATTTCACCATCTGTATAGCTATAACTAACCTTGATGTTTACATTTTTTAGAATGTCTAAAGAGGTCGTTGCTTCTCCACCGAAATCTGCTTGTTTATCCTGATTGAAATAACCTTTAGCGTAAGAATAGGAGATTACATTTTTGATATCTCGTTTAAATCCTACCAATTCAACTTTCAGTTTGTTATTAAAATGTGATGTTTTCAAACCTACTTCGCTTGTTGCACTTTCTTGTGGATTCAAGTCTTCATTAGGACCCCATTTTCCGTAGAGCTGACTAAGAGTTGGTGCTTTGTATCCAGTAGAGTAGGATGCGAAAACTTTAATGTTATCTCTAATCCAATATGCTGGAGCGATTGTGTAAGAATAGTTCGTTCCATACTTTGAATGACTGTTCAAACGAGTTCCAAATTCAATATTAACACCATGTAAATCTTTTACTAAAAGACTTAAATATGGACTTGTTGTATTGGTTGAAGGATCGTTAATTGTGGAAGTTGTATCGAGCATTTGTTGGTTGTGATGATAAACACCTCCCAAAACTTGATAATGCTTGTTGATAGCATAACTCGCAAAAACATCACTTGTATGTTGTCTTCCGTTGTATGTAGAAGTACTGTAGCTTGTGAATTCTCTATCCGTTTTCTGGAAATTATATAAACCTTTAATGGTCCATTTATCAGATACAAATGCTGCATTTACACCAGGATTCAAACTCTTTGATTTATAAGAATTGTTAGCATCTGAAAATGCTCCACCATCATATTTCCCTTCAATTTCAGAATATCTTAGCGTTGGTGAAATACTTATGTTTTTGGTAGGATTAAATTTTAATTTCCCAAAATAAGTTTGTCGCTGATATCCATCTTTATCAAATTCTGATGCTCCTGTATTGTTGATTGCATCACTGATTCCTTCCGTAAATACATTAGAGTAACTTGTTAAATATTCAACTTTTTTAAGCTTTCCAGAAGCACCAATATTACCTTTTACAGTGTTGAACGATCCCGTAGATAACGATCCGGTAACTGCTGTTTTTTTTGAATCTGATGTTTTAGTGATGATGTTAACTACACCAGAAATTGCATCGGATCCATACATCGTAGACTGACTACCTTTTAGTATTTCAATTCTCTCGATTTGATCTGTAGATAATAATCTTAAATCGAATGCACCTCCAACTCCAGAAGGGTCTTTGATTGGAACACCATCAATCAAGATCAATGCATAATCGTTTGAAGCTCCTCTAATAAAAAGGCTTTTACTTGCTCCTGGATTTCCGTTTGCTCCAGTAATTAAAATTCCAGCTTGATCATTTAAAATCTGTGCTAGATCCTTTCCTGTGTTTTGTGCCAGATCCTCTTTAGAAATAATTTGAACTTGTTTAGACAAGTCTTTAACGTTGATTGGAATTTTCGATTGGGTAAATGATACCTGTTCAATGTTTACGACATCTTGGTCGTTTTTTAGCGAATCTATTCGCTGCGCAAAGGTGAGTTGTCCAAATAAAGTCAACCACCCTGCTAAAATCAATTTTCTGCTCATTGTTTTAAGTTTTAAAAGTTAACAACGAGCTTTCTGATTTTAGGAAGAGTGTAGATATAGTTTGTTCTTGGAGGCTACAGGTTCTAGAATAGTAGCCACAGAAAAACTGTCCACATTCTTTACCTTTCCTCCGAAAGCTTGAATGAATAAAATGTAAAAAGGCAGGTCTTCTGACTCGCTTTGTTGTTCATGCCTTCCCATCATTTCAACGACAGTGGCTAAGATTATGAACAATTTAATTGAAGCTTACAGCTACGGGGATAGTTCCTGAATTACACAGGATTCCCTTTTAATCCCATTGCGTTACCAATGAGAACCAATTTCGACGCAAAGTAACGTCAGATTATTCAGATAAAAAAAATAAATATTTCTCGATCAGAAAAAATTATAGAAATTGTATGTGTAACTTTCTGATACAGTACAACTTATAGTGTGAGAAAAAATATTGATTTTGTTTTTGGAGGGATTGGAATGTTTTTAAGCGATTGGATTTTAACAATTACTCTTTTCGTTTTTAGAATTGTCATCACAATTAGTGCTGCATTCTGTATTTTTTTCAAAGCCGATAATACTACCTTTTGCACCCTGAGAAACAGTGCAGCATTCTGTGAAAATTGACTTAAGTTTTTTACGACCTCTTTGGGTTTTTGAGCGAACAGTGATGTAATTTATATCGAGTTGATTTGCTATTTCTTTTTGAGGAATATCCTTAAGTTTAGATAAGGTCATGATCTCTTTTAATTCGGTCGGTAGTTTGTGTAAATATGGTGATATACAATTACTTAGGTCTTTAGCTATATTGTCGTTATTGAATTCTTTTGTTGCGATATTTTCTTCTAATTCTTCTGTGTGAACTTTCTTTTTTCGATAGTAATCTGTAATTGTATTCTTAGCAATTGTATAAACCCAACTCTTAACATTATCTATTTTTTCACTATCAGATTTTGATAGTTTTAAGAAGATTTCTTGGGTAAGGTCTTCTGCATCCTCTTGGCTGTTAATTCGTTTTCTAACATATAGAAAAAGAGGTTTGTATAGTTTGTCAATTTGTGCTTCCATATCTCTCAATAAAAATAATGATTAGAAATATAATAGTCAATTCCAATTGCTGAATTAAACAGAAAAGTCCTCCAAATGGAGGACTAATTCTGTTTGTTAATTAACAAGAAGTACAAGAGCAAGTACATGTGCATTCACAATTTGATCCTTCATTGTTTTTTGAGTTTGGAGTACAACATGAATTTTGTGATTCAAATCCACAACAACCATTTCCATTTTGTTGAGCTACTCCATTTTCTGTTTTTGAATTTTGAGTTTTCATAATTTTCGTTTTTAGTGATTTATATAATGTTCACTTGCTAAGACGATGTTTTATGAAAATGATGCAATTTTAATATTTAAGAAACTGTTCTTATCAGCGATCTAGTGCTTTCTCGGTATGCTCTATGAAAAGGGATTTATCTTTTTAGTTACTATCGGTGTTTAACAAAAGATACTATGAAATGTCACTTTGAAAAAAACTGTTTGACATACGGAGCTAAGTTATTTTTTTAGTAAAGATTCAATTCTTCTATTTTTAAAGGATACTGAGTAATTATTACTTTGATTAGGTGATATTGTACCGTTGTTTTAGAACTCAAATTTCAGGTTGAAAATCTGTTTTTTTTTCCATTTTGCATTTTTCACTAATTTGTATTTATTTGTTGCGGAAAATCATAAAACTATTTAAGTTTCATCGATTAGATTTGCTTGGAGGAAAGAATTATACGTTGATTGAGACAATGATTTTATGGTAAATCAATTTTAAAGCGAATTATTATAAGTTCGGAGTTTAAATAGTCTTATAGATAATTAAAAGTATAGTATTACATTTGATTTCAGTAAGTGTGTTTTGTGATTTTTTATATTATGAATTCTAGTAATACTTGTGATGTTTTAATTATAGGAGGAGGTCTTTCTGGACTTACTTTGGCTTTACAACTGATCAATAATAATTCAAATATAAAAGTAACCGTACTTGAAAAAAGGAAGGTTGATGCTAAAGAAGCAACTCATAAAGTTGGAGAATCAATTGCTGAACTAGGTTCTATCTATTTAAGAGAGAAATTACAATTAGCTGATTATTTAGATAATAATCAATTGCCAAAATATGGGATCCGCTTCTTCTTCGATAATTCGAGAAGTGATAAGATGGAAGATCGAATCGAAATGGGCGCAAGAGATTTCAATAAAGTTGTTGTAAATCAAATTGATCGTGGATTATTTGAAAATTATTTAATAAATCTTCTTCGAGTTAAAGGGGTGGATGTTTTATTGAGCGCTAAGGTGAGTAACATCTCTCTTGATCAAGATATACATGAAATCAATTATGAAGTTGACAATCAAAAAGAATTGTTGAATGCAAAATGGATAATTGATAGCTCAGGAAGAAATGGATTACTCAGGAAAAAATTAAATTTACAGGAACCAATCAATCATGAAATCAATTCAGTTTGGTTTAGGCTTGACGAATCAATTGATATTGATAGCTGGTCTCAAGATAAAGAATGGATTATTCAGTATCCTCCAGGTGTAAGAAAATTTGCTACTAATCATTTATTAGGAGAAGGCTATTGGATGTGGATTATTCCTCTTGTTTCTGGAGCAACAAGCATCGGAGTAGTTGCTGATCCTGAATTTCATGATTTTAAAGATCTTAATACCTTTGATAAGGTTAAAGTTTTTTTACTTGCAAATGAACCAGTATTAGGAAAGGTAGTTGCTGAATTATCAGATAAAAAGCTTGATTTCAAAGTAATGAAAAGTTTTTCTCATGATTCTAAAGCTTATTTTTCTAAAGATCGATGGGGATTAACTGGTGATGCAGCTTCATTTATAGATCCTCTTTATTCTCCAGGAACAGATCTGATTGCTTTATCTAATACATGGATAACGAAACTTGTGCTTGATGATCTAAGTGGGAAAGAAATAAAATTAGATATACTAGTTTTTAATCAAGTTGTAAAACGAATGGTTAAAGGGTGGACTAAGTTATATGAAGATCAATATTCTATATTGAGTAAATCTCAAGTGATGATTATGAAAGTTGCTTGGGACTGGGCTAGTTACTGGTCTACAACAGCTTTTCTTTTTAAGAATGATGCATACTCAAATATTGGTTTTATTAAAAAATATTCTGAAGGAAATGCGAATAGCATAGGAAATCGATTCGATGCTTTAAATAATTCAATGCAGAAATTATTTAAAGCATGGTCTGTGAAAGATAGCTTTGATTATAAGCCAAAGAATATAGATGTATTTAGTATTTCATTTCTATTAGAATTTCAAAAGGGATTATTAAAGAGTTATAATATTGAAGATACATTTGAAATCGTTTCTAAGAATTTATCAATTCTTGAGGGGATTGCATCAGAAATGTATAGAATTGCTTTTAGTAAATGTTTAGGACAAGAAATTGAACATGAGATAGATCCTTACAATTGTTGTTTAGGCGATACTAGGGGAGATTTGTTGGAGAAAGCTAAAAGATCTCATGCTGTAAAAAAAGATGATGTCTTGAGTGAAGACTTGATGAAATTGATTGTAGAACCACAAGAAGAAAATTAAATGCTTGAGAATCAACTTAAGATAAATATAGCAGAAGTTTATAGCGCCTTTAATGGGATTTCTAGTTTGTATTCGGTGAATAGCTTTTCTGAATTATCAAAAGAGATTTTAGGTGCTTTCTCAGAAGATTACGTGTCGATAGGGTACGAGTCTTTGTCTTGTGAAATCGGGTATGAGTGTCTAGTTAAAGATCAAGACCTAGAAAAATGGACTTCCTTTTATAATCAAGTTGATATTTCCCATAAGGTTCATGTATTAGTAGGATTAGGTTGGGCTTTTTCAAAACGGAAATTAGTTTTTAGTGATTACTTTGATTTGTTTAATGATGGAGAGAAATGGTTGATACTTGATGGTTGTGGTTATTTTGACGCTCTATTTCGTTCAAGAAAAACTATTACCAATCAAATCTATCCAGATCTGATTCCTGATGAATTTTTGTTCGCTTATTATCAAGGTGTTGGGCGACAACAATTATATAGTAAAGAAGGCGACTTTCTGAAGATTAAGGAGTGTATATTCTCATTTCCTCTAAGATTTCAAGGTGATATGTGGAGGGGAGTAGGAATTGCTTCAGGATATGTTGGAGGATTAATGGATAAAGATTTATCATTATACAGGTTTGAAGGTGATAAACCATTTGTATTTGGATTTTCCATTGGAAAAGTAAGTAGGTTGAATGCTGAATGTTTTAGGAAGAACGACTTAGTTGAGTGTAAGTTTTTAAACCTAAATATTTTAAAAAATGTCCAAAAAGAAATAAACGATTTTTTACGGACTAATATTTTAAAAGGGGATTCAAAAAATGAATTTTCTCTAAATTTGAATCATGCTGAAAGTGAACTTATGCATTCAGTAAATTAAAAAAAATATGAAACTTAAATTAAAGATAATTGCACTGTTTTCTATTGTTCTAATGGGCTGTACAATTCAGAAAAAACAACATTTTAGTGGTTACTATGTTAAATGGCATAATTCAGTTGCTAAATCAAATACACAAAATGATAAGCAAGAAATTATTAAGGAGTCGTTGAAAAAGTCGACTGTAAATAATAAGATTGAAGATCAGAAAATATCTTCAGTTATCGTCGAGAGTTCTATTGAAGAAAAAATTAAGCCTTTAACTGATGTAGAAAATAATTCGAACTTGAAAGAATTGGAAGTGTTTAGTAATACTGATGCTTTAAAAGTAAACAAGATCTCTACGAATGTTAGTGAGAATGATTCTACTATATCTTCATTTATTAATAATAAGAAAAGTGGCGATTCATTAACATACTGGAGTTTAGGACTAATGTCTTTAGCTACTATGTTTGGTCTTAGGTTAGGAAAGAAAAGATTAAATAAAATATCAAAATGGGCGGCTAATAACCCTCGTAAAACACAATGGTTAATAGCAGGTTTACAACTTCCTACTATGGCTGGAGCAACATACGCAGGTTATAACCTTGATAAATTAGGTTATGAAATGTCTTCAGGATCTAATATTGTATTTGGAAACTTAGCATTACTTAGTTTTATTAGTACACCGTTTCTTCGTAAGAAAGGTGAAATCACATTAAAGAAAAAACTAAGTAGAAGAAGATTAGCCTTTACTACAGCAACACTTTCTTCATTGATGTTATTAGCCAACTTAGGAAATAATATATCAAAAACTCATCCTGATTCTTTTGTAGCAAATAGTCTTGAGCATGTTGATCAGTCAATATTCGGGAAAGAGAACACAGTAAAAGATGATGCTAAAAGTCTTGATTTTAATAAAGCTAAATCTTATACGTTGAAGAAGATTCGTAGAGCTCGTTCTGGAGGAAGTGCTGGCATGTGTTTTCTTGCTGTTTTATTAACAATATTGTTAGTTGTTACTTTATGTGCAGGAGTTTGTATTGCTGTACTGGGAGCTTCTGGTGGGGCTGTGATTGGAGGAATTGCAATAGCTGTTTTGTCGATATATGGAATTGTGGAGATTTTTCGATCGGGTTGGTGTAAGAAGAGAGATGAGAGAAGAAAGAGGTAGCATATTTAAGTATATTCCCCAGCGGGCTCCTTTCGTTATGATAGATAATCTATTGGATGTTAAAGATGGTGTTTATACTTCCCGTTTTACAATTGGAAAGGATAATATTTTTTTAGACGAAAACGCTTTAAAAGAATATGCTCTAATTGAAAATATTGCTCAAACAGCAACTGCTGGAATTGCATTCGAATCTCAAGGAAAAGTAGAAATGTTAAAGGAAGGTTATATTGGATGTATATCTAAATTAACCATTCACAATAGTGTTCAAGTAGGTGCTCAACTTTTAACGACGACAACAAAAATAAACGAAATAGGAAACTTAATTCTGATTAGTGGGAATGTATATTCCTCAGGTGAATTATTAATAGAGTGTAATTTACATATTTCAAAATCTTAAAAAAAAGCATAAAAGTATGTCTGACATAAAGCAACAATTGAAAGAGCAAATAATTGAAGAGTTAAACTTGCAAGGTGTATCACCAGGTGATATTGATAGTTCAGCTCCATTGTTTGGGGAAGGGTTAGAATTAGATTCGATAGACGCATTGGAATTGGTTGTTATTATGGATAATTTTCATGGTGTTAAAATCTCAGATGAGTCTGTTGGAAAAGAGGTTTTATACTCGATAGATACTATGGCGGATTTCATCCTGAAATATCAAGAAGAGAATTAGATGAAAGTTTTTGTTACTGGAATTGGAGCTGTTACAGCTATTGGTGATGATTGCAATGAAAACTTGAGCTCTTTAAAAAGTGAAAGTACAGGAATTAGCATGGACAGTTCACTTGAAGCGCTTACAGGTAAAATAAACTTAAGTGATCAAGAGTTGACTAAGGAATTAGATATTGATCATGATGAGTATTCAAGAACAACTCTTTTAGGATTGAAAGCTTCTAAAGAAGCACTTTTTAATTTACCTAGTCAATACATTAAGTCTTTAGCTTTGATTTCTGCAACAACAAATGGAGCGATTGATAAAATTGAAGTTGACTATTTTAAATCTGTCCAAGAAGGAGTTCAGAACAATCAAGAAGATGCATTTGCTTTTGATAATGGCTTAACTACAGATCACATTGCTAAGGAATTAGGAATTTCAGGTTATATTAATACTATTTCCACGGCTTGTTCATCAGGAGCAAATGCTATTATGTTAGGAGCTAGATTAATCAACAGCGGAAAATACGATAGAGTTCTTGTGGGAGGAGTAGATCCATTAACAAAATATAATATTTGTGGATTTACGTCGATCGGAGTTTATAACAAAGAACTTTGTAAGCCTTTTGATTCTGATAGAAATGGAATGAACCTAGGTGAAGGTGCTGCGTTTCTCTTATTAGAAAATGATAAAAGTATCAATGAAACTGGTGGTAGTCGGATCTCTGAGATTACTGGTTGGGCAAACACATCTGATTCTTTTCATCAGACTGCTAGTTCAGAAGAGGGAGAAGGTGCTCAGTTATCTATGAAATTAGCGATTGAAAAAGCTAATTTAAAACCAAGTGACATTAATTACATCAGTGCTCATGGAACAGGAACTCGTAACAATGATCTTTCTGAATCCAGAGCGATAAAAGCTGTTTTCAAAAATAGTATTCCACCTTTTAGTTCAACAAAATGTTATACAGGGCATACGCTTGCAGCGGCAGGTTCTGTTGAAGCTGTTTTCAGTGTTCTTTCTATTAAGAATAATTGCTTGTTTTCAACTAATACTTTTTCATCAGCGATGCCTGAAACAGAGTTGGAGCCTGTTCTTAAGTTTTCAGAGAACCAATCCATAAAACATGTGTTGTCTAATTCTTTTGGATTTGGAGGGAATTGCACATCATTAATATTTAGCGCTTGTTAATATGAATATATCAGTAATGTCAGGTGTGACATATCAAAAGAGAGATTCAGAAGTTGGTTTTTTAAAAGACCTTGCTATAGTATCAAAGGATGCTGAGTTGGTTGCACCAGAT
>CAWVWF010000060.1:0-16786 GCA_963933885.1 uncultured Flavobacteriales bacterium | reverse complement strand
AAATTTGTAGTTGTTCAAATAAATCTAAATCTTCTTTCTTAACACCTCCTGGTTTAACACCTGGATTATTCAAAAAGAAAATCAAATTATTTAAATCTGAAGCTAATCGAAGTTTTTTACTTCCCTTAGCAGTTTCGTTTTCATCGTAAAGTCTTTCAATGGCTGTGATTTTTTGTTCACCAGTTAGCTCATTGATTATTCGTTTCATTCCTTCCGTCATAACTAAAAAGATATTGTAGTTTGCAAAGTGTTAATAACTCGTAGTATTAAATCTTCCAAGCTTTTACGCGTAAGGAAGATATTTAAAAGTAGTTCATTACAAAAATAGAGATAATTATTGGTCTCTTAAAATTTAAGGTTTATAGAAGATTAAGAATCACTTGTTAGTATTTTTAAATTGTGTATTAAATTAAAACTCGTTTTTAATGAAGTAAGAAATAAGGGGGAAGGGGTTTCATAACTCATTGATTTTTGGTAAATTAATAGAGAGTTAAAACAAATGTCATGGATGTAATAAGGTGTGAAGGTTTGAGTTCTTCTAGATCAGTAGATGAATTGAAAAAAGTAATTTCTAAAAATAAAGACTCAGGAATTGAGAATATTTTAGAGGATATCAATAAGTGTATCGATGATTTAAGTGATGATGAAGTACAATTAGAATCCTTTTTTAATATGTACGAAGCTTGTGATTTCGGTACTATTTAGATGCGCTATCTGAATTTGGAATAGCGTCAAGTTTAGCTTTGTGTCTTCCGCATTTTTGAGACATTATAATTCCTGCCTGTTGTAAACCTAAATCTCTTGATCTTTTTAAATCTTTACAAGCATCAAAAGTGTAAAAAAATCTTGCCTTACTTAAAGCTCTGTTGTAATATATTATCGGTTGATTTTCATCAATCAATAAAGCTCTATTGTAATCTTTTATCGCTTGTACATGTAAACCTAAAGTTGCCCAATAAGAACCTCTATTGATGTATGCACTAATATCTGATGTGTCTTGATTGATTTGCTCTGTGAAGACTTCTATTATTGCTTTAGCTTGAGCACGCTCAGACTCGCTTAAATTTAAATTAAACAAATCAGTTACATCATAATCAATTGATGTATCGATTTTTTGTTTGGATTTACTAGAGTCGATATCTACGCCACCGATATCCTTTCCCATCTTTCTGGGTTTCGGTGTATACGTTTTCTGGGCTTGTACAGTAGTTCCAAATACTGTAAATATTATGATTAGCAAGATTTTATTCACACCAGTAACTACGGTTTTTGACTTACATTGGTTTCAGATGAAACGAATAATTTTAATTATATCTTATTTTCTGACCAATTCGGAGGGATTTTTTTCTATTTATTTTATTGATTCTACATAGTCTATTAATACTTACTCCGTATCTTTTAGATATTCTCCATAGACTATCTCCACTTCTTACTCGGTGATATTTTATCTTCCTAACCTCTTTTACAAACGCAAAATTAGCAGCTGTTAGTGCGAAATTTTTTTGATGTACTTTAAAAGTGGTATCTGTTATCTCAAATACATCCATTGGATTAATAGGTTCTCCAAGGTATCTAGTTTCGAAATGAAGATGGCTTCCAAAACTTCTTCCTGTATTACCACCTAATCCTAAAGTTTTTCCAGTTTCTACAACATCACCAACTTTTACTGTTCGTTTGCTTAAATGTGCATAAAGTGTTTCGAGTCCATTTTGATGTCTAACAACAACGACATTTCCATAAGATCTACTATATCTAGATACTCGGACCATCCCTTCGAATACAGATTTCACACTATCTCCTGTGTTTAATTTAATATCAACACCATAATGAGGCCTGTTTTTTCGCCAACCGTAAGATGAAGTTACTCTTCCAGTCCATGGACTATGGAAATCACATGAATCATATACTAATTCAAAATGAGAGGTGTCTTTAGTTTTTGTTTGATCAACTTTGAAGCCCCAAATGGATTTTTGATCAAAGCCACAATATTGATCATATGCTGGAATGTGATATATACTATCAGTAATATCCCAAGCAATAGGTGTAATGATTGTCTTTTTTATAACTTCATTAGGGTCTGGATGACTAAAAGCTATTTGACTGAAACTTATTGTGATAAGTGATAAAAGTACTTTGTAATTCATTCAAGTTAAGTTGATATGTAAATGTACGAGGGAAAACAAGAGGATATCTTTTTAATCTTAAAGGTTTATGCACAAACTAACTTGGAAAACGAATCACTAGTTTTTAGATACTTAGTTTGTTGTCTGGAAAAGTGTCAAATTCCGAGGTTATTGAAATCCAAAATTCATTGAATAACTCTTCAAACTGGTCTTCGTGTTTTATTAATAAATCAACACCTTGATACAACAGTGCTTTATTATTAATCCGGTTAGTCATTTGAGTTAATATGTTTGTTAAACCATCATGGGTTGAGTATGAGGTTAGCCAGTCAAATTTAATCATGATCGGTAAAACCGGTTGGAAGCGTTCTGGAAGAATTAATTTGTTGTCAGTACCAGACTGATAAATTGTTTGAATATGTTCTTCAAATTTTATAATGTTTTGTTCTTTCCATTTTTTAGCAAGAAAATAATCATAAAACATATCAATTAAAACTCCCGAATAATGATTGAAAATTGGAGATACAATTCTTTTGGCACTTTTAAATTTATCATGACTATCTGTAAAAGTGTCAATCTCTCTATGTAATCGTGCTCCTTTTGCAATGTCTTCATGAATTCCATCCATTGATTTTCCTTTAACGAAATCTCCAGATAGGTTTCCTAGCATGATGATATCATTTTTCGGGGATAGATAAGTATGTGCTAGAAAGTTCATGTAAAAAGTTATTTAACCAAATATAAAACAAACAGTCCCTTTATGTAAAAGGAGTTCCATCAAGATTATTTATTGAGTATATTCGTTGTGATGATAAACAGGAAGAAAAGACTGTATTGGGCGTTTCAAGGATTGGGGTGGGGAACCTTCACTTTAGGGATCTTTTTCTTTAATTATCTTGAAACACGTACCATTAATCCAGAAGCGATATTTTATTCATTTCTAATTTTCTTTATTGGAATTCTGTTGTCACATTTTATAAGATTCGTAATAAAACTTTATGGGTGGCATACTTCAGGAATAACTACAATACTTCATAAAGTAGCCATTCTAAGTGGACTGATTGGTGGTTTTCATATTACTCTCCTGTATTTATTTCGAATGTTTGGAGACGCTTCATTAATTGAGAAATTTACAGTTGCTAACTTCTTCGAGCAGAGTGGGACATTTGCTTCCATCTATTTTATGTGGGGAATTCTATACTTCATTATTTACTTTTTTAGAAACTTTAAGAAGGAAGAGATTAAGAACTTAACGCATCAGAGTAAGATGAATGAGATTCAATTGAATAAATTTAAATCTCAGCTTAATCCTCATTTTATTTTTAATTCAATGAATGGACTAAGAAGCTTGATTGATGAGGATACTGAAAGAGCAAAAGAAGGAATTACTCAACTTTCTAATATTTTAAGACATACTTTAACTATAGATAGAAAAAAGCTAATTCATATTGATGAAGAATTAAAGTTGGTTAAGGATTATTTAAATCTTGAGAAAATAAGGTTAGAGGAACGGTTAGATTTTGATGTAGAGTTTACTAAAGAATGTGTACACTTTCAAATTCCTCCAATGATAATTCAAACCCTGGTTGAAAATGGGATTAAACATGGAGTTAGTCAATTAATTAAAGGAGGAAGTGTAAAAGTGGAATGTAGGGTGATACGAGATGAATTGATTATTAGTATCCTTAATTCGGGGCAGTATAGTCCTCACGAAATAAAAAAAATTAACACGTCCGATAGCAGTGGTTTCGGATTAGAAAATAGTATTCAACGATTGGAACTGATTTTTAATGGGAAAGCTACATTAGAAATTTCCAATCAAGATGAACATACAGTATTAACAGTCATTAAAATTCCAAAAATATGAGAGCTCTAATAGTTGATGATGAACGATTGGCAAGAAAAGAATTAAATAGGTTATTAGAGAAGTTTCCGGAAATTGAAGTGGTTGGTGAAGCCTCAAATGGAGAAGAAGCAATAGAGAGAATTGAAGAGCTTAACCCTGATTTAGTTTTCTTAGATATTCAGATGCCGGGTATGACAGGTTTTGAAGTTCTAGAGCATTTACACGTTGTTCCAAATGTGATTTTTGTAACGGCTTATGATGAATATGCATTAAAAGCTTTTGAAGTAAATGCACTTGATTATGTATTGAAACCTATTGAGCTAAATCGTTTGGAAAAAGCAATAGAAAAAGTTTTAGTAGAAACGGAAAGTGTAAGTTCAGAGGAAAAGTTATCTCTAGAATCTCAGATTTTCATAAAAGATGGAGAGAAGTGTTGGTTCGTTAAATTAGAGAAAGTTAGAATGTTCGAATCTGAAGGTAACTATGTTAGATTGTATTTTGAAGATAGTAGACCAATGATATTAAAATCACTTAATAATTTAGAGAAACGATTAAACGAACAGGAATTTTTTAGAATTTCCAGAAAGTATATTATCAATTTAAATTGGATTGAGAAAGTAGAAGCATGGTTTAACGGAGGTTTGAGAGTTACTTTGAAGTCTGGTGAGAAATTAGAGATTTCAAGAAGACAGACTTCACGTTTTAAAGAATTAATGGCATTGTAAGTTGATATATATAAAGATTTTTTTTGCATGTTTTTTAGCTGCTACAGTTATTCCCTTTGGTTCTGAAGCTTATTTTTTAATCGCAATTGAGGAACATAATTATGTACCCTTGATTCTAGTAGCTTCAATAGGAAACACACTTGGAGGTATGTTAACTTATTGGTTTGGTTGGTTGACTAAATGGAATTGGATTGAAAAATATTTCAGAGTTAGAAGAAGTAAAGTTGAAGGTTTTAAGGATGTTTTGCAAAAGTATGGAGCATGGATGGGTTGGCTTTGTTGGTTACCTATTGTGGGGGACATTATCGCAATTGCCTTAGGAGTTTTTAGAGTGTCACCAATAGCAACATTTATTACAATGTTTTTAGGGAAGTTATTTCGTTATGTAGCCTTGGCTTATTTAGCAGGTATAATTTTTTAGCGATTAAAAAAAGGTATTCATAGGTTCTAAAAACTGATTCGTATATTTGTGTTTTTAAACGTCAAAAATTATTCTCAAATTACAACAAATTAACAAAGTGGTATGAAATCCTTGCATTTAGAATCTACGAATATTACACCTGAGTTTTTATTTGATGTTGAAACTTTAACACTTTCTTTAAAGGGTGTTTCTGAGATAGGCGAGGAAAATTCATATTATACAACAATCACAAATTTCATTGATGAAATTGAAGCAGGGAAGCCATTGCGTTTAACTTGTGAATTCGATTTTGATGTTTTATGTAGAAAATCAAAAAGAGGTTTATTGTTTTTTCTTTTAAGATTAAAAGATTTACAAACTAATTGTGGTACTCAATTGATTGTTGATTGGGTATGTAATCCAGATGAGGACTTGATTAAATCTATTGGTTTAAACCTTGACTATATGGTTAGATTGAAGATGAATTTTATAGAGAAAGAACTTCCCGAAAATAAAGTAGAGGAAGTTGGAGAATTGGTTTTCTAATACGCTTTATTAAATTATATTTGCATGCTTAAATTTACATGCAATGAAAAATAACATAGCTACAATATTTCTTTCGATTGGTTTAATCGTATTATATATTCTACACTTTACTTCTAATTCAACGAATAACGCTTCAGATGCTGATTCAATAGCAAGTGATTCTTTAGTCGCTGACTCTTCTAAAATTGACTCTTCTGCTATTCTTGTTAACCTTGGAGATTCAACTTTTTTAGATAGTTTGGAAATCGCATCTTATTCAAAGGTTGGTTACTTAAGTATTGAACAAGTTGTTTTCATGTGTCCATCTTTAAAGAAGGATCAAGATAAAATTGTTGGAATTCAAAAAAGTATTGGAACTAGAGAGATGAGTTTGAAAACAAATCTTCAAAATTATCTTGTTAAAAAGCAAGAAGAAGGGAAGGAGTTATATGAGAAAGGTTTATTAACTCAAGCTGGACAACAACGTCTTCAAGAAGAAGCTGCTCAAAAACAGATGGAGGCTGAAGAGAAGATGAAAAGTTTAGCTAAGGAATTTCAAGTTGCGAAGGAGATGGAAGCAAAATTTGCTCAAAAACTTGATGATGTTATTGGACAAGGTTTGAAGATAATCAATGAGAAATTGCAACTTGATTATATTTTAATTGAAAAGAGAGAGTTGAGTACGGTTTACGCACTTAATGAGAAAAACAACATCACTGAATTAATGATTAAGATTATCAATTCTCAAAATTAGGCTTAATGTATATTGCACTTGAAAAAAAGAAAACCAATGTTATAGAGTATGTACTCTATATGTGGCAAGTTGAGAACATTATTAGAGCTTGTAAGTTTGATGTTAATAAAATTGAACAGACTGTAATAAATCATTTAGGATTAAACGAAAACGAAAAAACGCTATCAAGAGAATGGTATTCGAATTTGATTCAAGAAATGAAATTACAAGGATTAGAGGAAAATGGGCATCGTTCTGAAATTATGGAAACTGTTGCTGAACTAACCTTATTACATACTACTCTTTTAAAAACGTTTGAAGATCAGAAGTATAATATTTTATACAATAACTCTAGAGGAGATATATCTGATTTAATGATGAAACAACAAGGTGTGAAAAGTGAAATCGAAGCTTGTTTCAACGGATTGTATGGAATGTGGATGTTGAAAATATCGAAGAAAGAGATTAGTACACAAACTCAACAATCAATAGATAAGATAAGTAAGTTTATGGTTCAGTTAGCTCAGAATTATCATAAGATGATGGATCACGTAGGATCTGAACTAGGTATATAGAATTACTATTTATAGTAAAAGAAAAAGGGGTTGGAAATTAAATTTTCAACCCCTTTTTTATGTCATTTGAAATATCTGAAATCGTGATTGTTTTTGATGTTTTTTAATGATTCGAAAATCAATTTGATTACATTTTCAACGTCATCTTTATGTGCACTTTCAACTGTTGTATGCATATATCTTAATGGTAGTGAAATTAATGCAGAAGCAACTCCTCCATTACTATATGCAAATGCATCAGTATCTGTTCCTGTAGCTCTAGATGCTGCAGCATTTTGGTAAGGAATGTTGTTTTCCTTTGCGCTATCTTTTATTAATTTAAGTAAGTTATTTTGTACAGCTGGCCCTGTTGTTAAGCATGGTCCATCTCCACCTTTAATGTCTCCTTGTGCAATCTTATTAATCATTGGAGTACTCGTGTCGTGACAAACGTCTGTAACGATCGCTACATCTGGTTTAATTGTTTCGGCAATCATTTGTGCACCTCTTAAACCAACTTCTTCTTGTACTGAGTTAACAATGTATAAAGCGAAAGGTAGTTTTGTTTTATTCTTCTTTAACATTTTAGCAACTTCTGCAATAACGAATCCACCGATTCTATTATCTAAAGCTCTACCTACAAACCAATTGTTATTTAATATTGTGAACTCATCTTCATAAGTAATTACATCACCAACTTCAACTCCGAGTTTTAAAACTTCTTCTTTGTTTTTTGCACCAACATCTAAACAGATATTCTTTAAAGATGGAGCTTCTTCTTTACCACCGCTTCTTGTATGAATTGCAGGCCAACCAAAAATAGCTTTTACAATTCCACTTTGAGTATGAATATTTACTCTTTTTGAAGGTGCTATTTGATGATCTGAACCTCCATTTCTTCTTAGGTATATAAAACCATCTGGTGTAATATAATGAACAAACCAACTAATTTCATCTGCGTGAGCTTCTATTACAACTTTGTATTTAGCAGATGGATTTATAACTGCAGCAACAGTTCCATAAGTATCAACTTGATATTCATCGATATATGGCTTAATATAACTTAACCAAAGTTTTTGTCCTTCCGCTTCAAATCCAGTAGGGGAAGCATTATTTAGGTATTTTTCTAAAAATTTTATTGAACTTTTTGATAGTATTGATTTAGACATTCTATTAGTTTTATTTATATTTAAATATACTGAAATGTAACGTATTTCCCCAGCTACGAAATAACTTTTTGAAAGTTTAGAAAAAGTAGATGAAAATCGCAACTTTTAGCATGACCGACTCGTAAAAATTATTGACTACTAATTTAACCCTAACTACCGAACGAATGAAATTAATACTACTTGCATTTTCTGCATTATTCACTTGTAGTGTTTCCGCTCAAGAAACAGTTGTTGACTCAGCACAAACAAAGATTGAAAAATACTATAATACGGGATTGTCTGATTCTGCTAGGGCTGATTACAAGGCTAAAATAGTTCACATGGATAAGTATATTGCTCAAGATAGTATTAACGCTGAGGCATTTCTTCAGCGAGGTGTATATTATTCTTTTCTCGGTTTAAGTGTAAATGCAATTGAAGATTACGATAAGGCTATAGAATTAGACAGTGATCAACCAATAGCATATTTTAATAGAGGTATAGCGAAAGCAAGATTTAGATACACATATGAAGCATGTTATGATTTTAAAAAATCATATTTGTTAGGTGTTACTCAAGCTGCTAAAGTTTATACGGCTAATTGCAGATTGTATCAAAAGAAAATTGATTCTCTAGTTTCTCAGAATTAAGAAATATATTGAAAACAAAAAAGGCGGATGAAGTAATTCATCCGCCTTTTTTTATGATGTTTTTTAATTGGTATTATGCATTAGAATGCAAAGCTGCATTCAGTTCAATCGTTTTTGGATTTGGCTTACAAACAATTCTTCCTGTTTGAGAATCTTGAATAAATAATAATTTGTCTTTACCATTCAAGTCCATTCCTTTTACAATGTTATCACCTTCTGAAACAACATTGTTATCTATGTCAACAGGCTCATTGTTACCATTGTATAATCCTATTTTACTTCCTGCCGTTACATAAACACCAGCAGCGATAGTACAACCAAAACCTAGAGAAATTCCAGTTCCTGCATTTGCACCTAACAAACATTCTTGACCAATAGAAATAACATTTTTGTTACCTCCTGAAAGTGTACCCATAATAGAAGCACCTCCACCTATATCAGTGTTTTTATCTACAACAACTCCTCCTGAAACTCTACCTTCAACCATTGCGTTACCAATAGTTCCAGCATTAAAGTTTACATATCCAGCAGGCATTACAGTTGTTCCTTCTCCAAGGTAAGCTCCTAATCTAACTTGAGAACCTGAAACTATTCTAGTTCCCGATGGAGCAGTATAGTTTACTAAGTATGGGAATTTATCAATATGAGTGACATTTAAAGGTTCTGTGAAAATGTATTTAGCGATTTCATTATGTAAATCTTCTGGTAAAACAGGACCTTTATTTGTCCATGCAACGTTGGTTAACTTACCAAAAGCTCCATTAAGATTCAATCCATGAGGAAGAACGCATCTTTGAGAAATTGCTTGTAATTTGAAATAACCTTCAGTAGTTGTAGCAACTTCTTGATCTTTGTCGAACATGAAATAAACAACTAAATCTGAAGCGTAATAGCTATGGTTGTTACTATAGCTATCAAGTAAGTTTTTAATTGCAACTATGTTCGGGTGCTTTTCAATTTCATGGTGAAATGCAGAGAACTTAGCATAAATATCGTTAAGCTTTTCTATATCCAAAACATACTCAGCATTAGTACCAAATTCAATATTAGCAATGTCAGCAAAAACAGCTGCTGAACCGAAAGCATTATCCCAGTTGATTTGTGGAAAATATGCATCTAGTGTTTTATCTCCTTTACTTCTTTTAACACCTAATGCAAAAGCAAGAGGTTTAGTATATCCTGATTTTGCTTCAACAGAAGCAACATATCCTTTAAAATCTTCAACAGTACTCATTTCGATGTTTTTTAATTTTTAATAGGTGGCAAATTTACATTTTTACTTTTAGCTTTTTGCCAATCTCCAAAGTTTCCTGTTTTATATCCTTCATCAATAAAGTAATCTAAAACAGGATCTATCAATTTAGGAGCGAAAAACTGAGGAACTCTCATAATTAAATTTCCTTCACTATCTAAAAAACTATGTGTCGGGAAACTAATTTTGTTTTGCATTAACGCCAAAGAAAGTTGGTGTACACCATTTACATTTTTTAAAACTTGCCCTATGTAATTGATAGAAGCAGTTTCATTCACATCTAATTTTACAGCATGAAAATTCGCGTTTATTTTTTTAGCAGTTACGGGATCTCTATAGGAAGTTTTATCCATAATGTTAGATGATATAGAGTTCTTATTAATAATGTGAACTAAAATCTTTTTCCCATCTTTTTTTGCTTTTTGAACTGCTGTTTCAAAATCTACCCATTTTACTGTTTCTTTTTGAAGCGTTGAATCTGGTTTGATGATTTGCTTAAAAAGTTGAGTATACAAACCTGCATCTCTAGTTGTACGATATGCACCTTCATTAATGAAAGCTAAATATCCAATTAAGTCTGGTACCTTTTGAAATCCTTTAAGAGGCATGTTTGCCTGTAGTTCGTTAAACAATATAATAAAAGTAGGATAGGACATCTTACCTCTGCAAAGATCTATAGCAACATCGTGTGTAGTTTTTCTAGACTTTCTTTTAATGTTCTTTATCTGAGATGAAAGTGGGCGAGTTAAAGATTGACTCATTTTTTTAGCTTCAGCCTCGGGAAGTTTTAGTTTCTTAATTGAATCGGTAAGAAAAGTGATTTTCTTATTTAGATCAATAATAATTTGTTTTGCTTTAACGCTTTGAGAATTAGTATAAGTTTTACCATTAAATGTAATGGTGTCTTTCGTTTCTGCGTTCAACTTTACAGCGTAGAAGTTCGCATTTAGATACGCGGCAACAGTAGGGTCTTTAAATGTTGAAGCGTCCATTCTTTTACACCAACCACACCAATCGGTGAAAACGTCGATAAACATAGGTCGTTTTTGAATCTTGTATAAGGAATCAGCTTCTTCGAGTGTTAACCAGTTTATAGGACCACTGTGGTTACTTGATTTTTGACCGAATGAATAAACCGTGATTAAAAGAAAAAACAATGTGTATTTTAAGGATTTCAGCATTATGTACGTGTGATTGTTAGCATTTTAAGAACTACTAAGATACCAACAATAATTAAATCCGTAAATTCGCTAGAGTAGAAAAAACAGAATTTTTATTAAGACTTGTTAAAAAACGCTTACATATCACTTCTCTTTGGATTAGTTTCCTTGACTTCTATTTGTGAAGCCCAAAAGCCAAAAGGTAGTTGGACGATCGGATTAACGGGGTCAGTGGAGTATTTCATAAGGACATTAACTAATGTTGAGCGGTTTAATATTGATACTAATTTGTTCTTAGGAATTAGTGATGCCGATTATTTAGCAAAAAGAGAAGAAATTGATAAACCTTATTTCCCCGGGAAAACGGCAGGGTTTCTTTTAGGTTATAAAATTAGCCCACGATTTGAATTGGAAACAGGGGTGAGGTTTGTTGAAGGTGGTTCTAAGATTGATATGAATGATGTATCAGATTTTAATCTAATTCAAAATGTTTTTGGTCTTGAGAATACAGGTAAAGTTATTGTCAATAAATTCAGATTAATAGAGGTTCCTATCATTTTTAAACATCGATTAGGTAGTGCTAATAAACATGATTTAGCAGGAAGGAAAAAAGGAACTCCTATGACCAATATGTATCGATACTTCTTTTTTACCTATGGGGTAGGGATTGGTTTGCCTGTAAATGATGACTTATATTATAACGGAGTAGAGTATTCAGGGATTGATGCCAATATGGGACTTGCAGGTTTAGCAAGTGTTGGATATCATATTGATACTAGATCTCCATTCTTTATAAATTTTAGAGCACACCTCAGAGCGACTTTTTTAAGTTATTATCAATACGCTCCTATTCAATCTTATTATCATTCAGTTGGTGCAGAAGTGAAATTGGGATATCGATTCGCTTATAAATCAAAAAAGAAAAAAACAAAAG
This sequence comes from uncultured Flavobacteriales bacterium, assembly GCA_963933885.1. GTDB lineage: Bacteria > Bacteroidota > Bacteroidia > Flavobacteriales_C > CAWVWF01. The sequence continues at coordinate 4,736 of CAWVWF010000060.1, read as the reverse complement.
CTACTGACTGCACCTCATTTTCCGATGGTCCAAATAGTAAGGCTCGACCAAAATTTATATTGGGAATGCGTTACGGAGCAGGAGTTAATTCACTTCGTGGTGGCGATGCTTCAAGTCCTGCGATAGGATTAAAAGGACTTTCTCCAGCGAAATTTTATGAAGTTGAAACATCAACAGGAGAAGTAACTTCAAATTTAGCACCGCATATTGGTTTACATTTAGAATATTTATTTCAACCTAATTTTTCTATTGGAGCTTCTCCTTCTTATAATCAAAGAGGATTTAAATCGAAGCACACCTATTTCATAGATGATGGAAGAACTATTAAAACCAGACAAAGAGTTTATCTAGATTATGTAGATGTACCTGTGAAGTTTATTTACTACGTAACACCTCAGTATTGGGCTCACATTGGAGCTACAGCATCATTTTATACTGATAATCGCTTATATGATTATTATCAAGTGTATAATGGTTTAAGCACTTTTCCAAGTGAAAATATTAACCATAGAGATGATTCTGATGTGAGTAGTTACTTCGGTTATGATCCTGATCCATTCATTTTAGGTTGGGAATTCGGAGCTGGAGCACATTTAGATAATCATGTAGCTGTATCTGCTCAAATGTCATTTTATGAGTCTATCTTTCAGAAAGGACAGGGGAGAGAAGATTTTTGGAACTCGTCCTTACAAGTATCAATGTATTATTTTTTTTATAAACAGTAATGAGAATCTTACTAACCATACTAATCGTAATTTTTTCGTTCTCGGCCATCGGTCAAGAGTCGTCGGAAAAAAATGCAAGTAAACGAAAGAAAAAAGAATCTTACTTTGGTGCTCATGTGGATCTTGTTTATTCAAGACTTGAAGGAATAGAAGGGAATGAAAGGAGAGCATATTTAGACGATTATATTCAAGACCTAAACTTTAATGGAATAGCTACTGAAGGAGGAATTACGGGAAGATATGCTTCAAGTATTGGTCTCTTTTATGATAAATTCGTTGGTGAAAGGTTCGCCTTACATTTTCAAACAAGTTATTTACAGACTGGTTATAACGAAAGTTTAACAGCAATAGGAACTACAGAGTCTGGTGGGTTAGAAGAAGTTCGTAAATTTAAAGCACGTTTAGATTATGTTAACTTTTTAGGAGGAATTAAATACTATAATGACTTTGGTATAACACTTACATTAGGTGCTTTTGTGAACTATAATGTTCTTGATAAGATTAAAAATGAAGAACTTAAAATTACATCAGGAAGGTTTGGTTCTTCAGAAATCAGAAAAGATGAAGAGCTGTTTTTTCATGAATATTATGGAGAGAATAGAGTTGTTTTCTTATCTGGAGGAGCTTTTGCAATGGGGTATAGATGGAAGGAATTCGAAGTGGATTTTTCATTCAAAATAACGTCTCAAATTCTTTCAGAAAGAGATGATATGTTTCTCCATTTGTTTCAGCTTGGGTTCAAATATCAGATCTCAAAACAAGAATAAAAAGCACCTACAAGACTATATTTGAGTTATTTAATTTTTATTGCAATATTTTGCTTTGAAAGTATTAATTTTGCGACTCATTTTCAGTGAAGAACATTATGGAGAGTAGGAAGTTTGTTTTTGATTTCGATAGCACACTAACACAAGTGGAAGCATTGGATATTTTAGCGGAGATTTCTCTGGATGGTAATTCTGAAAGAGATAGTGTTGTTAAAAAAATTCAAGAAATTACTGATTTAGGAATTGATGGTGATATTTCATTTACAGATTCACTTAGTCAACGAATAGCTTTACTAAAAGCAAATAAGTCTCATCTAGGTAAATTGATTGATCGTTTAAGAGGTCAGATTTCAAAATCAGTTGCTGAAAACCGTGACTTTTTTGATAATTATAAAGATGATATTTATGTAATCAGTTGTGGTTTTAAGGAATTTATTATTCCTATTGTTGCTGAATATAATATAGATGCTGATCGTGTTTACGCGAATACGTTTAAATATGATGAGAATGGAACTATTGTAGGTTTTGATGAAGATAATCCTTTAGCAAAACACAATGGTAAAATTGACTGTTTAAAAGGAATGGACCTGAAAGGAGAAATTCAAGTAATCGGAGATGGTTATAGTGATTACCAAATGCGTAAAGCTGGAATTGCTGATAAGTTTTTTGCTTACACAGAGAATGTTGCGAGGAAAAAAGTTTTGGATATTGCTGATTATATCACTCCTAGTTTTGATGAGTTTTTATACGTTAACAAATTACCAATGAAAATATCATATCCGAAAAACAGAATTAAAGTTCTTCTTTTAGAAGGGGTTCATGAAGATGCTGTTCAATTGTTGAACCACGAAGGGTACGATGTTGAGGTGTCAGCAGATAGTTTATCAGAAGATGAACTTTGTGAAAAGATAAAAGGTGTTCATATTATTGGAATACGATCTAAAACAAAAATTACTGATAAAGTTGTAGCTAGTGCAGACAAGTTACTTGGAGTTGGTGCTTTTTGTATAGGAACGAAGCAAATTGATTTAGAAGCTTGTAAAGAAAAAGGAATAGCAGTATTTAATGCGCCTTATTCAAATACAAGGTCAGTAGTTGAATTAGCAATTGGAGAGATCATCATGTTGATGAGAAGTACTTTTGTTAGAAGCTCTGAACTTCACAATGGTGTTTGGAAAAAGACTGCTGCAGGTTCAAGAGAAGTTAGAGGTAAAGTTTTAGGAATTATCGGTTATGGTAATATCGGAAAACAACTTTCTGTTTTAGCTGAAGCAATGGGAATGAAAGTTATCTTTTATGACCAGTTAGAAAAGCTTGCTCTTGGGAATGCTGAGAAAAGAAATACGATGAAGGATGTGTTTGCTGAAGCAGATGTAATCTCTTTACATGTTGATGATAACTCTGATAACAAAAACTTAATTGGAGCTACTGAGTTTGCTCAAATGAAGGATGGGGTAATATTTATTAACCTTGCAAGAGGATTTGTTGTAGATATTCCTGCTTTAATTGCTGCTCAAAACTCTGGTAAAGTTGCTGGTGTAGCTGTTGATGTTTATCCAACAGAGCCTAAGTCTAACGATGAGCCTTTCACAAATGAATTAATGGGGCAACCAAATACTATTTTAACACCGCATATTGGTGGTAGTACTATGGAAGCTCAAAAGCATATTGGAAACTTTGTTCCAAATAGCTTAATGTCTTATGTGAATACAGGTGCTTCTTTTGCCAGCGTTAACTTACCGCAAATAAAAGTTGTCCCTCAGAAAAGCGGTCATCGTTTCTTACATATTCATAAAAACGTTAGTGGTGTATTAGCTCAGGTTAATAATATCTTAGCTAAATATGATATGAATATTACAGGGCAGCACTTAAAAACTGACGAGAAAGTTGGTTATTTAATTACGGATGTAGACAAGGAATATAACAAAGAAGTTATTGCTGAATTAAAGGCAATTAACGAGACAATTAAATTCCGATTATTATACTAATATCATTAAAGGTTTGTAACCTTATTTATTTTACTATTTTTGTGAATATATAGCTTGAATTATGGCAGAGAACGAAAACGATATCGAAAAAGACATCCCAGAAGTATTAGAGGATTCTTTAAACAAAACCGAAATTCTTTTAGAAGAGAATAAAAAGGTAATTGGTAATGTAGTAATGGGAATTGTTGCATTAGTAGTTGTATTCTTTGGATACGATAACTTTATTTCTGCTCCGGCAGAAGAAAAGGGTGCAGAATTAATCTGGCAAGCACAGCAAGATTTTGAATCAGAAGCAGGAAAACGAGATTCTTCATCTACAATTGCTGAAGACTTTCAAGCTGTAATCGAAGATTATGGTTCTAGTAGTTCTGGAAACATTGCTCAATTATATTTAGGTATCTCTTTAATGAAAACAGGAGAATTTGATGAAGCACAAGAAGCTTTGGAAAGTTTTTCTCCTGCAGGATTGTTAATGCCAGGTCTTAAATTGGGACTTATCGGAGATTGTCAAAGTGAAAACGGAGAAGTTGATGAAGCTGTTGGTAATTATTCAAAAGCTGCGGAATTATTAGATTCTAAATCTGGTTCTGTGTATTTCTTAAAAAAGGCTGGTGTCCTTTTAGAGCAAAACGGAAAAGCTTCTGAAGCTGTTGAAGTTTATGAAACTGCTTTAAATAAATATTTAAAAGGAGCTGACAGAACTTACGCTAGAGAAAAAATTGAAATGGAAAAATATTTAGCTAGAGCGCAAGCTTCTAAATAATTTAACAATAACAAGATTTAAAAAAGTGCACCTTATGGTTGCACTTTTTTAGTATTAAAGCATTTATTATGGCAACGAAAAACAAAAATCTTTCTCTTTACGATCCAACTAATGTTCCATCTGGAAGTGGGAAGAAAATTGGAATTGTAGTTAGCGAATGGAATGCTGAAATAACTCACGGATTAAGAGATGGAGCTATCGATGCATTAGTTAACTGTGGTGTTTATTCTAGAGATATTATTGTTGAGAATGTCCCTGGTGCTTTCGAACTACCATTAGGTGCTCAATTATTACTTGAGGAAAAAGAAGTTGATGCTGTTATCACGATTGGTTGTGTAATTAGAGGAGAAACTGCTCATTTCGATTATGTTTGTCAAGGAGTTACTCAAGGAATTCAAGCTTTAAATTTATCATCTGGAAAACCAGTTATGTTTTGTGTTTTAACCGATGATAAGTTAAAACAAAGTAAAGCAAGAAGTGGAGGTAAGCTAGG
>CAWVWF010000059.1:0-16949 GCA_963933885.1 uncultured Flavobacteriales bacterium | reverse complement strand
TCGTAATTCTAACCCTTTAAAATCCTGAGCCTTAAATTTCAGTCGAAATCCTCCTGCTTCATCTATTCTAAGGGAATGAAGTCGATTGTCACCACGCCAAACTTCTATTTCCGAATTGGGTAAGATTACTTTAGTGGATGCATCTTTCAAAACTCCCTGAATAATTATACACTCATCCGTTTGAGAAAACAAATTGAAACTGAGTAATAAAAAACAGACGATTAAGTGCTTCATAATATAATAATGCAGATGCTCTAATAAAGATACTTTCTAGAACTCAATCCTATTTCTTATATCATTAATACTTCCAGTCATAAAACAAAAAGTTAACCTATATTTTTAAATATTCTATTCATCTCAAACCTCGAAACTCCTGCTTCTTTAGCGAATATTTTCCAGTTGTTTACAGCTATTCTAACTTCTTCAATAATTTTAGCTCCAGTTTTTATGTCAAAATTATTCGCCAATTTAAGTAGGTGTTCTTTGGTTGGGTTTTTACCTTCTCCAGCAACTAATATACTATGTTCTCCATGAGAGGATGAGGAATAAGTTAAATCATATACAGGCGCGAATTTCCACGCTCCTGAAGGCGACATGATGAAAGAAAAGTTATTACTATGGTCATCCCTGTTTTCGCTAAATACATTAAACGCGGCCAATCTTAATACTTTTTCTCTTTCAATTACTGATTTACTTATTTCGAAAGCTGCCCACATGATATGACCGTAATCAATATTCGTTAATCTAAAATTATCATGTAAAAGTCCAGCGGCAGTAGTTGTATGATATCTTTTATTTACATCTCTGTCGAATCTTTTTGTTCCAAAAAACTGTCTACCATCTTTACCTTCAAACAACTTACAATCCATCATTTCCAAACCAGCTTCTACAGCCATTTTATGATATGCGAATTCAATATTTGCGATATCTTTAGGATCTAAAGAAGAAGGGAATTTTATCATCCAAGCCTCATAGCCTTCTGGTAATTCTTCTGCGCCATAAATTAAGTCTCCTGATAATGGGTTATAGCCTATAAATATCTTAGGTCTGGCACCACCCGACGCACCTCCCATCGTAAACAGCTTATCAATTATTTCACTAGAAGCCCCTTCAATAACTTCTGCTACTTCATTGGCTATATAGCTTAAATCTACCATTGCTTTATCAGTGACTGAATCACTAAAATCTGGTGTATAAATCAGTGCTCCTTTTCCATTTTTCCCAACATAGGCCAATCTATCCAACGGACTTACATCGTTTAAAGAAACTCCTTGTGATATTAGTTTCCTATCCAACAACAATCTTCCCCAACCATCAGGAAGCGAATCATTAAAAACACCAAATAATCCATCAAATGGAGCTACTTCTCCAGTATGTATACCTTTTGTTAAAGGTAATTTTATAGGTGAGATATTAATTCCTTTTTCTAGAAATTGACTGTGATACTTAAAGTGTATTCTTCGGTTACTACTAACCAATTCCCCAACTTCAATAAGTTCATTCCCTAAATAAATACTAACCAATAGTTTGTTGATACTTCCCATTGTTATTTAGTTTTATCAGAAAAAAGGTTTTCTATTTTTGGGTCTACTTCCGAAACAAATATTTGCTCAAATTCGGACAATCTACCGAGTACTTCTGTTAACTTCAATAAACTTTCTAAAGAAACCTTTCCGGTTCTTTCAAATCGTTTTATACTCCCTAGTGAAACACCTGATCTATTTGCAATTTCAGTTTGAGTAAAACCTAAATCCTTACGCAATGATTTATGCCGGTCGGCCAGTTGCAAAGCAGTATTATTTGATGTGATTCCGAAAAACATAAAAGATTAACATTTTAACCAATATAGTTTAAAACCATTAAAAAGACTAATATTTTAACCAAAAATTTGTATCTATTAAAAATAATATCAATACCATCATCACCCTTTAAGTACTTTCTCAATTTGGTAATAAACACATTCATGCTTCTCCCTTTGAAATAATCGCTCTCTCCCCAAATTACTTTAAGTACTAATTCTCTTGTGAGTAAATCATTCTAAGTCTTCCATCGAAAGTTTTAAATGTGACTATTTAAAAAGTTTTCTTTATGCTCTCAAGAAATCCCACAATCATCTTTCCATGAAAAAAACACTGTTCTTAAGTTTATTATTTAGCTCCATCTTATCGTTCGGAACTATCGATTTTAAAGTTAGTATTTCGGTTAAAAATAATAAAGGGAGAAGTTTCTCAAATGCCAGAGTAGTATTAATTGAAACGAAAACAAAAAAAGCTCAAGTAGGAACTACGGGCAGTAATGGAAAGGTGAAATTCACACTTACATCTGGTGAAAAATGGAGTGTAAATGTGGAAGATATGAAACGGGTTAAATTTATTAAAATCCCTGATTTTGGAAAAGGTTCAAGCAGTTTGATGGTTACCTATGACATGAAAAACTGGACACGTCTAAACAGACCTGCTGTTGATAGATCCAAAATGACTTTCACAACAATTAATCAAGAAGATTTTGAGAAAGGTGAACGCCCGAAAAAAGGAAATTCATATGTAATTATTAATCTAAAAAAATTGGATAAATCACCGCTAAAAAAATTTCCAATTACATTAACCTGCTATAAATCCAACACCAAATACATTCGAAAAACCAATAAAAAGGGTCTTGCAACTTTTGAAATTCCAAACAGTTCAGATTATGAAATAGATATCGAAGGAAATGAGAGCATATCATATATTGATTTAGGACCAAAATCCGGACTTCATCGAAAACGATTTACATATCAACCACTTCAAATTTCTGAGAAGAATGTAAATGATACTATTATTCAATCCATTCCAAATAACAAAGGTGAATTAGCATCTACCGGAAGATCATTCTTACGATTACAAGTCTCCAATTTTAATCCGAAAATGAAAGGAAGTACTGTTTATCTAAAAATGCTCAAAGGGAATAAAGTGTACAAAGCGAAAATCAGAAAAGAGGGTGAAGTTCTATTCATGCTTCCTCTACATCGACAATATATGATAGAAACTAATATTCATAAAGCTATAGATATAGTTGATTTAATGGATACGCCTATAAAAACAATCAGTCGAAGTATGCAAGAATTTTCTATGGAAACAGGAGCATCCATTTCAAATAGACTTTCTATTCTTCCAACCACTTCAAATGACTATATGGTAAAATCATTCGACAGGTTTATCAAAAAGCAATACCCTTCTCCAGAAACTGGTAAAGACATTGGATTATACGTTAAATGGGCTACTCCTGGGGTAAATTCCAAATCTAAGGAAGCACTTTTAGAGGTTGGATTCAATACAAAGAATCTCAAAAATTTACTAAAAGAGAATGCAAAACTGATGAAGCATAAGCCAATAAATTTATCATTTGTTATTGATATAAGTGGATCTATGGCAGAAGAAGACAGACTTACAGGAGTGAAAACAGCACTTAAAAATTTACTCAAAGATCTTTCCCCAAATGATATTGTTTCAATAATCACTTTTTCTAGTTCGGCCAATATTGTTGTTCCAGCGAAAACAATGAGTAAACAAACTTTAATTTACGATATCATTGATGACCTTCAAGCTGGAGGTGCAACTAATATCTATTCAGGGCTTATGAAGGGCTATCAAGAACTCGGGAAAAGGAAAATAAACAAAGGTACCAATAGACTAATTCTATTGTCTGACGGATATGGATCTACGCCAGTAAAAAAAGTAATTAAATTCAGTAAAAAACACAACTTAAGGGGGCTTGAATGTTCCGCAATAGGAATCGGAAGTGGATTTAATATGTCATTAATGTCCAGTTTAGCTTCAGTTGGTGGCGGACTAATGCATTATGTAGGAAGTGAAGATGAAATGGGGAATACTTTCAAAAAAGAATTGTTCTCTATCATTAACCCAATGGCTACAAATGCAACTATTGAGATTAAGTATAAAGACCAGCTTATCTACAAACAACTTTATGGTTATGAAAGTAACTCATCAACTGGTAAAACAGTGGCCAATATTAACAACCTCTATCCAGGTTTGAATAAATTATTCTTAGTTAAATTTGATTTACTTAATCCAACAAAGTCAGTTGAGAAATCGCCTGTAATAGTAACACTTAGTTATACAAAAATATCAGGTGGAAAAGAGATTGTTATTCTAAAAAAAGAAGCTTTGAAATGGGAAGAAGCAACCGGAAAAACCGAATATACAATTGAGGCTAATTACAAAAAAGTGCTTTGTATCGCTACTTTAAATCAAGGTATGAAGGTAATGGCAGACTTACACGCCAATGGAAATAGTAAGGCAGCACAGAAGGAAATGGTCAAAACTAAAAATAGAATTTCTGAGATCTATCAAGATGCACCAGATTCAGATATTCAGGAATTACTTCGAATAGTAGAAAATTATATTACCACTTTTGATTTTCTATTTAAATTGAGACAATAACAGCTAAATAATCACTTCACCATCAACTTAAACCCTGATCCATGAACATTAATAATTTCAATGCCTGTATCACCTTTTAAGTACTTCCTTAACTTCGTGATAAAAACATCCATGCTTCTTCCTTTGAAGTAATCGTTCTCACCCCAAATCACTTTAAGCGCTAACTCTCTTGTGAGTAAATCGTTTTTATTCAGACAAAGTAATCTAAGCATTTCAGCTTCTTTCTTTGTTAGATGTTGGTTACCTGTTTCAGAAACCAATTCTTGATTCTTATAATGAAAAGCAATTGAGTTTAACTGGAACACATCTTTGTCGTCCGTTTGATTCGTCTCAACAGCGAAAAACCTATTCAATAACGCTTGAACTCTTAAAAGCAAAATATCCATGTTAAAAGGCTTTGTGATGTAATCATCAGCACCAATTTTGAACCCTTTAATCTTATCTTGATCTAACGATTTAGCAGTTAAAAATATCAAAGGAATATTAGCCTTTACCTCTTTAATTTGTTTGGCCAAATCGAAACCATCAACCTTAGGAAGCATAACGTCTAAAACACATAAGTCAAACTTATCCTTACAATAAGCATCAAAACCAGCTGCACCATCTTTAGCCCAAACCACTTTAAATCCTTCCACTTCAAGATTGTCTTTGATAACAAATCCTAAATTCTCATCATCCTCTACCAGTAATATTGTTGCTTTAATTTTCATACATTCTGTTTTAATGGTAAAACAATTGTGAATTGAGTTCCTTGTTCCAAACCGCTATTCACTTTTATACTTCCTCCATGCTTTTTAACCATAAGCTGCACGTAGCTCAATCCAATTCCAAAACCTTTCACATTGTGTACATTTCCGGTTGGAACGCGGTAAAACTTATTGAATATGTTTTTAAGCTCCTCTTTTTTCATTCCGATTCCTTTATCAGCAATGATTAGAGTAAAGCACTTCTTATCTTTTTCGATTGATACCGTAATTTCTGGTGGAGCATCTCCTGAATACTTAATAGCATTGTCTATTAAATTAGAAATCACATTGTTCATGTAATTCTCATCCAATTCAGCATCAAATGCATCTCCTGTAAAATTGATATCCCCCTTCTTTTCCTCTAGGATAATTTCAAAAGGTTTAATAGAAGTCTCAACTAACAATTTAACATCAGACTTCCCAATGTTTAATTGAATATCTTGCTTCTCAAAGAAGGATATCTGAAGTACTTTTTCTACCTGATTTTTTAATCTTAGGTTTTCTTCCTCAATAATACCTGCATACCTACTCAATCGATCTGGTTGATTAATAATATCAGGATTATTTATCACTTTACTAGATAATGAAATGGTTGAAATCGGAGTCTTTAACTCGTGAGTCATGTTATTAATAAAGTCCGTTTTCATATCACCTAACTTTTTCTGCCTAATAATTAGCATAATCGTATATCCGAAGAAAATGGAAAGAATTAATACCACTCCAACTGAAGCAATCCAAATTTTTCTGTAAGTTAAAAACACTTTTTCTTTAGAAAAAATCACCCCAAAATTATAACTGTTAATATCCCAATTAACACCATACGCCTTTGCCGTAACTTGCTCTTCCGTTTTAGATCCTGAATGGGAATACAATACACTATCCGTAAAGCAATCATAAATAGCAATCTTATAATCTCTATTCACTTCTAAACCGCTGAACTCCTCTTGTAAAAGAGAATCTATTTGAGAAGGGTTTACAATATCTTGAATTTCTACAATGAACGATTCTTTGGAGATTTGTTTTACCAAATGAATCTTATCAATACTTGTATGATGGATTAGTCTAAGCTTATATCCTGCATTGGTAAGCGCAATCTTAACCTTGTGGTTAAATTGTTTTCGCTCTGTATTAACTAGATTGTCTGCCCAAACATATTGAACGATCGAGACAAGAAGAATTGAAAATATTCCTGCAAAGATTATTACGTTGATGGTTCTGTTTTTCATTCCTCATGAAAATACGAATTAGTATTTGACGAGATAAATAATTAACAAAAATTTAATTGAATTTCATCACTTCAACCGGATTTAAAGGCTGACCTTTTAACCAGATTTCAAAGTGTAAATGTGGTCCTGTTGTAAAATCCCCACTGTTTCCAACGATTGCAATTACCTCACCTGCCTTTACAACATCACCTTCCTTTTTTAATACAACTGAATTGTGCTTATAAATACTTAATAGATCGTTGGTATGTTGAATCGCAATAACATGTCCTGTTTCCGCTGTCCAAGCTGAAAATACAACCTTACCATTTAAAGTCGCTTTTACGGCTTCATTTTTCTCAGCAACGATATCTACACCATAATGACCTTCGTCTAACTTAAACGCCTTAGATACTAGTCCAGAAATAGGATGAAAGAAGTGGTAGTATGCTAAAACTGAAGCACCACTTGATTCTGCTAAATTTAAAAACTGATCTGGTAAAACTGGTTGTTTATCATTTGAGGTTGCAACCTTTTTCAAACTCATATTATTAATCGAGTCTACTGGAATTCCAAACTTCGTAAGGTTAGAATCCAATCTCATAGAATATTCTATCTTCCCATTAACTTGTTCTTGCAACTTGATAATATGTGCTTGTAATGCGAACAATTCCATACGTGTCTCTTCTGATTCGTGACCTGGAATTATTAAAGATTTTAATGGTGTAAAAGCAATTACACAATAAGTAATTCCAACAATCAGTATTCCTATCAAGGAAACAGCAGCCATTAATCTTCCTCTCGAAATATCTCTACTATATACCTCAACCAATCGTGATTTATTAACTACAGATAAATGGTAACGTACTTTTAAACGTTGCCAAGCGGATTGTTGATCTTGCTCTTTGTTTTTCATTATTCAAAAAACGCTTTAAGTTCTTTTGCTTCGTCTGCTTTTATTTTTCCAGCCATTAACAAGTTTAATTGTCTGCGACGCAATGCTGCATCAAATTTTTCTACCTCTAATTCTGTCTCAGGAACCAAAGCCGGTACTTCTATCGGACGACCTATTTGATCAACCGCTACAAATGTGTAAATAGCTTCATTATGAACCGTTTTCTTACCAGTCATGTGGTTTTCAACATAAACATCCATAACCACTTCCATACTCGATGTGAATGCACGAGATACTTTTGCTTCAATCGTTACGATATCTCCTAAAGCGATTGGTTTTTGAAAGGCTACCTTTCCAACTGATGCCGTTACAACAACTCTTCTACAATGCCTGTGCGCACTTATAGCACCAATTACATCTAGCCAATTAAGCAATTGTCCTCCCATTAAATTCCCTAATGTATTCGTATCATTGGGTAAAACAATGTGTGAAGAGGACGCGAATGTTTCTTTAGCAGTAATTGATTTCATTTCGTAAAAATAAAGATTTAATTTTGTTTTATGACTGGAGAAGAAATTATAGGTTATTTAAAATCATTTCACATCATTTTTGTTGTTACTTGGTTTGCAGGATTGTTTTATATCGTCCGCTTATTTATCTACTTTATCGAAGCACAAGATCAACCAGAAGTGGAAAGAAAAGTGCTTCAAAATCAATATAAAATCATGATGAAAAGGCTATGGTATATGATTACTTGGCCAAGTATGATTTTAGCCTTAGGTTTTGCAACTGGCTTACTAATTAAAATGCCGGGTTACCTATCCGAGTCATGGATGCACGCCAAGCTTACGTTTGTTTTGTTATTGGTTATATACCATCACATTTGTGGAGCCATCTACAAAAACTTACAGAAAGACATCATCAACCACACTTCTTTTAAAATGAGATTATGGAACGAAGGTGCTACATTATTGCTTTTTGCAATCGTATTTTTAGTTGTTTTAAAAAGCGAAATGAGCGCCCTTATTGGTGTAGCAGGGTTTGCTGGTTTAGCCATTGTATTAATGATGGGAATAAAAATCTACAAAAGATACAGATTAAAAAAAGGCGAGTAATTTTTTAAAATGTAGGGATGCCCCTTGTGGGTATCCGAAACACAGTACTTCACAATTAGACTACTACATGTTGGATACCCACAAGGGGCATCCCTACAATGACGTACTAAAGTATATTACCACAACCTTACCGTCACCATTCCGTACCATCATATTCACAACAAAATTAAACAACTAACTCAACAGATATGGCAAAAGGAAAAGTAGCAGGTACAAAACCAAAAATGGAAGAACTAGAGGCTGGAAAAAACTACGCATGGTGTGCATGTGGAGAATCAGCAAACCAAACTTGGTGTGATGGAGCGCACAGAGGTTCTGAATTTCGTTCAGTCGTTTTTAAATCCGAAGAAGCTAAAACAGCACCTATTTGCACTTGCAAGCAAACTAACAATCCACCATACTGTGATGGATCACACGCAAGTTTATAAAATATTACTTATTACCTATAATAACTCAGCAGCGCTTTTTAAGTGCTGCTTTTTTTATGAAGAAATTTATTGATATTAATAACTGAAGTATACCGAAGCCATGATGTTTCTACCCGCACCACTTATTCCTGAAGCGAAGGTTTTATAATGCACATCCATAATATTTTCAACACCCACTTGAATACGCATATTCTTCATTGGAAAGGTAAATATTGATGCATTTAGAGTATACCAAGAAGGCGTCCCAACACCTAAGATCCCTTCATCAATATTATCTGTTAAGCTTGATGATTCACTCCATTTTTTTAATCCATTGTACTTCGCATAAAATGATATTTTCATCTTCCCTCTCGTATAGTTCAAACTAGATCTTCCATAAAATGGAGGAATATGAGGAACCGCTTCATTGGAGTTTACAAATTCCGCTTTGGTTAATGTTCCTGTTGATGCAAAGTTGAAGTTTCGTAAAATGTTGATTTTTACTGATGCAAATACTCCATACAAATCAGCTATCCCATTGTTTACATTACTTACAATATCTAATGTTTCTCCATCAACCACAATCTCTGATTGTCCATTTGTATTGATGGTATCCTTTATCATTAAGTCATAAACTCGTGTGTAAAATAATGCGATATCATACTTGATTTTAGATCCTGAAAAAGCAGTCCCAATTTCTCCACTATAAGCTGTTTCTGATTTCAAGTCAGGGTTTGGAATTGTTAACGTTCCTTTTTTCTCGAAGATCTTACTGAAATCATCAATGTTTGGAGATTTGAAAGCTGATGATAGACTGCTATAAAACTTATGATTTTCATGATGATATACATATCCAACAGACCCTGTAACTGAATGATTAAATAGTTTTACTTCAGAAAGATCTAAAAGATTAACAACCTGATTGGTGTCAAATTTCGCATTAATTTCCGATGCCGAATATCTTGCTCCTCCTTTAATTAAATGATTGTCCCATCTTTTTTGAACTGCAGCATATAAAGCAGCTGCTTTGTAATCGGATCCTCCTCCTGGATACCTTGTCTGTAAGAAATCCTCTGCAGAAGTTTCTATATTTTTAGTGTATGCTTTAGAGGTAACATCATTCCAAAGTAGCTCTACACCATAGTTTAACTTCAATGTTTTCGCAGAATCTACAAACTTAATAAAGTCGGAATTGAAGGAATAAACATACACATCTTCTTCTTGATTCTCTTGAATATCTGATTTGAAATCTCTGCTAATTCTATCTTCTTCTATCCTTTGAAATGCGAAGATTGTATTGTTTAAATCAAATAACTTTTTAGGTTTTTCAATTTCTGCAGACAAGGATATTAACGATCTGTTTTGCGGACCGTAATTCCACTCCCCATATCTTAAAACGCCATTTCTATATTCATTCAACTTATCAAACCTTGGAATATTAGTAGATGTTGATTGCTGTAAATTCAGTTTAAATTTATAACCTTCTTTTGGTTGAAATAATACTTTCGTAAGAATATCCATTTGAGAATACCCACTGTTCTTATGTATGTTTTGATCATCATTTGCCATCATCGAATCAACACCATTAACCTGCATAGCATAAAATGGTACTTTTCCGAAATCTGTATAACCATGCGTCCTGTTTTTTCCCATTCTTAAATCACCAAAATCACTTCTAGTAATACTCCCAAAGAACCCCCATTTTTCATTCGCAAAGTTCAAATGAATATTGGCAACTTTCGCTTCTGAAACTGATTGATATCTTAGAAAACCACCAAGCTTATTCACTGAATTTGAATCCGTTTTCAACTTTGGGTCTTTCGTTTTAAAATGGATAACTCCTCCCAAAGCATCACTTCCGTAGATTAAAGAATTAGGTCCGAAAATCACCTCTGTTCCAGCAAGCATTGCAGGGTCGATAGAAATAGCATTTTGTAAATGCCCTCCTCTATATATTGCATTGTTCATTCTAACACCATCTACAACCAATAAAATTCTACTGGCTTCAAATCCTCTTATGATTGGACTTCCTCCTCCAAACTGACTCTTTTGTATCAGTACTTGTCCAGTGTTTTCTAGCATATCCGCACTATTCGCAGCACCTTGTTGTTCTATCTTATGTTGTGATATAGAAGTGGATTGTGTTATCAATTCATACTTACTCTCACCAGTTCTAGAATTTACTGGAATTTCCACCTCCTTAATTTTAGTATTCGAAGTTGGGAATAAATAAATGTTTTTCTGATTGGTAATATCTTGCTTAGAAACAACAAGTGTTTCAAAATCTGCATGTCTAAGTTGTAATAGCTGATCCGATTCGAAAATAGAAATCTCTGCTTTACCAGCCTTGTCTGTATAAACAGTTTCCTCTTCAGTTAAATCGGAAATACTCGCGTTTTTAATCGGAATGGAATCACCAGAGAATAGCTGAATAGTTTGCGCTCTAACAGCACAACTTATCATTACCAAACATATAATTAATATTCTCATTAGCTAAATACTTCCTCTAAAATACTCAATGATTTCGGCTCCCTAAAATTTGGGATATGCAAAGTGTAATAATTTATTATTGCTGCGAGTAAAATTCGGCGCTCTTTACCCTGAATTTTTATCGTATTTAATTCTTCCCAAGTCGTCCTCAAAAATCGTGCTATCGTTTGCGTTTCCTCATGATTTAAATAATGAGGATGATTTGGTCTTCCTTTCATGAATAAACCTTCTCTTAAATCAAAATTTGTAAAATTTTCTTCATGGAAATGAGGAAAGAAACCTAGCCATTTTGTTAACCTCAACAAAAAGGCAATATGAAAATTGGCAATCCCTTCTTCTAATTCATCAAACAATAAAATAGCATTGTGTAAAAACTCAAAAAGATTTTCATCCGTATCTTCAGGAACTACTTTATTTAATACATCTGCCATGAAAAGTGCGATGGTATTTTTAAAAATATTTCCTTGAATTCCAAAAAGGGGTGTTGTAATTTTTGCTTCCTTTAAATTTAAAAGCGTTGATCTTTTATTACTTGTAAATACAATTTCACATAAACTTAAAGGCTGTAAAACTGCATTTCTAGCTGCTCGCTTTTTTGCAGTTGGAGAAAGATAAAGGGATAGTATACCGTTGTTTTGAGTGAACACTTTAACAACATTAGCATTATCCTTTACTGCGATAGAACCTAGTACAATCGCCTTGTCGGAATCTTGCATTAATTAATGAATAGGATTTTTGTTACTTCCGTTTCCGAACCGTCATCGCTTGATGAAAACACAATATAAACCCCTGTCTGAACGCGTTTACCATTCATTGTTTTCCCATCCCAAGTTGCTGTTCCACCTTCGGCTATAGTTTCATAAACCAAGTTACCAGTTATATCGGTTATTTTAATTTCTGAATTTCCAACCAATCCTCTTATTCCAATAACACCACTGTAAGTAGATTTAACTGGATTAGGGAAAGCGTAAACTGGTCCTTTATAATTGTCGCTATCTGTAGCATCTCCAACATAAGAGATCAACCCTTTTTCTGTCGCAAAGAATACCTCTCCTGAGTTTCCGAATACTTCAATATCAATAACGTTGTTGGCCAACAGCGGACTATTATCTATCGTGAAATGATGAATAGTTTCTTGTCCATCTTCACTTATTAAATAAACTCCTCCACTAAATGTTCCAACCCATTTACGGTTGCCACCATCCTTAACAATTGTTCTAATAACCTCTGTTTCTAATAAGTATTGAAAGTTTCCATCTTGCTCAATAATAATTCTCTCAGCCTTAGCAGTTCCATCAAAAACATCTGCTGTTGAATGAATAACTGCCAAACCTTTTTCTGTTCCAATCCAAACTTTATCATCATCATCAATCACTAAAGAATGAACCTCGTTAGATGGTAAATCTCCTGCAGTACTTCCCTCTTGGATCCTTACTACTCTATCATCACTTTCATCTGTTAATGTTCCGTTATCATCAAATACAATGATTCCATTGGAACGTGTAGCAATCCATTTATATCCAGAGTTATCAATATAAATTTGATTGAGATAATGACCAGAAGAAGCAATATTAAGCATCGTGAATTTATACCATGTAGTTCCGTCATACGCCAGTAAAGGTTCAGTAATTGGGTTTCCACTTTTTGGGGTATTTACAACCCAAACCAATCCATTATCATCAAATGTAACACCACCTACTCCTTGCCAATCAAAAGCAGCTATCGATTTTATAGGACTATTATCTTTGTGATAATGACTCAATGTTCCATTATTAAGTTCCATTAATCCTTTCCCCCAACTCCCTGCAAAAACATGATCCCCATTATTTGGATCAACAGCTATAGTTGTTAAATCATAAATAGAATCAAGGCCATTATGAGTGTAATTTGTCCAGTTATTACCCTTAAACTGATACACTCCATTCTTTTTCCAGAAGTTATTCAAATTGTAATGCAAAGAACCTGTAGCTACCCATAATGCACCATCTGCATAATTTAAGTCCCAGCACTTCTCACTACCTGGCCCTTCAGGTGTTATAACTTCATGGTCCCATGAACTTTTTCTTATAACTAAACCAACCCCTTCATCTGCAACATAATATACACCATTATCGAAATCAAAATCTCTTGGTTTGGGTCCACTAAGACCACTTCCATAGGTATACATTTTCGAAGTGCTTGATAAGTCTTCCTCTACAATAAATCCAACATAGGTTGAACTTATTAATAGCTTATTGTTTTTAAAAGTTAACCTCGAAACATCCTCATAGTTATAATGAGGAATCGGTGGTATATCAATTTGTCCGTTTTTGTATCTGTAAATTGTGTCTTGCTTATAAGCGGATGAATTTCCTGCGATGTATAATTCATTATCAGTTACCGCTAAACTCACCAATTCTAAATCTGAAGAAAAACCGGATTTTTTGTTCCATACTTGAAAATCAGATAAATTCACTCCAGTAAATGGCGCGTAGAATAATCCATCTTTGGATGCTGCATAAATCGTATCATTAAAAATAGCGATATCGGATACATCTACATATGAACCATTGTCTCCTATCGTATAAGTTTCTTTAATTTCTTTTCTTTGAATATCTAATACCACAACTCCAAAACCTGTAGATAGATATGCGAATCCTCCATTAATCGTAATGTCGTTTATAGCCTTGTTTCCTTGAATAAAACTTCTTTCTATATCTGGAATATTAATTACTAGATTGTTTACAATCAAATCAATATTTCCTGTTTCGTATCCTATGATTACCGTGTTATAACTTTCACTGAAACGGATGATTTTCGCTCCTAAATCGGATAGCTCATTAACCTTGGAAAGCTGAGTGATTGATTGATCGTCTGTATCATAAACAAAAACAGATGGGTAAGCAGCTACATAAACTTTAGATCCAGCTTTGGCTACAGACAAGCCTTTATGGAGTGGTAAATGTGATCGCCATTCACCAATACTCTGACCAACACTTACTTGAGAAATCAGTACTAAAGCGAATAAATAAAGGAAGTTTTTCATAAAATGATATCCTAAGAACAACTAAAAATACACACTAATATTGTAGAAATTAAGAAAGAAGCACAATAAATCTCAATCTGTATTCTAAACAACTCCTTTTCCAACAAAAAACATTACCATTTTTCACTTCATCTGTACTATCTTTATCATAATTGGCTCTGTAGTTCAACTGTCCTTTTAGGATTTGTTAAACCACTCACCAAAAAAATGGCTCTGTAGTTCAACTGGATAGAATATCAGATTTCGGCTCTGACGGTTGAAGGTTCGAATCCTTCCAGGGTCACACAAGCGGACAAATAAGTATTTTTTACTTTTTGTTCGCTTTTTTTATTCCCCATACTTACTGACAAAGAGCGAATTAGCTCCATAGCGGAATTTGCATTAGTGGTTCGAACTCTATCACTTTTACGGTCGTACTCAATTCCGCTTGGGAATAGGATATTCTGCAATTTCTGCTTTTCTTTAAAATTACTTAAACCCCATATTTCATTGATGTTACTGAATAATTTCAATGAAGAATCAATATAATATTCAAGGTTCGAACTCTCATTTCCATTTGTACCTAATTCTTGCAAAACTGAATCCTCTTCCTCTCTAAACTTCAAAATGAATTTTTGATACATTTCTCTTTCTATCTCCCCTATTACATAACGTTCTTCTATCTTTTCGATCTTCTCCTTAACTTTTTTCAAGTTGTATTTCAATACATCTTCATTCTCCTTACTTGATTCATTGAAGTATTCAAAAGTATATTGCAGTTGTGTTTTTAACGGAGCCAAAAGCTTAGAATCAACTTTATACGTATCAAGTAGTTCTTCAAACTTAGTGTGCAACACATTTGTATTTCTATTGCAAGAACAAGCGATTGTTTTACACTTATAATAATAGATATTTTTCTTCTTAACGATATATCCAGTTAATGCACTACCACAGCTTTTACATTTTGCAAAACCTTTTAATGGAAGATTCTCGTTCGTTTTATTTTGCTTGTAATTATGATTATTCTTTGCTTGAATCCCATTTACTTTCAAAAAAACATCTTTTGAAACTATCCCCTGGTGTTTCCCTTCAACAATTTCACCTTCAAGTAAGCTATGAGAAATTAAGCCACAATAAACGGGATTCCTAAACATATCAGTAAGGCGTTGTTTATACAGAGTTAAACCTCGTTGTTTTAGCTTCTCAATTATTTCAACATTAGTTAAACTTTCACTTGCCTTCCATAAAAATGCCTTCTTAATCAACTTAGCTTTATCACTTAATTCTAATATGGGTATGTTCTGCTCGTTTCTAGCATTCTTATAACCTAAAGGGGCAACTCCCATCCAATAACCATTTAAAAGGCGTTGCTTCATTCCAGTAATAGTCTTTTCTCTTCGTTGGTCGTTATCATATTTACTAAAGAGTAAATTGATGTTTTGAAAAAATGTTCCGGTTGATGATTCTGTATCTACTGGCTGAGTAACAGATATTACATTTATTCCTTTCCGATTTAGTTCTTCAACTGTTGAAATTGCACTTGCTCCAGCTCTCGAAAAACGGTCGATACTGTAAACTATAATATTGGAGATTTTCTTTCGTCTAACGTCGGTTAGCATTTCTTGAAAAGCCTTTCGATCATCTGTTTTAGCACTTGCATAAGTACCACCGTAATATCCCGAAATCTCAAAATTCTTATTTTGAGCGTATTCAGTACAATACTTTTTCTGACTTTCTAAACTGGTATTATCTTGCTGTTTAACATCTGAAACACGAGTATATATAACAGCCTTGTTATTGCTAACGATTTTTCCTTTGTTACGCTTTGCGAAGCTTTGGAATTGATTGAGGTTGCTCATAATTAACTACAATTTTATGAGTGATTAATGATAATTCTTTTAATGTTGAAATAATTTCTGAAGCTTCTTCATCTGACAAATGACCAAAACCATCAAACTCACGAAGCTCGTCAGTTGTAATGATTCTTAATTCACCTTTGCCTACTTCTGAAAACATTTAGAAAATGATTTATTCGATTATCCCCATCGAATTTATTCATCATTTTTCTAGTATTTTGAAGTTGGAAAAAGATGTCTAGCTTCTTGAAAATTAATGTAATCAGATGTTTAAAAATCACATCGCTATTATTTTACCAATACCGATAATTTTAATCAAAACCGTACATTAAATTCTATCTACAGACATTTTTTGTATTTGTCAATACGAAAAAGGTTTATTGAATTACCTCATTCAATATCCTTGAGAAATTTTTGATAAAATATTTTGTTCTAGAATCTTATTTATAAAAAATGAATCTACTAACAACTCATTTTTTCCTTTTAAGCATCTCATATTTTTATTTCCTTAAAAATAAAAAAGGGTAGAACTTCAACTTATCCAAAAACGGAGGTACGACCAAGCACCCACAATCTAAACAAGTGAAGCCCACCCAAAAGATGAGCATTCTACTTATAATTCTTAGACTGTTTAAAATTGGTCGTTTTCCGCTTTTAAGAATTATAGCATTAAGCTATATTATATGTTGAAATTATTATCTCCTCAAATATTTTGTTTTTGTAAACACAAAAGTAATAAAATTATAGGGTTACCCCTTTAAGTCACATTGTATTTCATTGATTTATAGCTCATTG
>CAWVWF010000058.1:0-17014 GCA_963933885.1 uncultured Flavobacteriales bacterium | reverse complement strand
ATTGAAATATCATCTTCATAATTTGTTGCTCCAGAATATTCTCCTTTACTCCATTGAGACACATAGTTTGATCCGTTCCCCATTATAGGAGAGTATTCACCATGACCTCCATAATATGGTAATGATTGACCGTCATGATTTAATCCTAAGGCATGTCCTAATTCATGAGCAATTGATATTCTAAAGAAATTTTCGTTGCTGTAATCATAATCAACCAAAACTGATCTTCCTGTTCCGTAAGTATCTAATCCTGCTAGTCCGCCCCATCCTACTATTCCGAATTGAGCAATAACTACATATGTTTTATTGATTTCTAAATGACTATCAAAAAGAGCTCTATTGTTTGTTACGTTTACATTGAAAGGTGCAAAATCATCAGCAACAGATTCCCACATTTGTCTTTTAACATCTGCAGATAAATTTGGATCTCCAGCAGTATAATTGTAATTAGACCATCCTGGTAAAGAATCTTCCCCATCAAAATCTAAATAAATTAAATGAGGAGCATTTGGTTTACTCTCTAATAAAAGCACATCAGAAGTAGTTCCTGAATTCCCTAAATGTAATCTTTTATTTGATGTTCTTTTTACGTTTTGAGTTTTAGACTCATGATCTCCGCAAACAAATACTAATTCTGATTTAGGAACTTTAGTATAAGTAAGCTTTTCACTATAGTGATTTTTACTAATAGAATATCCAAAATCAGAATTAACGCTTAATCCAACACCTTTTATATTACCATGTCTACATGTTAAATAAAAGGTTAAATCATCATTATCCTTTGCAACAATTCTAAAATTGTTGTTATCAATCTTATCAATTTCATAATCTATTATAGAAGTCGTAAAGTGCTCTTGTTCAAATTTTATCGTAGGCTTATTCGTCGATAATTTTTGCTTTGAACTGTTTTTAATTGTTTTAAGATAACCATTCAAGGTTACTTCATTTTGTGATAGTCCAATCAATGACATTGTCATCAAAAAGAATGAAAGTTGTAGTTTTTTCATTTGCAAGGTGTTAAGGTTTAAGGTGTTTAATTCCTTTAAGTTAAGAATTGACTTGATTAGAAAACATTCATTTTTGAGTATAAAATGAGACTCATGAAGTCTTAAAAAGACAATAACGCACTGTAAAATAATAACTTACAATTAAAACAAATGAGATCACTCACCCTTTTTCGCGCATGTTCCGGAGGACATACGTGTGTATCGAGATGCTAGTCTTCAGACGAGCGAGTATGACTATGTTGAGAAAATGTGTCTTAAGACACGAAACTCATTACACACGTATGTCCTCCGGAACATGTGCGCGAGACTAAGTAGTCAATTGTCATTTAATAGAATAAAATGTAAATCCTTTTTACCTAAATTTAGCTTATCAAACGATTTACAATGGACGCAACAAACCTTAATATTAAGAATAGATACGGTGTAGAATTATCTGCAACTATTGAATTCCCAACGAATCAAAAGCCTTCTAGTATTGCTATATTCTCTCATTGCTTTACATGCAACAGCAATATAAATGCAGTTAGAAACATTAACAGATCTTTAAACAATAAGGGCTTTGCAGTTGTAAGGTTTGATTTTACAGGTTTAGGAAAAAGTAAAGGCGACTTTAAGAACAGTCATTTTGAAGCCAATGTTGAAGATCTTCAGGATGTTCATGTATATATTACCGAAAAATATTTTGCACCAGAACTAATCATTGGACATTCACTCGGAGGTGCTGCTGCAATTATTGCCGCTTCCTTAATCCCCGAAATAAAAGCAGTTTGTACTATTGGAGCTCCAGCTGATATAGAACATACAACAAAGCATTTTGTAAATCAATTGGATGAACTTACTGAGAACGGACAAACGGATGTTCAAATTGGTGGGCGAAAATTTATAGTTAATCAAAACTTCGTTGAAGGTTTTAGGAAGCACAATTTACCAGCAGTTATCAAGTCTCTTCATAAACCAATCTTAATTTTCCATTCTCCTACTGATGAAATTGTAGGGATTGAAAACGCTCAGAAAATTTATGAGCATGCAACACACCCTAAAAGTTTTATATCACTAGATACTGCAGATCATTTACTGACAAAACGAGAAGATAGTATGTATGTAGGAGATGTTATTTCCTCTTGGGTAAAAAGGTATTTACCTCAAGAAGAAAAAGACAGTTACACTCCAGAAACACATCAATTAGTAGGTTATTTAAATGCCAAGGATGATGCCTTTACTACAACTATAAATACAAGTAAGCACGCTATAATTGCTGATGAACCCAAAGAAGTTGGAGGAGATGATTTTGGTTTATCTCCTTATGAATTGGTTACTTCTGGTTTAGCAGCTTGTACAGCCATGACGGTTAATATGTATGCTAAACATAAAGGCTGGAATTTAGAAGAAATCAAAGTATATCTAACACATCACAAAGAGAAAAAAGACAATAAAACTGTAGATGTTTTCTCGAAATCTTTAGAATTCATAGGTGACTTAGATACTACCCAAAAAGAACGTTTGGTTCAAATAGCAGCCAAATGTCCAGTTCATAAGACACTATCTAACTCATCTACAATCAAAACGATTTTAAAATAACTATCACTCGCACGTATGTCCCGGAGGACATACGTGTGTAATGAGAATCGTGTCTTCAGACACATTTCCTCAACATAGTATTACTTGCCCTTTTGAAGACGAGTATATCCTCGGAAACATGCCCGATAAATAGAAATTACGGTAGAACTAGAGCGATAAACTCAAATAATAACATCATATTATTTAGTTTGATATTTACCAATAGTCCGTTCAACGATCTCCCAAAAGCCATCTATAAATTCACGATTAATAAACAATGAATTCATAGGTTTTTGATCAGTAAGTTTCCCTATTGATTTTCCAGCTGGTGCACCAAGTAAGCTTCCTGTTTCTCCTAACTTTCCTGTTAAACAATCCGCATATTTCTTTCCTCCAGCTTCAGGAGTTTGAGATTTCCCTAGCAAGTTCATTATACTAAAGGTAATTCCGAATACAATTCTTTTAACCCTTGGTAAAACTTGTAAGCCCGAAGATCCAGAAGTTAAACCTGGGGAGAACCAAATCACTTCCATATTCCCTCGCTCTAACTCAGCAACTTTAGTCACCCATAAAGCACCACATAATTTAGAAATCCCGATAGCATTCAATGGATTGTATTTTAGATCAGATTTTAAATAAACATAATTTTTAAACGCATTGAAGGAACTAAACACTGGTTTATCTATCATTCCCTTAATTCCTCTAGCTCCTTCACCACCAGCTAATACAACTCGAGCTTCTTTAGCAACTAAACCTGCTCCTTTAAGCGCTTCTAAAGTGACGTGACTCCCAATTAAATTTTGAAATATTGTTTTTTCAATTCTACTACTCTCCCATTCTACAGCTTGAAAATCATCAGAAAACACTGCAAATCCAGCCGCTAGAAATACGATATCAAAAGGGAATTTTTCCTTTATGTTTTGAACCGCTGCCCTGATCAATTGAGGTTTATTCATATCAAAACCACCAATAACTTTCAAATTCGTTTCTTGGGCTTCTACCCAATTTAAAATTTCTTTTTTTGCTATGAGTCCTTTATTATAATCTCTACATGCCATCGTTATTTCAGCGTATCCTTTTTTAATAAGATGTTTTATCGTTTCCATTGCCATCGCACCATTAGCGCCAACAATTAATATGTTTTTGTTTTTCATAGTTTTATTCTTGAAAATATGTTGTTACTCTTTTTGTTAATGAAATAATGATCGAAACAATGGCTACTATGATTCCTATATAAGCCTTAGCCGGTAAAGCGATTAGAATGTTTAGTAATAAGATTGATCTGAACAGCCAGATCCTTTTTGTTCTTATTGAAATAACCAATGGGACAAAAGAGACAATGTATGCAATTCCTGTATAAATCATTAGCATTGGATCTAGGCCATCAATAGTAATGTTTTGTGTTGTGAATACTGTGTAAAACACAAAGGGTAAAATCATCATAATTACGTTGAGAATAAAGACTGCTGTTACCGTTTTTGGTTTGTTGATTCTGTAGTTTGTTTTTGACATTTTGATTTTTGTTTATGGTTAATTGTATGTATGTATTTATGCGTGTGTGATAGTTATTTGATTTGTTGATCAAGTTTTGTTGTTACTGTGCAAGTTCTTCGACTCCGCTCAGAATGACAATACTAGTTTCAAGAAGATTAATGGCTTCAATATCATCATTGTAATAAATTGAAGAATTGATCAATAAAAAATTGCTAAATGAAATTTTAAAAATTAAAATTTCTTATAAGCCCCAAACCCAATAGCCCCGTTAAAACCAACATATTTAAAAGTAATAGGCACTAAAGGCATATTGGCATTTATACCAAATCCATTATCCTTTTCATAGGCTACTTTCACTCCAAAATATGCCCATTCCTGATCATTAGGACTCAATCCCGTTTGTTTTAAGTTCTCATTATTGTATGAACCATTGTGCATTGAGAACCTACCGTCCAAGGATCCAGCTAAATAAAAATGATCGCTCAATTTCCAACCATGTTCAATTTTTAATTCGATGGCATCACTGTAGTTATTAGAAAACAAATTATATCCAACCTCTAGGAAACCGTATTGTTTCTCTTTACTCCTTCCTATGTGCAACATTAATCCATATGAGTTTGCGTCATACCCCGTTGACAATCCTTTATCAAGATCTTGTTTTATTGTATTCCAACTTGTTTGAAGTGATAATGCAACTTTAACTTTAGCATCTATAATTCCATATTTAAGCGCCAATTTGTAATTACTAATCCCTCCTAGATCTCCATCTTCTAGTAAATTGGTTGGTGAGAAACCATCCGTTAAATCATCTGTTTTAACATACTTAAAAGGTAAAGTTGAAATTACGTTTAGCTTATCAGTTATTCCATATTCCAAGTAAATACTATAATCTGAATTATGCGTCTTCCTGTTTACTTCTTGAGTTTCTCTCAACGTACCCATCAATAATGAGCTATAAGCATATGCTGGTAGAACAACAGATGTTTGAATAAACCCTTCATTTTTTTTAAATAGCCATGGTCCACCTGCGAATGAGGATTGCATTGTAAAAAGCATTAACGCTAACGCTACTCCCTTCTTTAAATAATTCTTCTTTTTCATATCTTTCTTTTTACAACGACCGTTCGTCATTTTTTATATTTAAATTTTTTTAAGCCTTCAAAAGACTCAAAAACATCAACTTACAATCTTCAAGTGGTTTTGAATCTGCTGTAGTTTTCATTCTCAACATAGCACCATGCCAGCTGTTTAATAGAAATGAAGCCAATGCATTTGAATCTTTATCACTCGAAATATCACCTGCTTTCATACCTTCTTTGATACAAGTTTCAATTACAGATTGTAGCTTATCGAACTCTTGATCCAATAACACTCTGAAGTTTTCATTTATATCAGACATTTCAATAGAGAAATTTCCCATTACACATCCCAACTTATATTCTAGAACTTCAGAATAATTTTTAATCAAACGATTGAAAAAATTCTCTACCCTATCGTAACCAGTTCTTGTTGTATCTAGAAAAACATTCTCATACATCTTCAAACCGTTATCACAATACATTTGAACTACCTCTAAAGCAAATTCTTCTTTATTAGTGAAATGATTGTAAAAAGAACCTTTAGGAATATCAATCTTACTTGTTATCTCTTTAATACCAGTAGCATTATAACCGTTAAGGAACATCAATTCCAAACCAGCTTTTAAAATGTCTTCTCTGTATATCTTTCTTTTCACTCTGCTAAGTTAATGACCGATCGTCATATTTTCAAGTTTTTTGAGATGTTTTTTTCAAACAAATACAAATCAGTCTGTAAAAAACGGACTATCAAGCTGTATAACAAATAATTAAGTGAAAAATAAAAATTTTAAATAAAAATTAATTTGCTCTACCTTTAAAATTATAAATGAGAATAGCTATATCGATTTGGGTTTTACTTTTTATCTCTAATTTCTCATATAGTCAGAACATAACAGGTAATTTATCTTTTCAAAAAAAGGGAATATACAAGCCTGCTCATATAAAAACGACAAGTGATTCTTATTTATGTGATTCCACTGAAATGTTTTCAATAGATAAAAACTTTATTGGTGATACTTTAGAAATTAGAACATCACTCTTTTCCTCCATAAAAATTAAAATCTTCAATTTCCCTACTCAATCAGGTGATGTTATAATTAGAAATATTCCAATCTTTTCTATTCAAGAAGAACCGATACCTGTTATTAGTTTTATATCAAAAAAACACGGAATTGCTTACTTTAAAAAGAGACAGGAAAAAATTGAAGCACACATTAAATTATTAGAACAAGAAGTAAACGCTTATAAATTCGATTTTAATACTAAAGTATATAAGTTGAGATTTGAAAAGCATAATCATAAAATCACAATCTATCTCGATTTAAAATAAAGCTGAAATTATGAAGTCACTTCTAACACTTTTAACTTTTCTATTTGTATCACCATCTTTTGGACAAAACGCTTTATCTATTGAAGATAAAAAGGAACTTCCTCCAAATGGTGTTTACAAATACGATATGGCATTTGCAGAATGGGGAGGGAAATCTATGGGTGTTAAATTAGAGGTTATTATAAAAGGAGACTCCATTAAAGTGATATATAAAAGTGGCAGTTTATCAATGACTAAAGTAGGAGATATTTTAAGCGAAGGTGTTCTTAGAAAACATAAATCAGGTCAATGGATTATTTCAACTGATGACGAAGATGTAAACTCTGAAGAAATTGGAGGCTGCTCTGGAGGACCTACACTTATTGACTTTAAAACTAAACAATACTGGACTTGTTAATTTAGCAAAAGGAATCCTTTTGTTTAGTTTTATCATTTCAATAAAAGGTCACAAATAAATATGCTTAATTTTCTCTTAGTATTTAACTTATTTATAATCACTCATATTTCTTCAATATACCTACTCTCTATTATCAATGGTATTAGAGTCGAGAAATTTTACATATGGTGGGATACCTGGAAAGCACTTGTTAAGTTTAAGATTAAAAATACCGAATTTGGTTTCGGTTGGTTACCAATTGGTGGTTATGTAAAGTTATCGGGAACTTTAACTCATGAAGAACAAGATCATAACCTTAATGATTATGATTACGACTCTAAATCACCGATCCAGAGATTATCCATAATGTTTATTGCTTCATTCGTTTCCTTGTTTATTGGATTAGCATCTCATTTTACTCATTATCGTTTTGATGTTCATAATTTCAATTGGCCTTATTATGCTTTTGCAACGCTCTTCATTCTATTATTTTTCTTTTTCAAGGCTACTAAAAATAAAAATTCAACACCAAAAGACCTAGTCTTCAGTAAGTCCTTGAATAGAAAGGCATATATAGCAGCATATTTGATTCATTTTTCTTGGTTAATATTGATAGGAATACTCCTCAATGATTTAATTGGTATTTCATACATTGAAGGATTACCTAAAAATATAATTAAGAACCATTCAGAGACAAGCTTTTTAGTCGCCAAATTAGGTTTTATTTTGTTCTTTATTAACCTACTCCCTTTTGCAGGAATGAATGGTTTTAACATTGTAAATATTTACTACGAGATCATAACCAAAGAAAGAGTACCGTATTACTTTTTGGATAAAATATCGATCAGAACATTTCCATTGAGTTATATCGTTTATGGTTTTGTGATTTATAAATACTTCTGGTTATAACATGCGTAAATATTACTTCATACTTCTATTATTAACGAGTCTAATTTCGGTTGGCCAGTCTAATGATTTTCAAACAATTAATGACACAACGTTTATAATTAGAACTTTAGATCCTGGGAATTATCATGCTGTATTTATCGATACTTCAAGAACGTCTCAGTACTACAAAAGACTATCAAGTTTTGATGGCTATGACACCTCTTATAATAAATTAAAAAGCACAGATTAATTAAAAAACATCAACTTAAGTACAGTTAAGAATGATTGGATTCCTATACATTTACTTAAAAACAAATATTACTTATACTCCCCTTCTAATATGGGAGCTTCTGGCAGAGTAACAATATCAGATAGTTTGTTTATTTATTGGGAACTCGGTGAACCTGCTGCTATTCCAATAAAATCAGTCATTAAAATTGATAGTTCAAAGTTGTCTGTGAAAACCGGTTACTCAAATGAAATCGCCAAACAAAGAAAAATAAACATCTATCAAATTGATTCAAGAACAAGGTTAACCGTTTTTGAGACCTCTGATTCTAAGGGTAAAACTATTTATAATTTGTATATCCCTAAGGAAAGTATGAAGTACTTCGATATGATTGTTAATTATTCTAGTAGTATGCAACCTATGGAGTTCCAGTTTGAAGTTATAGATCACAAAAAAATAAGTAAGCATCGATTGAAATAAGAGTATTTACAAACCGAAGGGTTACCTTTTTCGAATTCTAGACATTAAAAAGTAAAACATGAAATATTTTACTTTAATCTTAATATGTTTTGGGTTCATCCAAGTTAACAGTCAAGCATCACTTGATACCGTTATTGTGTATGATTCTCTGATTCCCGGTCCTTGGTTAAAACCAAATTCAGCTAAATATAAAAAAGCCTATCAACAGTATTATTTATCGAAACGAACACTATTTAAGCATACAGTTCGAAGCGAGGTTGAGACCTTTAAATCTGATCACTTAAGTTCCGATTCAGTAATAACCTCTTACTCTATAGAAAAGAAAACATCTATTCAAAATAATTATAGCATTCGTTATCTCAAATATTTTGTTGAAGATAGCATAATCGCTTATGAAGGTTTACAAAACATGAACAGATTTATTGGACCTTATAAATCTTATCATCAAAATGGAAATCTTAAATTATCTGGTAATTATTCCAATTTTAAATTCAAGAAAAGTGGGAAAATAAAAAAACAACCGCTCAAGCAAGGTACTTGGATTCATTATAGTAAAAAGGGAAAATTACTGAGGAAAATAAAGTATAAGGATGGGAAAGTAATAAGATAATAAATGCAGCAATATTACTGAATATCAATCAAGTAATTCATTTTATCAATTTATAAGCTATGTATATAAATCTACTCGATCCCCTTCTCTTTGAAATTGTAGATTCACTTTGAAAACAAGTTTATAATGGAAACTAGCACAGGTTATTTAGAAGGGTTTATAGAAAACAATTACAAAACGGAATCATCTTTTGATGCACCTCTTACTGAGATTGAGCTAAAACAAATAGCTTTGGAAATGGGCTGTACTGAAGAAGGATGGTTAAAAAAACTAGACAATGCTAATAACTTATTACTGACCGCTAGAGAGTTTTATAAAGGACGAAATTATTACGCTGCTGATAGAGCAATTTCTGAAGCGATTTTAATCAATCCTTCTAAGGCTGAATACTTTCTTGAGTCATGTAAGATTTTAATGAAGATTTCTGGAAAGCTTAAAAATGAAAACAGTTTACAATCCGCATTGCAAAAAGTTGATCAGAGTTTGATTCTATCTCCCAATTACAAAGAGGCTATTCAGTTGAAATCTAAAATAATGATGCGCTTACGTTCTACTAATGAATTCTCGGAAACTTCTACAAATACGATCAAGACTATATTTATAGTTTCATCAATTCTAGTTGCATTATACCTTGTAATATTTTAATTTACCACTCATCAAATTTTAATTTGAATCTTAAATTTATTTGTCGATTTTTGCCCTGAAATCATCAAGTAAGCTATGCTTAAGAAACTATTTAAATTTTTGAAGAGAATGGTATTAACTGTTTTATCAATACTAGCCGTTATCATTATTATTGGATTAATATGGTACAATACTAGTCCAGAGTTCGGAGGTGACATTTCAGAATCGAAAGTTAAAGAATATGAGAAAACGGATCATTATAAAGAAGGAATTTTCATAAATAAAACAGCAGTCAATATGGATATGTCAGCTGGAAAGATGATTTCTGTAATGATAGATTTCATTAAAGGAACTCCAAATGGAAAACCAACTCACAAAATTGAAGTTTCTAAAATTGATTCGACAACGATAGCAAACAATAAAGTAATCAACCAAGTTACTTGGTTTGGTCATTCTGCATTTTTACTAGAATTGGATGAAAATAAAATATTGATAGATCCAATGCTTGGTAACGTACCTGCTCCACACCCAATGTTAGGTTCTGGTAGATACAGTAAAGAATTGCCTATTACAATAGAAGAATTACCATTTATAGATGCTGTAATCATATCTCACGATCATTACGATCATCTTGATTATGGATCGATTCAAAAATTAAAATCTAAAGTTGGGCATTTTTATGTTCCACTTGGTGTAGATGCCCATTTGATTGAATGGGGAATTGACACATCAAAAATAACAGCATTAGACTGGTGGGAAACTGCAAAACTCAACGATGTTAATTTAGTGTTTACACCCTCTCGTCATTTTTCAGGAAGAGGCCTAAGTGATAGAGCTGCAACTTTGTGGGGATCTTGGGTAATAAAAGGACAAAAAGATAATATTTTCTTCAGTGGTGACGGTGGATATGGGCCTCATTTTAAAGAAATTGGAAAAAAGCACGGACCATTTGATTTTAGTATGATGGAATGCGGGCAATACAATAAAGATTGGGCTGATATTCATATGGTGCCTGAGGAATCTGCACAAGCTGCGAAAGACTTAAACTCAAGTGTTATGATGCCAATACATTGGGGGGCCTTTTCGTTATCCTTACATTCCTGGACTGACCCAGTTGAACGTGTAATTAAGGCTGCAAATGAATTAGAGATTCCAATTTCAACTCCTAAAATAGGAGAACCAATGAATTGGAAAAGTGAAGCGGTAGTTTTCCCTTGGTGGGTTAATCATTGATAAGTTTTGCGTTTGTCTTTGTATGAAAACTCGAATGGGGATAGAAGACTTATAAAGTCTATTTAAGCAGGCATCAGGTTAGATATAAAGTTCATCAAGCTCTTTCGTAATCTTAATAAATGATGCTATAAATGGAATAATCAGAACAAAATTACCGCAACCGATTCCATATATATTTAAATAGGGTTATCCATTCAACACTGTATTTATTAGTGGAAATCACCTCTTCGTTTCATTAGGTTATAAGCAGTATTTACAGACTTTTTCTACAAATTCCGATTACAAATCGGACAGTTTATCTTTCAGATTAAAAATCAGAAAGTACTACGCAGTAAAATTCATTCTATAAAACATATCCTCGCCTGCTTGTCCTGAAAGATGTAGTCTGTCTTGAGCTTGGCAAATTAAGATGCGCTCGAGAAAAAGTAGTAAATGAGCAACTCTATACTTAAATTCAATTTTAATCGAACGGGAATAAAACCTCTTTTACCTTATCTGATACAACCCTATAATCACTCTTGTGTACAAAACCTGCGAAACCTTCATCTCCATGTTTTTCTTCAAGCGCTACCACGTCTAATGCGGAAAGTAGAACCCACTTAGCTTTGGACTCTGTTTCAAGGATTAATTTACTCTTAAAATCAATAGCCGTTACAGTTGGACCTAATAAGTAATCGATTAAGATTAAATCGAAATCTAAACCTAAGATCAACTCTTCAGAGTCTTCATAAGATTTACTAATTTCAACTTCTACTTTATCCCCGAGTTCGTTTATAAAAACTTCTCTTAATACTTCTGATTGAAAAACTGCATCATCAATAATTAAAATTCTTTTTACTCCTCCCATTCTGTTTTTATTTCTTTAAATTTTTCATTCACTTCCTTAGAAGCCATTTCTAAAACACCAAACTCCTCATCCGAAAACTCAGCTCCTCTTGCTAACGAAGAATAAGCTTCATGAAGAATTTCATAATAACCTGTTGCCCCCATAGAACTAGCTATTCCAGACAACTTGTGCAAATCTAAACTCAGTTGAGCTATTTCTTCACCATTAAATGCAAGTTTTATTTCTTTAAAGATGCTTTCATTCTGATCGATAAATTTATCTACAAATTTCGAAAATATTGTCCAACCTCCCATCAACTTAATATGTTCTTTTACTTTGTCCTCATCAATTAAAAAACAATGGTTATCATCTCCAACTTGAATTGTTCTAGCCTGTGATTCATTAACCGAAAACCAAGACTGTAAACAAGTTAATAATTTTTCAAATGTAATTGGTTTAGACATATAATCGTCTAATCCTCTTTTTAAGTATCTTTCTTTCTCACCCTCCATTGCATTGGCACTTAAACCAATGAATACGGAATCAACCTCATGTAATTCTCTTAATTTCTGAACAACAATATCACCATTAACATCAGGCATATTTATATCCATTAGTACCAGATCGTACTTTCCTACTTCGTAGCTTTCAATTGCATTTACACCGCAATTTGCTGTAGTTACGATACAACCATATTCTTCTAACATTGCCTTCGCTAATGACAAGTTAATTTCCATATCATCAACCAGTAACACATTTAAATTCAACTGCGTTTCTGACACCTGTATTAACCCTTCCGAAACTTCTTCTGCCGTAACATTTTTGTATAAGAATGTAAACCAAAAAGAACTTCCTTTTCCTGGCTCGGACACAACACCTATTTCTCCTCCCATTAAATGAGCTAGAGATTTACAGATAGATAAACCAAGTCCACTACCCTTAAACTGAAGTTCGCTGGCTACTTGTGTATAATCGTCAAACAAGGTTTCTGAACTTTCCTCAGTTAAACCTACTCCTTGATCGATAACTTGAATTTTGATAAAATCTTGATCTACAAGACTTACCTTTATTTCTATTTTTCCTTGATCAGAAAACTTAACGGCATTACTTAAAAGATTATTTACTATTTGAGATAACCTTAATGAATCCAAGTTTAAAAACTGTGGAATATCATCGGAGATTTGACTTACAATCTCTAAGCCCTTCACATCTCCTAATGACCTATATAATTGAATTGAGTTTCCTATAATTTTGTTAAAGCTAATTGTACTAGGGTGAAGTTCCATTTTCCCTTCCTCAATTTTACTTAAATCAAGTACATCATTTACAATTCCTAATAACAATTGAGATGAAGTTGAAATCCTTTGCAGGTATTGTTTGTCTTCTCCTACCAAATTGGACTTTCTTCGCCATAATTCTATATTCCCTATAATTCCATTAAGAGGCGTTCTAAGTTCATGACTCATTTTAGCCAAGAAACTAGTTTTAAAGTCTGCCTTTTTTAAAGCCAACTCTTCGTTCTCTTGAGCTATAATTTTTTCACGTTCTTTAGTAATAATAGTTTCTTGATCATTAACGATTTGTTTCAGATTAGATTCTAATGTTGATTTCAAATCAATTTCTAAATCCAAAACTTCCTTTAATTTCACTTCCCTTTCATCTCCTTCATTGGTAACCAAAACAAAAAGACTTGCTACCCAACCAAACAGTAAGACATTAACTATATTATTTATATAAATAGCATCCGCAACTGGCATGGGATCTAAAGGTTCAACAACCTCATATAAGTATAGCAATAGAAAATAACTAATAATAACGAGAACAATCCATGCGAAAATTGTAGTCCGTTCATTTCTAGTAAATAAAATAAATGGTAAGCCAACTGAAGGCACTAAAATTACACCTGCATTAAAATTTTCTCCTATAAAAAATGCAGAAGAACATACTCCTAATACATTAATCAGAAAAAACAGATTTCTCGAAAATGAGATTTTACCGAAAAAGTTTAATATCGAACAAGAGAATACTAAAAAAGTAATAATTATTGAATTTAAAATAGTCTCAATTCGAGCGCCTATCAATATTAAAGCGATTAATATTACAAATACAAAAAAACCGGCAATTGGATAGATTAAATTAGAAGTTTGCACCTTTCGTTTCAAAGAAGACTCGAGCTCTTCTGTGACCCCAAAATTCCTGATTTTATCAACAAGGTTTTCCATTAAATGAACTAACGGGAATAAGCACCGATAAGTTCTATAAATCTAACAAAAAAAAAGGCTGGAATTTAACCCAACCTTTTCAAAAAATTAAAATGTTTATTTTATTTAATAACTCGTCTAACTATAGTTCCAGTACTCGACTTAAAAGAAACAATATACATCCCTGATTTACATGAAGTTAAATTTAAAACTGCGCTGTTTTGTATTTGCTTTTGCAATACTATCTTCCCTATTAGATTGTAAACAGAAACGACTCCAACCCCATTGACTTTGACATTTAAAAAATTGTTTACAGGATTTGGAAACACGTGCATTTCCGAATTACTAATAATCACATCTGAAACATGAGTTATTGAACCCAAACAAAAACTCTCTTGAAACGGATTATTATAATTTGATGTAGTGTTTAAAAATTCGTTTTCTTGCGTTAATCTATTTCTTAATCCATAATCATAATTCCCAGACGAACAAGCTCCTAATTCAGTCCAAACATTAGCAGGTGGTGCTTCATTTTGTGTCCACCATTGTGCCTTCCAATTGAATCCGCCGTAAGAACATTCATCACCTGAGTTGTATACTGTTGTAGCGTCCCATCTACTTCCTCCTGTACAATTATCTACATTCCCACTAAATGTGATCTCGTAGCAATTGTTATTAGCCAAACAAAACGCTTGAGTTTCATAACTTCCTTGATTTACTTGGATTCCGGATGAAGTTGGTGTTGACAGACTTCCCGTTGATGAGCTTACCTCCCAAACAAATCCAGTGGTTCCATTAAAAAACGGAATGTCAGTAAAGAATTCATAGGTTTCACCATTGCTATAGTAGAAACTACTTGTGAGTGTATTATTATCTATTTTTGTCTCCACTCCTGCTCCATCTACTACTACAACTTTGTAAGTATGACTTCCTTCGGTGATAATCGTTTTCAAAGTAAAATCAGCAATATCGTCAGATGGAATATTAACCGATTTTTGTATTGAATACATTAGAATACCGTCTTCATATACATTGAAGATTAAATCTGTAATTGGAAGCATACCTCCATTCTGAATTTCAATTTGAGGTGTTAAAACTTCCGTTGTAGAACAGATGTTATCCAAACCTGTTATTCTTGTTGCTATGATATCATTTTGTTCTCTAACAACATTTTCTACACTTCCATAAATATCATAGTATCCGAAAACACCATATTTACTCCATCCTGTACTTACACTTAATTCTGAAGCGGAAGAAATATGTAAATAATATTTCCCAAGATCCAAACTTTGGTTAATTATTGCAGATCTTTT
Source organism: uncultured Flavobacteriales bacterium (assembly GCA_963933885.1). Taxonomy (GTDB): domain Bacteria; phylum Bacteroidota; class Bacteroidia; order Flavobacteriales_C; genus CAWVWF01. The sequence continues at coordinate 1,767 of CAWVWF010000058.1, read as the reverse complement.
TCCAACTGGACTTTCTTCAAATACGATTTGTCCTGATTCATTTTTCACGACTAGCTTAACATCCAAATCAGATAAGGCCAAAACTGGGTCAATTGTAATATTAACATCTCCTGTTCCAGTCATATGAAACTCCCATATATCCTCATCATTGTTGTTCTCAATTACACCATGGTTATCAATTGAGTTAATTTTATCCGCAGAAAAAGTTAAGCTTCTTACTCCTGAGTTATCATCTGCTGCAGTTCCTAAATACCTTCCGATTTCATAAATATCATCTTCAGTATTAGTAGCACCGCTATATTCCCCTTTACTCCAATGCGTCACCAACCGAGTTCCAGATCCCATAATTGGTGTGTATTCTCCATGTCCTTTATAATATTCACCATCTCCATTAAGATTATTACCATCATGGCTTAAACTCAAAGAATGCCCTAGTTCATGAGAAGGTGTTCTAAAGAGGTAATTATAGTTTTTGTTCCATGAGGTAGGTAAATCAATCAGCGCTGGCTTACCAGTTCCAAATGATGGTCTGAATGCAACACCATACCAACCTGGAGATCCAAAGTCTGCACATACTGCCCAACCTTTATAAACTGTTTGATGCGCATCAAAAACAGCTCTATCCATTGTAACATTAACATCAAAAGGAATAAAATCAGCTGCTACAGCTTCCCAAATCCTTTGCTTTAATCCAGTAGGCATATTAGTAACTTCTGTAGCAACAAACCCTTGGCTTTCCCAACCTTTTAAATAAGACTCTCCATCAAAGTCTAAATACAATAAATACTTAGCTCCTGGTTTACTTTGTAATTTTAACACATCACTTTCGCTCGAGTAATTCCCAATGAAATAAGTATCTGGGTAAATAGCTTCATGTGAGATACTTTGATTATTAAACTCGTGCTCTTCTTTTGTAAAAGAACAAGTGTACATAATCTCGTTTGAAGGTGTTTTTTTGTAATTCACTTCCCCTTCCACTGTGGATACTATATAACCAAAAGGCTTATTCGGATAATAAATAAAACCACTTACTTCTCCATCTCTTTTAACTATTGAATACTCCATTTCTTCAGAAGTATTTTGTTGACTTTCAATAACATATTGTTCTCCGAATTCCTGATAATTGTAATTATTCAATACAATTATTTGATCTTCGGTTTTAATTGAAAGTGGTTGATGAGACTTTAGTAATTTTCGTGTTTCTGCTTTTCTCAGATCGTTTTGAGCAAATACACCTGTAATGGTGAATAAGCTAGTTAATAGTAAAAGTTTAATTTTCATAGTTAAGGATTTTAAATAGTGCCAATTTTTTATTCCGATTCCAAATTATCCAAATGTTTGAAAACTAAAAGGTTAAAAAAAAACAGGAATAACATTTCAAGATTCAAAAGTGGGTGTTTCTTCTATTTTTATTATTTTTATAACAATGGGGAAATTCAGTAAAAGAACTAGAGATGATTTACTTAGATTAGCTGATGAAAACCCAGAACAACTTCTTGAATTTAAAGGCCATCTTAAATGGAACGAAACTTCGGATTGGTTTACCTTTTCAACGTTGATTTTGATTGACACGAATAAAAGAATCGCTAGTCATATCAATCTTCCAAAACATAAAATAAATAAGTTGATTGAAATTGATAAATTAGATAATCACAAGGTGTTTATAATTGAAGGTTACCCTAGTTCATATTTAAGTAAAGGAACTAGAAGAGGATCGATTAAGCTAAATAACATTAAAAAAGTATAAAACAAAAAAAAGGCATCCTA
>CAWVWF010000057.1:0-17460 GCA_963933885.1 uncultured Flavobacteriales bacterium | reverse complement strand
AAATTAGAATTAAATTAAAGTCTTTCGATCACAATTTAGTTGATAAGTCAGCTGAGAAGATTGTAAAAACAGTGAAGTCTACAGGTGCAGTTGTAAGTGGTCCAATTCCACTACCAACTAACAAGAGAATTTTCACTGTATTAAAATCTCCTCACGTTAACAAGAAAGCAAGAGAGCAATTCCAAGTTAGTTCTTACAAAAGATTAATGGATATTTACAGTTCTTCTTCAAAGACTGTTGATGCATTAATGAAGTTAGAATTACCTTCAGGTGTTGAAGTTGAGATTAAAGTATAGTTAATTAATTAGTGATAAGATAACCCCAAAAAACAGTTATTCGATGTCAGGTTTGATAGGAAAAAAAGTAGGTATGACCAGCATGTTTACAGAAGATGGAAAGAATATTCCATGTACTGTAATCGAGGTAGGTCCATGTGTTGTTACTCAAGTTAAAACTTTAGAAGTTGACGGGTACAACGCAGTTCAGTTAGGATTCGGTGAGAAGAGAGAAAAAACTTCTACTGCAGGATTAAGAGGACATTTTAAAAAATCAGGAACAACTCCAAAAGCAAAGCTTGTTGAGTTTAAAGGTTTCGAAGACGGTAAGTCTTTAGGTGACGTAGTTACTGTTGAAATCTTTGAAGAAGGTGAGTTTGTAGATGTTGTTGGAACTTCAAAAGGAAAAGGATTCCAAGGTGTAGTTAAAAGACACAACTTTAGAGGAGTTGGTGGACAAACTCACGGACAGCACAACAGATTAAGAGCACCAGGTTCTATTGGAGCAGCTTCAACACCTTCAAAGGTTTTTAAAGGAATGAAGATGGCTGGTAGAATGGGAGGTGAAAGAGTTAAGACTCAGAACCTTAAAGTTCTTAAGATCATTGCTGAGAAAAATATAGTAGTTGTTTCAGGAAACATTTCTGGATCAAAGGGGTCTTACGTTTTAATTGAGAAATAAGATGGAGTTATCAATATTAGATAAAACGGGTAAGGACACAGGTAGAAAGATTGGTTTAAATGATTCTATTTTCGGAATTGAGCCAAGCGAACATACTGTGTACCTTGATGTAAAACAATATCTTGCAACCCAAAGACAAGGAACTCATAAAGCTAAAGAAAGAGGTGAAATTGTTGGTTCAACTAGAAAGTTGAAAAAGCAAAAAGGTTCTGGAGCAGCTAGATATGGAGATATTAAAAACCCTATTTTTAGAGGAGGAGGTAGGATTTTTGGACCTCGTCCAAGATACTACGGTTTCAAATTAAACAAGAAGGTTAAAGTAGTAGCAAGAAAGTCAGTTCTTTCTTCTTCTATAAAATCTGAAAAAGTTATCGTTTTAGAAGACTTGTCTTTTGAAGCACCAAAAACTACTGATTTTTTAGCAGTTTTAAAGGGACTTAAATTGGAAGGTAAAAGAGTTACTCTAGTAACTGCAGACAATAATCCAAATGTTTATTTGTCTTCAAGAAATATTCAGAAAATTAAAGTTGTAGCAGCTAGTGATGTAAATACGTATGATCTACTTAATTGTAGTATCTTAGTATTAACTGAAGGATCTGTTAAAGCAATTGAAATCGCATTAAGCTAAGAAAGATGAGTGTAATCGTTAAGCCAATAATTACAGAAAAGATGTCTGCGCTAGAAGAAAAGCTAGGTAGATATGGTTTCATAGTTGATGAATCTGCTAATAAATTAGTGATTAAGAAAGCTATCGAACTAACATACGGAGTTTCTGTTCAATCTGTTAATACTATGCGTTATGCTGGTAAAACAAAGAGAAATAGAAAAACGTGGACTATGGATGGTAGAACTGCTTCTTACAAGAAAGCAATTGTAACAGTGAAGGAAGGTGAAGTAATTGATATTTACGGTAATATTTAAGAGCCATGGGTTTAAAGAAATTAAAACCAACTACACCAGGACAAAGACATAAAGTAGCTAGTACTTTCGAGGAAATTACTAAGCACAGTCCTGAAAAGAGTTTATTAAGAAAAATTAAAAATTCTGGTGGAAGAAATGACACTGGGAAGATGACCGTTAGAAATATCGGTGGAGGTCATAAAAAGAAGTATAGACTTGTTGACTTTAAGCGTACAAAAGTTGGTATTCCAGCAACTGTTAAAGGTATCGAATACGATCCAAACAGAACTGCAAGGATAGCTTTACTTTATTATGCTGATGGTGAAAAAGCTTATATTTTAGCTCCAAACGGATTAGAAGTTGGTGCAACACTTACAGCTGGTAAAGGAGTTAATCCTGAGGTTGGAAATGCATTACCTTTAAGTGATATTCCTTTGGGAACTGTAATTCACAATGTTGAGTTACGTCCTGGACAAGGTGGGAAAATTGCTAGATCTGCTGGATCTTATGTTCAACTTGCTGCTAGAGATGGTAGATATGCGACAGTTAAAATGCCATCTGGTGAAACTCGTCAAGTATTAGTTGAGTGTACTGCTACTATTGGTTCTGTTTCTAATGCTGATCACCAACTGGTTGTTAGTGGAAAAGCAGGAAGAAGTAGATGGTTAGGTAGACGTCCAAGAGTAAGAGGTGTTGCTATGAACCCAGTTGATCACCCAATGGGAGGTGGTGAAGGAAGGTCTTCAGGAGGTCACCCAAGATCAAGAAATGGTATGCCTGCTAAAGGTTACAAAACTAGATCTAAGAGTAAATACTCTGATAAATATATTATTGAAAGAAAGAAAAAATAATAGAAAGACATGGCTAGATCACTTAAAAAACCACCTTTTGTACACTATAAGTTGCAATTGCGTGCTGATGAGGCTCAAGAGTCTGGAAAGAAGAATGTAATCAAAACTTGGTCTAGAGCATCAATGATTACTCCTGATTTCTTAGGATTGACAATTGGTGTTCATAATGGTAACAAGTTTATCCCTGTATTTATTACAGAGAACATGGTAGGACATAAGTTAGGAGAATTTGCTCCAACAAGAACTTATAGAGGACATGGTGCGGATAAGAAAAAAGGTAAAAGATAAGCATTAGATTATGGGTGCTAGAAAGAAAAACGCAGCAAATGCAAGGAGTGAGGCTAGAAAGACTCAATACTTAGCGAAATTAAATAACTGTCCAACTTCTCCTCGTAAGATGAGATTAGTAGCGGATTTAGTTAGAGGAATGGAAGTTTATAAAGCTTTGGGTGTTTTACAATACTCGAAGAAAGAAGCTTCTATTAAGTTAGAAAAGTTGTTAAAATCAGCTATTCATAACTTTGAAGCAAAAACAGGTGAATCTCCTGAGGATGGTCAATTAATTATTAGTAATATTGCAGTAGATTCTGCAAGAATGCTAAAAAGAGTTCAGCCAGCTCCTCAAGGAAGAGCTCATAGGATTAGAAAACGTTCGAATCACGTAACGTTATTTGTAGATAAAATTGCTAAGGCAGAAAATTTATAATCAGATGGGACAAAAAACTAACCCTATAGGAAATAGATTAGGAATCATTCGTGGATGGGATTCTAGTTGGTACGGTGGAAGACACTATGCTGACAAATTGTACGAAGACTCTAAGATTAGAGATTATATTCGTGCTCGTTTAGCAAAAGCTTCGGTATCGAAGATTGTTATCGAAAGAACTTTAAAATTAGTTTCTATAACTATTCACACTGCAAGACCTGGTATTATTATCGGTAAAGGTGGTCAAGAGGTTGATAAGCTTAAAGAAGAACTAAAGAAGATTACTAAAAAGGATATTCAAGTTAATATCTTTGAGATCAAAAGACCAGAGTTAGATGCTAAATTGGTAGCTGATTCTATATGTCGTCAGATTGAAGGTAGAATTTCTTTTAGGAGGGCTATTAAGATGGCTATTGCTTCTACTATGAGAATGGGTGCTGAAGGAATTAAGATTCAAATCTCTGGAAGATTGAATGGTGCTGAAATGGCTCGTTCAGAAATGAAGAAGGAAGGAAGAACTCCATTACATACATTCCGTGCAGATATTGACTATTGTTGGTCTGAAGCACATACTACTTATGGTAGATTAGGAATAAAGGTTTGGATTTGTAAGGGTGAGATTTTTGGGAAGGTTGATTTATCACCTACTCAAGACACTAAGAAAAAAGGTGGTCCCGGTAAATTCAAAGGTAAGAAGAGAAGATAAAAAAATTCACTGTAAAATTTTAAGAGATGTTATCTCCAAAAAGAGTAAAATACAGAAAGGTTCAAAAAGGAAAAGGTAGCGAAAAAGGAGTTACTTTTAGAGGAGCAGAAATTGCTTTCGGTTCTTTTGGTATGAAAACCTTAGAACAAGGTTGGATCACAAGTAGACAAATTGAAGCTGCACGTATTGCAGTAACAAGATATATGAAAAGAGAAGGTCAAATTTGGATCAGAATCTTTCCAGACAAGCCTATTACGAAGAAGCCTGCAGAGGTTCGTATGGGAAAAGGTAAGGGGTCTCCTGAATATTGGGTTGCTCCTGTTAAACCTGGTCGAATTTTATTCGAGTCTGACGGTGTTCCAGTGAACGTTGCTCAGGAAGCTATGAGATTAGCTGCTCAGAAATTGCCAGTGAAAACAAAGTTTGTTGTAAGAAGAGATTACGTAGAAGCTTAAAGTTAATTATTATGAAAGCTACAGAAATATTAGAATTGTCGGTTGAAGATTTGAAGGTGAAAATTACTGAGGAATCTAAAGCTTTGGACACCTTGAAATTAAATCATGCGGTTTCTCCATTGGAAAATCCACAAGTGATTAAGACTACTAGACGATTAGTAGCAAGATTAAAAACTGTTTTAACTCAAAAGGAGCAGGTTTAAGCTTTGAACAATAAATTTAGATTATGTCTACAAGAAATTTGAGAAAAGAAAGAGTTGGTATTGTTACGAGTAACTCTATGAATAAATCAATTGTTGTTTCTATCGAACAGAAGAAACAACATGAGAAATACGGGAAATTCGTAAAAAGTACTAATAAATTTGTTGCACACGACGAGAAGGAGGAGTGTAACGTTGGTGATACAGTAAAGATTATGGAAACTAAGCCTCTTAGTAAGACTAAGAACTGGCGTTTAGTTGAAGTTCTTGAAAAAGCAAAATAATTTTAACCAAGAGATTAATTAATAGTCATGATACAACAAGAATCTAGGTGTAAAGTTGCAGATAACAGTGGTGCTAAAGAAGTACTTTGTATCCGTGTATTAGGTGGAACAAAGAAGAGATATGCTTCTATTGGTGATAAAATAGTTGTTTCTGTAAAGAAAGCTATTCCTTCTGGTAATATTAAAAAAGGTGTAGTTGCAAAAGCAGTTGTTGTTAGAACTTCAAAAGAAGTTAGAAGAGCAGATGGATCTTATATTCGATTTGATGATAATGCAGTAGTATTATTAAATGCAACAGGTGAAATGAGAGGTACTCGTATCTTCGGTCCTGTAGCAAGAGAATTGAGAGAAAAAGATTTTATGAAAATTGTTTCACTAGCACCTGAGGTACTATAAATCAATTGATGATGGGAAAATTAAAAATCAAAAAAGGAGACATTGTAAAAGTTATTGCAGGTAATGCAAAAAACGCAAAGAATCCAACTGGTGAAGTTCTTAAGGTTTTGGTTTCTGAAAACAAAGTTATTGTTTCAGGACTTAATAAAATCAAAAAGCATACTAAGCCGTCTGCAAAGAGTCCGCAAGGAGGAATTGTAGAAACTGAAGCTCCAATTCATATATCTAACGTGATGCTGTTAGATGGAGAGACTGCTTCTCGTGTGGGAAGAAAAGTAGTTGATGGAGCGGTCAAAAGATACGTTAAGAAAACTGATAAGATTTTAAACTAATGGAACAATTTGTACCAAATTTTAAAAAGCAATACAACGAGAAGATCGTTGCTGCTTTGAAAGAACAGTTTAGTTATAAAAGTAGCATGCAAGTGCCTAGATTAACTAAAATTGTTTTAAACCAAGGTATTGGTGAAGGTGTTGCTGACAAAAGACTTGTTGAAAATGCTGTAAAGCAACTATCAAGTATTGCTGGTCAACAGGCTGTAACTTGTTATTCAACTAAGGATATAGCAAACTTCAAATTAAGAAAGAAAATGCCTGTTGGGGCGAAAGTAACTTTAAGAGGAAATGGGATGTTTGAATTCCTAGAAAGACTTATAGCTGTTGCTTTACCTCGTACTCGTGATTTTCGTGGAGTAAATGCTAAGTTTGATTCTATGGGTAATTATACTATGGGAATTAAAGAACATATTATTTTTCCGGAAATTCTTATTGACCAAGTTGATAAAATTATTGGAATGGATATTACTTTCGTTACTTCTGCTAAAACAGATGAAGAAGGTTTTGCTTTGTTAAAAGAATTTGGTGTTCCATTTAAAAACATAAAAAACTAAGAGTTATGGCAAAAGAATCAATGAAAGCCAGAGAAGTTAAAAGAGCAAAATTAGTTGCTAAATATGCTGATAAAAGAAAGGCTTTGAAAGAAGCTGGAGATTATGATGCATTACAAAAACTTCCTAGAAACTCAATGCCTATCCGTATGCATAATAGATGTAAGATAACTGGTAGACCAAAAGGTTATATGCGTCAGTTTGGATTGTCTAGAATTCAGTTCAGAGAAATGGCAAACAATGGTTTAATACCGGGTGTTAGAAAAGCAAGCTGGTAAATTATAGTTCGATTAGAAAATATTAAGATATGACTACTGATCCAATAGCAGATTATTTAACAAGATTAAGAAACGCGATTGCTGCAAAGCATAGAGTTGTTGAGATTCCTTCATCAAATTTGAAAAAGGAAATTAGTAAAATCTTGTTTGAAAAAGGATACATTTTGAACTTCAAATTTGAAGATGATAATGGTCCGCAGGGAACAATTAAAATTGCATTAAAATACGATTTACAATCTAAATTACCAGCGATTAAAGAGCTTATTCGTGTAAGTACACCAGGACAACGTGTTTATGTTGGAGCTGATGATTTACCAAGAGTTCTTAATGGTTTAGGTATTGCTATCATGTCTACTTCTAAAGGTGTTATTACTAATAAGGAAGCTAGAAGAGAAAATGTTGGTGGTGAAGTATTGTGTCACATTTGTTAAGATAAAAAAAGATGTCTCGAATAGGAAACGCTCCGATTACATTACCACAAGGTGTTGAAGTTAAATTCAACAAAGGTGTTGTAACTGTAAAAGGAAAATTAGGAGAACTTACTCAGGAATTAACTAATGGTATTTCAGTTGAAGTAACTGATAATATTGTAAAGGTTTCTAGAGTTGAGGACTCAAAAGACTTAAAAGCTCAGCATGGTTTATTTCGTTCTTTAGTGAACAATATGATCATTGGAGTTAATGAAGGGTATACCGTAAAACAAGAGTTGATCGGTGTTGGTTTTAGAGCTACTGTAAAAGGACAATTATTAGAGATGAACCTAGGGTTTTCTCACAACGTTGTTTTTTCATTACCAAATGAGGTGAAAGTAGTTGCTGAGCAATCAAAAGGAAAACCTCCAATAGTTACATTTACATCTGTAGATAAACAACTTATTGGACAGGTATCCGCTAAATTAAGATCTTTGAGAAAACCTGAACCTTACAAAGGAAAAGGAATAAGATATGTTGGTGAAGAAATTAGAAGAAAAGCTGGTAAATCAGCTGGTAAATAATAAGATTTAGTATGGCTGCTAATAAGGAAGCGAGAAGATCTCGTATTAAAAAGAGCATTAGAAAAAATATCAGCGGTACTGCTGATAGCCCGAGAATGTCGGTTTTTAGAAGTAACAAAGAAATGTACGTTCAGATTATTGATGACGTAACTGGTAAAACACTGGTTTCAGCTTCATCTTCTGATAAAGGTTTTGATGTAAACGGTAATAAAACAGAAACTGCTCAGGCATTAGGTAAAGTTGTTGCTGCAAAGGCTTCAACTGCTGGAATTGCTTCAGTTGTTTTCGATAGAAATGGGTATTTGTATCACGGTAGAGTTAAAGCCTTAGCTGAAGGAGCTAGAGAAGGTGGACTTAAATTCTAATAATAAGATGGCAAAGAAAAATACAAGTAGTAATGTTAGGTCTAATGATTCTGAATTAAAAGACCGTTTAGTTGCAATTAATAGGGTAACTAAGGTAACAAAGGGTGGACGTGCCTTTTCATTCTCAGCAATTGTTGTTGTAGGTAATGAAGATGGTTTAGTTGGTCAAGGACTAGGTAAAGCGAACGAAGTTACTGAAGCAATATCAAAAGCTATTGATGATGCTAAAAAGAGCTTAATTAAAGTTCCTGTTTATAAAGGAACTATTCCACATGAACAAGAGGTTAAGTTTGGTGGAGCTAGAGTTTTTATGAAACCAGCAGCACATGGTACTGGAGTTATTGCAGGTGGTGCAATGAGAGCCGTACTTGAAAGTGTTGGAATCAAGAACGTTTTAGCAAAGTCTAAGGGTTCTCCGAATCCTCATAATGTTGTTAAAGCTACAATCAAAGCATTAGGTGAATTAAGAGATCCAATGACAATTGCTCAACAAAGAGGAATTAATTTGGAACAAGTATTTAATGGTTAATAAAGTTAGTTATGGCTAAGATTAAAATTACTCTAGTAAGAAGTGCAATTAACCGTCCTAAACAACAAAAGGCAACTCTGAAAGCTTTAGGGTTTTCGAAGTTAAATCAAACTGTTGAACATGAGGGGACTCCTCAAATTCTAGGAATGGTTAAGGCTGTTAAGCACTTGATTGAAGTTGAAAAATAATATAAAGATTTTAAGATGCAACTGAATAAATTAAAACCTGCAAAAGGAGCTACAAGATCTGTAAAAAGAATTGGTAGAGGTGAAGGTTCTGGTAAAGGTGGTACTGCTGCAAGAGGGCATAACGGTGCTAAATCTCGATCGGGATATTCAAGAAAAGTAGGATTTGAAGGAGGTCAACAACCACTTCAAAGAAGATTACCTAAATTTGGATTTACTAATCCAAATAGAGTTGAGTATAAAGCTATTAATTTAGGTTTATTACAAGAATTATTTACAAGAAAAGGTATTTCTGATGTAACATTAGAAGTATATGTAGAGAATGGTTTAGCTTCAAGAAATGACCTAATTAAGGTTTTATCTACTGGAGAATTAAACGATAAATTAAATATTACTGCTCACGCTTTTTCAGCTTCAGCAAAAGAAGCTATTGAAGGTAAAGGTGGTACTACTACTATTGCTTAATTATGAATAAGTTTATTCAAAAAATAAAAAATGTTTGGGCTATTGAGGATCTGCGAAAGCGTATCCTCAATACTCTTTTGTTCCTATTGATATATGTTCTAGGAACTCACATTGTATTACCAGGTATAGATACTAATGTTCTGGCTGAATATTATAAAGGTGGGGGCGATGCAAATCCTCTTAATCTTATTGATCAGTTTACTGGAGGTGCTTTTTCTAAAGCTTCTATCTTTTCTTTAGGTGTTATGCCTTATATTACTGCTTCTATTGTTATCCAATTGTTGGGTATGGCAGTTCCTCAATTTCAAAAGCTTCAAAAAGAAGGTGAGAGTGGGAGAAAGAAATTACAGACTTATACCAAATTGCTTACTATTGTTGTAACTACATTTCAAGTTCAAGGATATATTGGTTTGTATGTTAATCCTTCTAAAGCTATTGTTAATTCAGCTGGTTCTCATACTACTGACCCTGACTTGTTTTGGTGGATAACAACTACATTAATAGTTGTCGCTTGTACTATGTTTATTATGTGGCTTGGTGAGAAGATAACAGAAAAAGGAATTGGTAATGGTGTATCGTTATTAATTACTGTTGGTATTATCGGAAGATTACCTGAAGGATTGTTAGCTGAATTTAAATATAGAGTTATAGATTCTGCTGGAGGAGGTCGTATGTTATTTCTTTTATTGGAAATGATTGGATGGTTCTTTGTTGTATTATTTACTATTTTAATTGTTAAGGGAATAAGAAAAGTTCCTTTAGAGTATCCAAAGCAAATGATTGCTGGTGGAGCAATTAATAAAGAGCAAGGTGGTGGTAGAAGGTATTTACCTTTGAAGATTGCTATGGCTGGTGTAATGCCAATTATTTTTGCTCAAGCGATTATGTTTTTACCTCAAACATTGGCTAATGTTGATATGTTTGGAGACACTACAAAAAGCATTTTTAATAAGATTGCTAATCCAGATGATCCTTTATACAATATTACAACTGCTGTATTAATAATTGTTTTCACATATTTTTATACTGCTATGATTGTTAATCCTAGGCAGTGGGCTGAAGACTTTAAAAAACAAGGTGCTTTTATACCAGGTGTTAAACCAGGAAATGATACTGCTGAGTATATTGATGGTATTATGTCTAAGATAACGTTCCCTGGATCTTTATTTTTAGCTTTAATTGCTATTTTACCAATGTTCGCAAGAATGGCAGGTATTACATCTGACTTCTCTTACTTTTTTGGAGGAACATCGTTATTGATTATGGTAAGTGTAGTATTGGATACTTTACAGCAAGTTGATAGCCATTTAATGATGAGTCATTATGATGGTCTTATGAAAACGGGTAAAGTGAGAGGAAGTGCTTCTTTAAGTGAAAATTCATCCGTAGGGATGATATAGTTTATATATGTCAGGTATAATATATAAAACACTTGAAGAGATTGAACTAATTAGAGAAAGTTCCCTACTTGTAGCAAAAACCCATGGCGTAATTGCTGGTTTAATTAAACCAGGAGTTACAACTCTTGAGTTAGATAAGATTGCAGAAGAATTTATTCGAGATAATGGAGGCGTTCCTGCTTTCAAAGGTTATCAAGATTTCCCCAATACATTATGTATGTCTCCTAATGATGAAGTTGTTCATGGGATTCCAAACGGATCTTCGTTGAATGATGGTGACATTATTTCTGTTGATTGTGGTGTACTTATGAATGAGTTCTTTGGTGATTCTGCTTATACTTATTGTGTAGGTGATGTTGCAGAAGAGATAAAACAATTACTTAGAGTTACTAAGGAAAGTTTATATAAAGGTATCGAACAGGCAAGAATTGGTAATAGATTAGGTGATATTAGTTTCGCAGTCCAACAGAAAGCACATGAATATAACTACGGTGTTGTTCGTGAATTAGTTGGACATGGTGTTGGTAAATCACTTCATGAAGAGCCACAAGTTGCTAATTACGGTTCAAGAGGAAGAGGTATAAAATTATCTGAAGGATTAGTTTTAGCAATTGAACCAATGGTTAACATGGGAACAAGGAAAATTAGCTTTTTAGATGATGGCTGGAGTGTTGTGACACAAGACTCTAAGCCAAGTGCTCACTTCGAACATACTATTGCGATTATGAAAAGTGGTCCAGAAGTACTATCTTCGTTCGCCTTTATTGAGGAAGAGTTGAAAAAAAACAACATAGAAATTGTGTAACGTATGGCTAAACAGGCATCTATAGAACAAGACGGGACGATAATCGAAGCATTATCAAACGCGATGTTTAGAGTTGAATTAGAAAATGGACATGTAATAACTGCCCATATTTCTGGAAAAATGAGAATGCACTACATTAAGATTTTGCCTAGTGATAGAGTAAAGGTGGAAATGTCCCCTTACGACCTAACTAAAGGTAGAATTACATTTAGATATAAATAAGAATTGAAAACTATCACTTATGAAAGTTAGAGCATCTGTAAAAAAGAGAAGTAGCGACTGTAAAATCGTGAAAAGAAAAGGAAGAGTTTATGTAATTAACAAGAAAAACCCAAAGTTCAAGCAGAGACAAGGGTAATTGTTAAATTTAGAAACTATTAATTAATTAAAGTATGGCAAGGATTGCAGGAATTGACATTCCAGACAACAAAAGAGGAGTTATCTCTTTAACTTACATCTTCGGTATTGGAAGATCTTCATCGCAAGCTATTTTAGATAGAGCTGGTGTTGATGGAAATATTAAGGTTGAAGCTTGGTCTGATGATGAGACAAAAAAAGTTCGAGACATTATTACTGACGAAATTACTGTTGAAGGTGAATTGAGATCAGAAGTTCAATTAAGCATTAAGCGTTTAATGGACATTGGATGTTATAGAGGTATTCGTCATAGAGTTGGTCTTCCTTTAAGAGGACAGAGAACTAAGAATAACTCAAGAACTAGAAAAGGAAAAAGAAAAACTGTTGCTAATAAGAAGAAAGCTACTAAATAATAGTAACGTTTCGGATCATATAAATAAATAAATTATGGCAAAGAGTACAAAAAAGAGCTCCTATAAAGTTAAAGTAGATCCTGTTGGGGAAGCGCACATTAGAGCTTCTTTTAACAACATTATTATCTCTTTAACAAATGCTACAGGTCAAGTTATATCTTGGTCGTCTGCAGGGAAATTAGGATTTAGAGGATCAAAAAAGAACACTCCTTATGCTGCACAAGTTGCTGCTGAAGACTGTTCTAAAGTTGCTTTAGAAAGAGGTTTAAGAAAGGTTAAGGTTTACGTAAAAGGTCCAGGAGGAGGAAGAGAATCTGCTATTAGAGCAATTCACAATTCTGGTATTGAAGTTATGGAAATTGTTGATGTAACACCGTTACCACACAATGGATGTAGACCACCGAAAAGAAGAAGAGTTTAGTATTTTACCTATTAAAGATAATTATTATGGCACGTTATACAGGTCCTAAATCAAAAATAGCTCGTAAATTTCAAGAACCAATTTTTGGTCCAGATAAGGCTTTGGAAAAAAAGCCTTATGCACCAGGAATGCATGGGAATGGAAAGAGAAGACAAAAAAAATCAGAATATGCTGTGCAGCTTGCTGAGAAGCAAAAAGCAAAATATACATATGGTATATTGGAAAAGCAATTTTTAGGTTTGTTTAAGGAAGCATCTAGAAGAAAAGGTGTTACTGGTGAGAATTTATTAATGCTTTGTGAGTCACGTTTAGATAATACTGTTTATCGTTTTGGAGTTTCTCCAACTAGAGATGGGGCTCGTCAATTAGTTTCTCATAAGCACATTACTGTTAATGGTGAAGTTGTAAACATCGCATCTTACCAATTAAAACCAGGTGATATAGTTGCTGTTAGAGAAAAATCAAAATCATTAGAAGTTGTGCAGGTATCTGTTACATCAAGCGCTAATTCATTTCCATGGTTAGAATTTGATAAAGGTGCTGTTGCAGGGAAATATTTACAAGCTCCTTTAAGAGCTGATATACCTGAAAATATCAACACTCAACTTATTGTTGAATTGTATTCTAAGTAATAATTGAACTTTTAAAAAGAATTATACCATGGCAATTTTATCATTTCAAAAACCTGATAAGGTTATAATGATCGAATCTGATGATTTCGTTGGTCAATTTGAATTTAGACCATTGGAACCAGGTTTTGGTTTAACTATCGGTAATGCATTAAGAAGAATCTTATTGTCATCACTTGAAGGTTTTGCAATTACTTCAATCAAAATGGAGGGCGTGAATCACGAATTCTCTACTATGAAAGGAGTGGTTGAAGATGTTACTGAAATTATCTTAAACTTAAAGCAAGTTCGATTTAAAAAACAAATCGATGATGTAGAAAGTGAGAAGGTTGCTGTTTCTATTACAGGAAAAGAGCAATTAACTGCAGGTGATATAGGTACATTTATTTCTGGATATCAAGTTTTAAACCCTGATCATGTTATTTGTAACATGGAGCCTTCAGTAAAGATCGATATGGAAGTAACGATCGAAAAAGGTAGAGGTTATGTTCCAGCTGAAGAAAACAAACAAGCTAACGCTCCAGTAGGAACGGTTGCTATCGATTCTATTTACACTCCAATAAAGAATGTAAACTATAGTGTTGAAAACTTCAGAGTTGAACAAAAAACGGATTACGAAAAATTAGTTGTAAATATTAAGACTGATGGTTCTATACATCCTAAGGATGCTTTAAAAGAAGCTGCGAAAATATTGATTCATCACTTTATGTTGTTTTCCGATGAGAAAATCACATTGGATACAGAAGAGAAATCTGCTGCTGAAGAGTTTGATGAAACTTCATTACATATGCGTCAGCTTTTAAAATCAAAATTAGTTGATATGGATTTATCTGTAAGAGCTTTAAATTGTTTAAAGGCTGCAGATGTTGAAACATTAGGTGATTTGGTGTCATACAATAAGAATGATTTATTGAAGTTCAGAAACTTCGGTAAGAAATCTTTAACTGAACTAGAAGAATTAGTTATTAGTAAAGGATTATCATTCGGAATGAATGTATCAAAGTATTTAGACAAAGAATAATAACGAATTTGGAGTTTTATACTCCTTAATACTCATAAGTATGAGACACGGTAAAAAGTTTAACCATTTAGGAAGACAAAAAGGTCATAGAAAGGCTTTGTTAACTAACATGGCAGTTAGTTTAATTCAACATAAAAGAATTAATACTACTTTAGCTAAAGCGAAAGCACTTCGTTTATTTGTTGAACCTTTAATTACAAAGGCTAAAACAGATTCAAGTCACTCTAGAAGAGTTGTTTTTAGTTACCTTCAAAAGAAAGATGCAGTTCAAGAATTGTTTGGTGAAATCGCAACTAAAGTTGCTGATCGTCCAGGTGGATACACTAGAATTCTTAAAACTGGAACGCGTTTAGGAGATAATGCAGATATGTGTTTAATTGAGTTGGTTGATTACAACGAAAACTTATTAACTACTGAAGCACCTAAGAAGAAGTCTAGAAGAAGAACTACTAAGAAAGCTGTTGCAACAGAAACTGTTGTAGATGCTTCTGATGTAGTTGAAGATGTAAAAGCTGAAGTTTCTGAAAAAGAAGTTAAAGTTGAAGCACCTAAGAAAGATTCTAAAAAAGACGAAGGTAAAGCAGAATAATGTTTACAATTCGTTAATAAAATTTAAAAGGATAATGTTTTATACATTATCCTTTTTTTTTATTTTTGCACTTCAGTAATTAGATTTTATGAAATACGTAGCGAAAAAGAAAGCTGTATTGGTTTTAGAAGATGGAAAAGTTTTCCATGGAAAGGCAGCTGGTAAAATTGGTACCACTACAGGTGAGATTTGTTTTAATACAGGGATGACTGGATATCAAGAGATATTTACTGATCCTTCTTATTATAATCAAATTGTAGTTATGACTACTTCTCACATTGGTAACTATGGTGTTGCTAATGAAGAAATAGAATCTGATTCTATGAAAATTGCAGGAATGGTTTGTAAAAGCTTCTCTCCTTATTTTAGTAGAGCTGGAGGAGATGATTCATTGCAAAGTTCTTTTGAAAGTGAAGCTATGGTTTCTATTTCTGATATTGATACTAGATCTTTAGTTAGATATATTAGAGATAAAGGTGCTATGAATGCAATTATTTCATCTGATGAATTAGACGTTGAGAAATTAAAGGAACAGCTTTTAAAAGCACCTTCAATGGACGGTTTGGAATTAGCCTCAAAAGTTTCATGTATTGATCCTTATTTCGTTGGTGATGAAAAATCCAATTACAAAGTTGCAGTACTTGATTTAGGAGTTAAGAAAAATATCTTGAAATGTTTGGCAGAAAGAAATGTTTATATGAAGGTATTCCCTCATAATACTTCTTTTGAAGAGTTAAAAGCTTGGGAACCTGATGGAATTTTTCTTTCCAATGGACCTGGAGATCCTGCTTCAATGCAAGATGTTCAAGCTGAAGTTAAGAAAGTTATTGATTCTGACTATCCTGTTTTCGGAATATGTTTAGGTCATCAGATGATCTCAACTGCTTTAGGTTTATCTACATTCAAAATGCATAATGGACATAGAGGTTGTAATCATCCTGTTCGTAATGAAGAAACGGGTAAATGTGAAGTTACTTCTCAGAACCATGGTTTTGTAGTAAAAATTGAAGATGCTGAGGCAAATGATAATGTTGTAATTACACACCTACATTTAAATGATAATACTCTTGCTGGTTTAAGAATGAAAAACAAATCTGTTTTTTCTGTTCAGTTCCATCCTGAGGCTTCACCTGGTCCACATGATTCTAGATATTTATTTAATCAATTTGTGGACAATATTAAATTAGTAAAAGAAAAACAAACAGTATAAAGATATGAGTTACATAGCAAAAGTACACGCAAGACAAATCCTAGATTCCAGAGGTAATCCTACTGTAGAAGTCGAGGTAATCACTGAAAATGGTGTTTTTGGTAGAGCAGCAGTTCCTTCAGGAGCTTCTACTGGAATTCATGAAGCAGTTGAATTAAGAGATGGTGATAAAGGAACTTACTTAGGTAAAGGAGTTTTAAAAGCTGTTGAAAATGTGAATACTGTATTAAACGAAGTTTTAGTAGGGAAGCATATTTACGATCAGAATGAAATTGATGCAGCTATGATTGCATTAGATGGAACAGCTAACAAAGGAAACTTAGGAGCTAATTCAATTTTAGGAGCTTCTTTAGCTGTTGCTAAATGTGCTGCTGATAATTCTGGTTTACCATTATATAAGTATGTTGGTGGTGTTAATGCTAACACTTTACCTATTCCAATGATGAATATTATCAATGGTGGTTCTCATGCTGATAACTCTATTGATTTTCAAGAGTTCATGATCTCTCCAGTTGGAGCTGAATCGTTTTCTCATGCTTTAAGAATGGGAACTGAAATCTTCCATAACCTTAAGGATGTATTGAAAGGTAGAGGAATGAGTACTAACGTTGGTGATGAAGGTGGATTTGCTCCAAATTTAGGATCTAACGAAGAGGCTTTAGAGGTTATCATGGAAGCTATCGAAAAAGCTGGTTACAAGCCAGGTGAAGAAGTTTACATTACTATGGATGCTGCAGCAGCTGAATTCTATTTAAAAGATGAAGGTATGTATCATTTACATAAATCAACTGGAGAAAAATTAACTTCTTCTGACATGGTTAGTGTATGGGCAGATTTATGTGCTAAATACCCAATTATTTCTATCGAAGATGGTTTAGATGAGGATGACTGGAAAGGTTGGAAAGAATTAACTAACGTTTTAGGTGATAAAATTCAATTAGTAGGAGATGATTTATTTGTTACCAACGTTGAGCGTTTAAAGCAAGGTATCGATCAAAATATTGCAAACTCAATTTTAGTAAAAGTTAATCAAATAGGTTCTTTAACTGAAACTATCAATGCAGTTGAAATGGCGCACAGAGCGTCTTATACTTCTGTTATGTCTCATAGATCAGGTGAAACTGAAGATGTTACTATTGCTGATTTATCTGTTGCATTAAACACAGGTCAAATCAAAACTGGTTCTGCTTCAAGAACTGATCGTATTGCAAAATATAACCAATTACTTAGAATTGAAGAACAATTAGGATCTTCTGCTCAGTACTTAGGAAAAGATTTAAAATTCGTTTAGAATAATTAATCTATATTTAAAAGGCTCTTGTTTTAAACAAGAGCCTTTTTTTTATGTCTTTTTTTCTAATTAATTTTCAGGAGTCTTTATGGATCACGTTAATTTTTATGGAGAGCGGACAAAATTACGCGAAAAGGTTTTGCAATCTAAAGAGAAAAAACTTAGTA
>CAWVWF010000056.1:0-17460 GCA_963933885.1 uncultured Flavobacteriales bacterium | reverse complement strand
CATGAAATTAGAACGCCAATGAATGCAATTATTGGATTTACTCGTTTACTTTTAAATTCTGAATTATCAGTTGAGCAAATTAATTACTTGAATTCAATTAAGATTTCTGGTGAAAACTTAATTGTAATTATTAATGATATTCTTGATTTTTCTAAGATTGAAGCTGGGAAAATGAACATTAATAATACTGAATTTGGTTTTCATAAGATGCTAAATGATGTGATCAATTTAGAAAAAAATATTGCAAAGGATAATAATCTCTTTTTAAAACTTGAAATTGAAGAAGGCGTACCTGAAATTGTTTTAGGTGACTCGGTTAGGATAAGCCAAATTTTATTAAACCTAATTAGTAATTCTTTAAAATTCACACATGAAGGTGGAGTTACAATTAGCATAAAGAATATTGGTAATCAAGATGAATGTGAACTTATTTCAATTATTTGTAAAGATACTGGTATTGGAATTTCACCAGAAAAACAAGAGTCTGTTTTTGAAAGCTTTATCCAAGCAAAAGGAGATACAACTCGTAAGTACGGTGGAACTGGTTTAGGTTTAACGATTGTTAAAAAACTGGTTGTCCTTATGGGCGGAAATATTAGAGTAGAAAGTGAAATTGATAAAGGGGCATCATTTATTGTAGAACTTCCACTTCAATCCATTAAGGAAAAGACTAAAAAGCCTGATGAAGAAAGATTAGATGCTGATAAAATTGATTTAACTGGAACTAAAGTTTTGTTAGTTGAGGATAATGAAATGAATCAAATTTTAGCAAAACGTGTATTAATGAACTTTGGTTGTTTACCCGTTATTGCTGAAAATGGATTAATTGCGTTAGAAAAGTTGAAATCGGAAGATTTTGATGTAGTTTTGATGGATATAATGATGCCAGAAATGGATGGTCTAGAAGCGACGAAAGTTATCCGGACAGAATTTGAAGGGATTAAGCAATCTATTCCAATTTTAGCCATGACAGCTTTTGTATTTACGCAAGGTGATGATCAAAAATATATGGATGCAGGAATGAATGATTTTATATTAAAACCATTTCATCCTGATAATTTAAAAATAAAAATTTCAAATTTGATATTAAAATAATGAGCGATTATAAACATATTGACATGACTTATCTTAATGATTTAGCTATGGGGAGTAACGATTTTATGATTGAAATGCTTGAGTCGTTTACTAAAACAACACCTGAGTCTATTAAAACGATGAAGGAAAGTATTGCGACTGAAGATTGGAAAACTATTGGTGGACTAGCTCATAAATTAAAAACAAGTTATTCGTTCATGGGAATGGATAATATGGTAACTTTGAGTAAAACTTTACAAAATTTCGGATTAGAAGGTGAGAATCTTGATGAGATTCCTAATATGATCAATGAAATGCATGAAGAGTATTTTAAAGCAGAAAAAGAACTATTACTGGAATTAGATAAATTAAAAAACGATTAAACTTTTATTATGGCTTCAAAACGAACTTTAATTTTCTTGGTAGATGATGATGATATGTATCTTAAAACAGCGGTTCATACCTTATCTCAAAATAGGTCTTTTGATATAAAACAATTTACTTCTGGAGAGGCTGCAATTGAAGCAGCGAAAGCTAGTAAAAAAAAGCCTGATGTTATGGTTTTGGATTACTTCTTAAATAGCGAGAATTCTGATGCTATTAGTGGTTTAGAAATTCTAAAGAAAGTTAAAGAAGAAAAATTACACGCTGAAATAATCATGCTTTCTGGACAGGAAAATATTGATGTTGCTGTTAACTCAGTAAAATATGGTGCTTATGATTATGTTGTAAAAAACAAAAGTGCTTTTATTCGTGTACAAAATGATATTAAAAGAATAGCTATTCATAAAATTAAGGAAGACGAAACAAAGAAACTTAGAAAGTTTGTTACGTCACTTTTAACTTTAGTAGCCGTTATTTGTGGTATTGCGGGAACATTGTTCCTTGATCCAACATTCTTTGGATTAATACCTTCTGACGATAAAGCTCCTAAAGAGGTTGTTCAGCCAGTAGATACTTCGGGGACAGTTACTGATTCTCTGGCAGTACCTAAATAAATACAAATAATATAAAATATTGAGGAGGTATCCATTTATTGGTTACCTCCTTTTTTTATGTCTTTTATTTTTTTTCAAAAACGACTCTTAATCCCAATGATTCATAAAAGTTATTCCGTATTTTTACAACTCAATTAAATCACTTACAATGTCAGAAATTAATAAGTATAGTAAAACAATTACTCAAGATCCTACACAACCAGCATCTCAAGCAATGCTTTATGGAGTTGGTTTAACTGATGATGATATGAATCGTGCTCAGGTTGGTATCGTTAGTACAGGGTATGAAGGGAATACATGTAATATGCACCTTAATGGGTTTGCACACGATATTAAGACAAGTGTAGTTGGAAGTGATTTAGTTGGTTTGATATTTCATACAATTGGTGTTTCAGACGGTATTTCAAATGGAACTACTGGAATGAAGTACTCTTTAGTATCTAGAGATATTATTGCAGATTCAATAGAAACTGTTATGAATGCGCAATTTTATGATGCATTGGTTCCAGTTGTAGGGTGTGATAAAAATATGCCTGGAGCGATGATCGCAATTGGTAGATTAAACAGACCATCAATTTTGGTTTATGGAGGAACTATTAGTTCTGGTAAATATTGTGGAAAAAAATTAGATATCGTATCTGCTTTTGAAGCCTTAGGAGCGAAGTCTAAAGGGGAATTGAGTGATGAAGATTATAAAGGAATAATAAAGAATTCTTGCCCAGGTTCAGGAGCTTGTGGAGGAATGTATACTGCAAACACAATGTCTTCTGCAATTGAAGCATTAGGAATGAGTTTACCTTACTCTGCTTCAAATCCTGCAAATAGTACTGATAAGACTGATGAGCTTGCAGCAGTTGGACCAGCTATTAGAAACTTAATGGAAAAGAATATTCTTCCAAAACAAATTATGACTCGTAAGGCATTTGAAAACGCTTTAAGAGTAATAATCGTTTTAGGAGGATCTACAAATGCAGTAATGCACTTAATAGCAATGGCACATGCTGTTGACGTTGAATTAGGATTGGATGATTTCCAAAAGATGAGTGATGAAACGCCTTTTTTAGCTGATTTAAAACCATCTGGAAAATACTTAATGGAAGATTTACATGCTGTAGGAGGTGTTCCAGCAGTAATGAAATATTTATTAGAAAACGGATTGTTACATGGAGATTGTTTAACAGTTACTGGTGAAACTTTAGCTGAGAATATGGCAAAAGTTTCTGGTTTATCTGAAGGGCAAGATTTACTTCGTACAATTGATAATCCAATTAAGGCCGAAGGTCATATTCAGATTTTATATGGAAATTTAGCAACAGAAGGATCAGTTGCTAAAATTACAGGTAAGGAAGGTTTGAAATTTAAAGGACCAGCAATCGTTTTCAACGATGAGTTTGAAGCTATTGATGGAATCTTGGATGGATCAGTTGAAAAGGGGAATGTTATCGTTATCCGATTTGAAGGACCAAAAGGAGGACCTGGAATGCCGGAAATGTTAAAACCAACTTCTGCAGTAATGGGGAAAGGTTTAGGACAAGATGTAGCTTTGATTACAGATGGTAGATTCTCTGGAGGATCTCACGGGTTTGTTGTAGGGCATGTTGCTCCAGAAGCACAAGAAGGGGGAGTTATTGGATTAGTTGAAAATGGTGATATTATTACTATTGATGCAGTTGATAATATTCTTGCAGTTGATGTTTCTGATGAAGTTTTAGAAGAAAGAAGAAAAACATGGAAACCAAAAGTATTACCAACTAGAGGTATTTTAGCTAAGTATTCTAGACAAGTAAGTAGTGCATCTCTAGGGTGTGTGACTGATGGGTTTTAAGTTTAACGGAATATCAAAAAACACTTTAATTAATTGATTTTCATTCATTTAACTGAGTTGTTTTTCGTTTGAACGTAAAACACTTGTGTAAAATATCCGAAAATTAAATTTACTTGTAAGGATTTCTTCAATAGATTTGATAAATACAAGGTAAAATGAGAACGAATTATAAAATATCAAGCAAAATTGTCCTTCTAGTCGAAACACTATAAGCCAGAGATTGATTTTTATATTATCAAAATAAAGAAAGCCTTTCTCACTAACGTTTGAAAGGCTTTTTATTTAGAACTGTAATTGAATAAAGTAATACTAACTCCACCCGTAAAAATGGAAAAGAAAGAAAATACAAAAAGAATTAAAGGTGCAGAAGCAGTTGTTCTTAGTTTGTTAGCAGAAGGGGTAGAAAAGATATTTGGGTACCCAGGTGGTGCTATAATGCCTGTTTACGATGAGTTATATAAATACGAAGATCAAATAAAACATATCCTTGTTCGTCACGAACAAGGAGCTACTCATGCTGCTCAAGGTGAAGCAAGAATTACAAATAAAGCTGGAGTTGCATTAGCTACGTCTGGGCCAGGAGCTACCAACCTAATTACCGGAATAGCAGATGCTCAGATTGACAGTACTCCTTTAGTTTGTATTACTGGACAAGTTGCTTCACACCTATTAGGGACAGATGCTTTTCAGGAAACTGATATTATTGGTATTTCTGCTCCAGTAGTAAAATGGAGTTATCAAATTACAAAAGCATCTGAAATTCCAGGCGCTATAGCAAAGGCATTTTATATAGCAAACTCAGGTCGTCCAGGTCCTGTTGTTATCGATATAACTAAAGATGCTCAACAGGAAGAATTTGATTATGAGCACAAGCCTTGTACGTTTGTGAGATCATATAATCCAAAAATTGATTTAAATCTTGAGCAAATCAAAGATGCAGCTCAAACTATAAATGGAGCAAAACGTCCAATGTTAATATTGGGTCATGGAGTTCTTTTAGGTGATGCACAAAAGCAAGTTTTAGAATTAGCTGAAAAAGCTCAAATTCCTGTTGCAACAACTTGGCTAGGTGCTTCCTCTTTTCCAGAAAAGCATGAATTATTCTACGGAATGGTAGGGATGCATGGTAATTATGCACCTAATTTACAAACCAATTCTTGTGATGTATTAATCGCAATAGGAATGCGTTTCGATGACCGTGTAACGGGGACGTTAGATACTTATGCTAAGCAAGCAAAAGTTGTTCATTTCGAATTAGATAATGCTGAAATCAGTAAAAATATATTTGCTCATTATCCTGTTCATGGAGATTGTGGTGAGTCTTTATCCGCGTTACTTCCAATGATAATTGATTGTGATGGTCGTAAAGATTGGTTCGCATCATGGAATATATTGAAGAATAAAGAACATGAAGTTGTTATCAAGGATGATGTTAATCCTCCAGGTGACGATATGAGAATGGCTGAAGTTGTTCGTAAATTGAGTGACATGACTGAAGGGAAAGCTGTAGTAATTACAGATGTTGGTCAGCACCAAATGATAACGGCTCGTTATTATGAATTCATGGATACAAATACCAATATCACTTCAGGTGGTTTAGGTACTATGGGATTTGCATTACCGGCAGCTATAGGCGCAGCTTTAGCTGCACCAGAAAAAGATATAGTTGCAATTATTGGAGATGGTGGTTTTCAAATGACTCTACAAGAGCTAGGTGTAATCATGCAAGAAAATATTCCAGTTAAAATTTTAATCTTGAATAATAGTTTCTTGGGAATGGTTCGTCAATGGCAAGAATTGTTTTTTGATAAAAGATATGCTTCTACAGATATTAAGAGTCCGGACTTTGTTAAGTTAGCCGACGCTTATGGT
The DNA here is from genome assembly GCA_963933885.1 of uncultured Flavobacteriales bacterium. Classification (GTDB taxonomy): domain Bacteria; phylum Bacteroidota; class Bacteroidia; order Flavobacteriales_C; genus CAWVWF01. The sequence goes on along the minus strand of CAWVWF010000056.1, from coordinate 11,691 downwards.
ATTAATGGGAAATCAATTGATAAAAGAGAAGATTTAGACTCATCATTGAAAGAAATGTTAGATTCTAAAGAATCATTTTTATTAGAAGTTCATGTTGAGAAAGAAGGAAATGTATTCCCAATGGTACCAACAGGAGCAAGTGTTTCCGATTGTAGATTAAAATAATTTAGTTAAAGAAATTAAGATGAGCGCTAATAACGAAACGAGATATACAATTTCTCTTTACTCTGAAGATCATACAGGTTTAGTAGGGAGAATTGCACAAATTTTCACAAGACGTAAAATTAATATTGACAGTCTTACAACTTCAGAAAGTGAAGTTGAAGGAATTTTCAGGTTTACGATTGTTATTCATGTTTCAGAAAGTCAAGTAATAAAAGTTGTAAATCAATTAAAGAAAATTATTGATGTAATCACAGCATTTTACTTTGTTGAAGAGGAAGTTGTTTATCAGGAAATTGCTTTATATAAGATAAAGTCTTCTACGCTTTTAGGTAGTAATGTTGAGAAAGTTGTAAGAAAGAATGCTGCAAGAATTCTTTATGTTGACCAGGAGTTTTGTGTTATCGAGAAAACTGGGCATAAGGAAGAGACTCAAGATCTTTTTGAAAAATTAAAACCTTTCGGAATTTTGGAATTTGTACGTTCAGGTAGAGTAGCAATTGCTAAACCAATGCCTAACCTACATTCTTATTTAGAAGAAGTTGGTTTGTCGAAAGAGTTTATCAAGTAAGCTTACTTGTAAATTCGATATTGAAATTTAAAATCTAATGAAAGAATACTATACGACTCGTTTGTATAGTATTCTTTTCTTTTCTGGAGTTCCAAGTTGAAGATTACCCACCATCGTTTTGATTTATGATAGTTAATCTCTCCTCCATACTTTAATTTTGTTTGATCCAAACCAGGATTAAAAATGTTTCCGTCCATTTCTATAGGAGATAAATTACTGTAATGCCTAATCCAACCACCCAGCCAAGTATTAGGTGTTAACCTAAATTGTACTTTTAAGTAAGGCGAAATCCCGATTTCACTACTATTAAACGGAACATCAATCCAACTTTTTAGCTTAATTCCATTGTTAAATAATTTAGGTGTGTAGTTGGCCATTAGTGAGAATTGATGATTAGATTGTAAAGAGTTAATAGATGTTTGTCCTGTTTTTTCATTTATGGTAACTGAATTTGTAATCGGATTATTTGGATCTGATAATGTTTTTCTAACTATTGTATCAATATTGGTAATGATAAGACTATCCTTAAAATTTTGATTGTTAACCCCTAGTCTGAATCCCAAATTAAAACGATTATAATCCCAATTAAATCCTGTTATAATTCGATTAATCCCTCGTCTCATACTTCCTGTTTGTACTGAGTTTCTAAACGTTGAATCAATGATAGGTTGAATGTTAGAAACCGTATCTTCCAATACAGAAAAAACGGAAGAATTTCGATTACCTTCAAGTATATCTCCAGTGTAATTAAATACAAAACTCACCTTCTTATTGATCTGAAATATAGAATTTAAAGAATAATTAGATTGGCTGTAATTATAATTTGAAAGTGTTTGATTTAACAATGCAAAATTATGAGTAATATTCCAACGAGATATTGGGTCTGTACTAATTCCTGTTTTTAAATTGAAATAGGGCCTTGCGATATCAAAAAAGTTGGAAGTTGTTATTATTGGTTGGAAGTAAAGCTGCGATATAAAATACCTTCTAAGTTTATTATTTTTTCTGAATCCTTTACTTAGTTTTCTATGATGGTAATTGGCTAATGTGAAATCTTGATTAGCGACTGCAATATTTCGTTTTAAGCTAATAACCATTGAATCGTTTTCTTGAATTTTATCTAGAACTAATTTAGCTTCTGTATAAGCGCCCATTAAATAATAAGTTAATCCAGCTTTAAAATTGATACTGTCCTCAGTTTTAGGTTGATGATTTTCACTATTATGCCTCCATTTTGTATATTCTAATGTTGTATCGTTATAGTAATAAGTACTTTGGCTATATGCTTTTACAATCAAAAACGAAGAAAGAATAAGAAGAATGTTTTTCATAAATGAAATTTAAACCTAAAAAATAAAGAATCAGTTATCCAATTTGATATGTTATTAAAACAGACGCATCATAAGTATAAAAGGTTGTTTCATTCCGTATGTTTGATAACATGGCTTTAAATTATGTTTTCATAGGCTTTTTTGGGATTGCATTTGTAATGGCAATCTTCCAATATTTCGTTCATGGAGTTGATATTTTTTCACTTCTAGTACAGCGTACATTTGACGATGCTGGTACTGCTGCAGAAATCTGTATTGGGTTTGTAGGGGTGTTTACACTTTGGATGGGAATTATGAGGATAGGCGAAAAAGGTGGAGCGATTAACCTTATCGCTAGATTAGTTTCTCCATTCTTTAATAAGATTTTCCCTGAAATTCCTAAAGGGCATCCTGTTTTTGGAAACATGATTATGAATTTTAGTGCTAATATGCTTGGGCTTGATAATGCAGCAACCCCCATGGGAATTAAAGCAATGAAGGAGTTACAAGAGCTAAATCCTGACAAAGAAAGAGCTAGTAATTCTCAGATAATGTTTTTAGTATTAAACACATCTGGATTAACGCTTATTCCGATTTCAATCTTAGCTTTAAGATATAAAACACTTAATAAGCTAGCAGAAGGGAAAGGTTTAGAGTTATTAAGTGGTAGCACTGACGTGTTTGTACCAATTCTAGTAACTACATTTTTTTCAAGTCTAGTTGGAATTATAACAGTATCCATTATTCAAAAAATTAACCTTTTAAAACCTGTAGTTTTAGCATATTTAGGAGGGTTGTCAATTATAGTAACTACGATTATCTTTTATTTTTCTTCTTTACCACCAGAAGAAGTTAAACCACAATCATCATTATTTGCAGGTGTAATTTTATTCACATTGATAATAGGTTTTATAGGGCTTGGAGTTCGTAAGAAAATTAATGTTTATGATTCTTTTATCGATGGAGCTAAAGAAGGATTCACAACAGCTATTCAAATTATTCCATATTTAGTAGGGATTTTAGTAGCTATAGGAGTTTTTAGAGTTTGTGGAGCAATGGATTTATTGCTTGACGGGATTAGATTGTGTGTTTCAGTTTTCACTGAAAGAACAGAATTTGTTGAAGCTTTGCCAACAGCTATAATGAAACCCTTAAGTGGAGGAGGTGCAAGAGCAGCAATGCTAGAAACGATGAATACTTCTGGATTGAAAGAAGTGCCAGGTGGTTTAGCTGAAACATTCCCATCGTTTTTAAGTGGTGTTTTCCAAGGGTCTACAGAAACTACATTTTACGTTTTAGCTGTTTATTTTGGAGCAGTAGGAATTAAGGATACTAGATATGCATTAGGAGCAGGTTTAATAGCAGATTTTGCTGGGATTATAGCAGCGATAGTCATTGGATACCTCTTTTATGCGTATTAAAACCTCATTACTTTCTGACTGAAAATTAGACAAAAACCTATCATCACATTTTATTCGTTCACTGAATGAATATGGTACGTCATTTAATTTGTCCTGCTTGGATTTGTTTCGTTTCTTTGCAAATTCAATAATCCTCATATTTCAGATGCGATATTATTGAACTAATCAGTTGAATTATGGCTCATAAAAGTGGATTTGTAAATATCATAGGTAGTCCTAATGTTGGTAAAAGTACTTTGATGAATAAATTGGTAGGAGAAAGACTATCAATTATTACATCTAAAGCTCAAACAACACGTCACCGAATTATGGGGATTGTGAACGAAGAAGACTATCAAGTGTGTTTCTCAGATACACCTGGGGTACTTGTTCCATCTTACAAATTACATGAAGGAATGATGGGGTTTGTTAACACAGCTTTGGCTGATGCAGATCTTTTCTTATTAATGACTGATTTTTTTGAAACAGAATTAAATTCACCTGCAGTATTTGAGAAGCTTTTGAAAACTGAAACACCTATTCTAGTTTTAATTAACAAAATGGATTTGGTTGATCAAAAGAGAATGGAAGAGAAAATCGAAGAGTGGGCTGTTAAATTACCTGGGGCTAGTATCCTACCAATTTCTGCATTACATAACGTAAATGTTCCTTTTGTTATGGATTGGATCATTAAGAACTTACCAGAAGGTCCTCCTTATTACGATAAAAAAGCTTTAACTGATAAACCAGAAAAGTTTTTTGCTAGTGAAATGATTAGAGAAAAAGTTCTTCAAACATACAGCAAAGAAATTCCTTATTCAGTTGAAATTGAAATAGAAGAATTTAAAGAAGAACCAAAAATTATAAGAATTAGAGCAATCATTTATGTTGCTCGAAATTCACAAAAAGGAATTGTCATCGGTCATCAGGGTGAATCACTTAAGAAAGTGGGAACTGAGGCTCGAAAAGATTTAGAAGAATTCTTCCAAAAGCAAGTCTATTTAGATTTGTATGTGAAGGTTAATAAAGATTGGAGAACTGATGAATCGAAACTTAAACGTTTCGGATATTTATCTTAACAATACCCATTAAATTATGGCTAATATAGTTGCAATAGTAGGAAGACCAAATGTAGGGAAATCTACACTATTTAACAGATTAACAGAATCGAGAAAAGCGATTGTTAACGAAGAAAGTGGTGTTACGAGAGATCGTCATTATGGAAGAGCAGAGTGGAACGGACAAGAGTTTGTTGTAATTGATACTGGTGGATATGTTGGTAATAATTCTGATATCTTCAATGAAGAGATTCGTAAACAAGTTTTATTGGCTTTAGACGAATGTTCAGTAATCATTTTTATGGTTGATGTAACAACTGGAATTACAGATCTCGATGAAGACGTTGCAAACGTTTTAAGAAGAACTAAAAAGAAGGTGTTTTTAACAGCTAATAAAGTTGATACGTCTAGTCAGAATATTGAAACTGCTGAATTCTATAACTTAGGAATGGGAGAAGTATTTCCACTTTCTTCAAATTCAGGAACTGGATCAGGTGAATTACTTGATGCGGTTGTAGGTGTATTTGATGACATTGAATTAGAAGATACGGAAGGTTTGCCTAAGATTTCTGTAATAGGACGTCCTAACGTTGGTAAATCATCTATGATTAATGCTTTCTTGAATAAGGATAGAAATATTGTTACTGACATTTCAGGAACTACTAGAGATTCTTTATTTACGAGATTTAAGGCATTCGATCATGACTTCTTCTTAATTGATACTGCAGGAGTTCGTAGAAAAAAGAAGGTACATGAAAATGTAGAGTTCTATTCTGTAATGAGAACGCTTAGAGCAATTGAAAATAGTGACGTTTGTTTGCTTATGATTGATGCTACATTGGGTGTTGAAACACAAGACCTAAACCTTTTTACTTTAATGCAAAAAGGAAGTAAAGGGATTGTAATTGTAGTGAATAAGTGGGATTTAATCGAAAAAGATAGTAATACAATTAACAAATTCACGGAGAAGATTAAAGAGAAAATCGCTCCTTTTGTTGATGTTCCTATTGTATTTACTTCTGCAATTTCAAAACAAAGAATTTTAAAAGCTTTAGAAGTTGGAATTGGTGTTTACGAGAGCAGAACGCAAAAAATTATTACTTCAAAATTGAATGATACTCTTTTACCACTTATAGATAGATTTCCTCCACCATCACATAGAGGGTTGTTTATAAAGATTAAATACATTACTCAGTTACCTACTCATACGCCGAGTTTTGCATTCTTTTGTAATCACCCAGGACATGTTAAAGAATCTTATAAAAGGTTCTTAGAGAACAAAATTAGAGAGTCGTTTGACTTTACTGGTGTTCCGATTAATATCTTCATGAGGCAAAAATAATTTCATTTTTTTGATCAAAATATAAAAGGCCACAAGAGTTAATTTTCTTGTGGCCTTTTTTTATTGTTTATATCTGATGAACTCTGTGTGGTTCGTCTATTTTAATTGTCATTCTTGTAAGTAGTTGGATCTCCTGAATTATTTGAGTTGATTTCTGTTACAAAATTGTTTTTACCAAATGATCTTGAATCCCAGAACCCTAATGTAATTTTGCATATACATTAATCGAATTGTCATATGAATAATAGTAATTTACTATTGAACCATTAGTCTTTATTATTGAATCCAAGTTTCCTGTTATATCATTGTAATGTTTGGCTATATTAATGTCTCCATCTTCAATTTAATTGTGATTATTTAAAATTGAAATTTCTTTTAAATTCAGTTGTGCGAAAGTACCAGCTGATTTAATAAACCATTCTGAGGTTATTGTATTACTAGAATTATCAAATCACTTGTTAGAGATTCAATTTCCCCACTATTGTATATAGATATAAATGAGTTTAAATCTTCTGATTCGCTATCTTTGTCCTTTTTACAAGAAAAAATTGATAGAACTGTTAACGAAATAATAAATAATTTTTTCATGAGTGTATTTTTTAAAAAAATACACCTAGTGGTAACTTAAAAATGATTGTTATTTAGTATTTGAATTCACAATTCTGCATTTAATGTATACCTGAATTAATCTAGTAATTGCATAAAGCCGTTATACTTGAATGTTGTATTTGTAACATCAGTATATTCCCACACCCAGAAGCAAACTCCAGCTGAGCATTTCAAGTCTCTTTTGTTATATCCATTCCAAGTTGGAAGAATGTCTTCAGTTGAGAACATTGCTAATCCCCATCTATTGTATACAATGAAATTACTTTTAATAACTTGATCAGGTGTAATGTCACCAAAAGGAACCCAAGGTGATTCTTCAGTTACAACGTTTGGTAAAATTGGATCTGGAGGTGTACAAAGGTTTCTTATTTTCATTGTATCAGCACCTGTACATTGGTATTGATCAGAGTAAGTTGCTATGTATTCAATAGTATCAGTAGCTATTGAGAGGGAGTCGTCAATCGTTCCGTTACTCCATGTTAATGTACCAGTTGTTAAAGAAAGTACATTAGCAGTCATTGTAATTGTATGTCCTTGTAATAAACACATCGCTGAATCAATAGGTAAAGTCACTAACGGCTTAGGGTCTGGACTTTGATCTGCTAAAATCGATTCAGTTACAGAACAGTTTGTAGATGGATCAGTAATAGTTACTGTGTGTGTTGCTTCACTACTAACAGTGAACGATTGTGTTGTATTTCCACTTGGTGTCCAAGCGTAAGTCATTCCACTTATTCCTGCATCAACGGTTGTTGAATCTCCTTGACAGAAGAAAGGTGCGCTTATAGATGCAACTGGTAATGCTGAAGTACTAATAACAGTACTAGTAGAATCTTTACAAGAAGTTAAAGTATTGGTAACAACAACTTCAAATGTGTCATCTGTTTTAACATAAATAGAATTCGTAGTTTCTCCGTTTGGTCTCCAAACTATTGAAAGATTGGCTCCACTTGTTCCTGCATTCACTAAAATAGAGTCTCCATCACACATCGTATTTGAAGGTGAAGTTATATTTATGGTTGGTAAAGAGTTAACAACAACTATAGTAGTCGTAGTTGTGTCAGAACAAGACGCAGAATCTAATTGACTTGAAATAACAACTGTATATATTCCAGCTTGTGAAGCTGTGTATGTACTGTCGTTTATACCATAACTTACTTTATTTGCCAAACTAATAGATCCTAAATACCAGTTATAAGAATAACCTTCTGTTGCATTTTTACCTTGAGAGTTCGCTGTAAGTATCGTGTTTTCTCCAGCACATAGGTCTAAATCAGCTGAATTGATTGCTGAGTTTGTTGGAACATTACAAAGGTTAGCACATATTGAAAATTCGGAAGTGTTTACTTGTCCTGCTATACCATTTTGAGTTGCTAAAACAATCACATTGTTTTTATTTACTAAGTTTCCTCCAGCAACAAAGTCATATTCCCAAAAATACAATCCTTGAGAATTTGGTGTATTTGATGCCGTTACTGATGCTACCATTGTTGCCCCTTGATTAATGTTATTATCACATGCTAAAGGACAAATATTATCGGCTACATAAATATCAACTGTTGCTCCAGCTGATGGAGCAAAACCAGACACGAAATCTGTTCTTTTTTCAGCCGTATTTACAATGATATCTTTTAAGATTACAGCATTTCCATAGTCATTATTTCCTCCAGTTTGAAGAGAAATTCCTCCAGCTGTATTACATGAGAAAGAGTTGTATCTGAGCGTGTTTTGAACTGAAGTTGAAGTGCGAACTAGAATACCATATAGATTTCCTCCAATATTATTTCCTTGATTAAGTCCTCCTATAATATTATTATTCGCATTGTTTTCAATTTGAATTCCTGCACCTGCGTTGTTTATAATGTTATTATTATAAACCTCATTGTTATTACTTGCAGCTGCTGTCCAATCTTCTGTAATCCAAAGTCCACATCCTCTAGTAGTTCCTATAACAGGTAAGTTTTTACTATAACCAATTACATTTCCATCACTAGGATTTATGCCTCCAATTGTATTGTTGGTACTTGCTTCAACACTTACACCGTAGTCATTATTACCACCATCTGTTAAATCAGGATGCACACCAACGAAATTAGAAGCTATTGTTACATTTTGTGCGGCAGTTCTTAGTGCAATTCCACCTCCATTACCATAACTACTTAAAAATCCATTATTACAAACAATATTATTGGTAACGTTTACATTGGAAACACTAGTGTGTAAAGTAATCCCATCAAATGCATTTCCGCTATTCGATTTTAAAAAATCAGTTCCAACATAATTATTATTTATTGTTCCACTTGTTGTTTGTTGAAATCGAATTCCTGAAATTAAATCTGGTCCATTAGCCGTTTTTCCATTGTCAACAATGATATTGTTTTCTACTAAAGCGTTAGCTGCTATCCAAACAAATATACCATTCCAACCATTCCCAATATCGTTACCCTGATCATCTCTTCCAATAAAACAATTTGTTATTTTTGCACCAGCAGCGCCTGCCATGTTTATTAATACACCATTAGATTTATTACCATATATATAACAACTGTCTATGGTCGTATTTGCTCCTAGGCTATATATCCCCGCATGCTCAGGAAAAGCTTGTGGTTGAGTAAGATTATTATTGTAAATATGAGAGTTCTTAATGGTATTATTTGAAGCACTAGTTTGTATATCGATTCCATGTATATTAAAATCATGAATATAACATGAGTCTACAGCATTCCCTGTACTTAATAAATTTAATGCTCCACCTCCGTGACCAAGAAAATCTAGTCCAATAAAAGTTGTATTTGGCCTATTAACCCTAAAAGTATAGCCTCCAACACCAGGAGAAGTAGTTACTTGAATTTTTGTAAGTGCAATTCCTGTAGGTAATCCTTTCAATCCGTCAATTGTAAAACCTCCAATATCAAAATTACTAAAAGTAGCTGGTATTTGATAAGTAAGTGGACTTCCTAAAGTAGTGTAGTCAAAAATTATTGTATCTCCAGCTCCACTTGAATGTGCGGCTGTTATAGCAGCTGCTAAAGAACCCACGCCTGGACTCCAGGGGCTATTCCCTATTGTAGAAGTTACTACATGAGTAGTAGCAATTACATTTGAAAAGCAAAAAACTACTGCAATAAGAAATAAGTGAAAAGAAAGTTTCATAATAAGAAGGTTAGGGTTTTCTTAAGAGCTACAAAATACGAAAAATAGTTTGATAAACTTAACTTTTCTTAACACTTATAAGATATAGAAATTTTATTTCGAACAGCTGATTACTGTCCTAATATACTACGATTTAGTAAGGTGCCAGAATTGATTAGTTTATGAAGAGATTCTGTCTTCATTGATTCCTTCAAAGAAGGTAAATGACTAACTCTATGAATATCTGATCCAATAAAGTCAACAAAGTTATTGTCAATTAAATAATTAGAGCCATGAATAGCGCTATCTCCATAGTGACCAACCAGTGAAAGTAAGTTTAACTGGAATTTAACACCCATTTCCTTTAATTCATTATATTTTTCAGGTGCTTCAACAAAATATGGGTAACGTTCTGGATGAGCTAAAACAGGAGTATATCCTTTTTCAAACATTTCAGAAAGTACACCATGCACTCCATTATGCTCATTGAAATAAGAAAATTCAAAAAGTAGGTAGTTTTCTTTACCAAAAGTCAAAAGGTCCTTTTTTTTTAATCGATTTTGTAGTTCCTCATCAAAATAATACTCTGCAGCGGCATCAATATCTATAGAGACATTGTTTTTAGAAAGTATGTCTCTAACATCATCTAGTTTCGATAGAATTGTATCTGTAGAGTTTTTGTAAAAATCATACATTACATGAGGAGTAGCTAATACCTGAGTATATCCAAGATCTTTTAAACCTGAAATGAGTTCAAGTGAGTCTTCTAAAGACTTGGATCCATCATCAATAGCAGGTAGCAAATGAGCATGTATATCTGCTTTTATTAAGCTCATATCAACTGGATCAAGCTCGATTACTTCTTCTTGTTTTTTAAATAGATTAGAGAAGAAGCCCATTTTTTAATTTAATTGAGGGTAGAATTCTTTCTTAAACCACTCTAGAGTAATTTCCATTCCTTCTTTGATATCAACTTGAGGGTCGTAACCGAAATTGTTTTTAGCTTTAGATATATCCGCTAATGAATCTCTAATATCTCCTGTTCTAGGTGGACACATTTCTGGTGCTTTGTCTGATTTCGCAGCATTTTTAAGAACATCGTATAATTCCAAAACTGATGTTTTATATCCGCAAGCTATATTATAAACCTCACCAAAAGCATCCTCATTTTCACAAAGCATCGCCTTTACATTAGCTTGAACTGCATTTTCAACAAAAGTAAAATCTCTAGATTGTTCTCCATCTCCAAAAATCTTCCCAGAAGTGTTTTGAAGAAGTGCATTCATATACAATGGAATAACAGCTGCATATGGACCGTTTGGACTTTGATTTGGTCCGAAAATATTAAAATATCTTAGTCCAATTGTATTAAAACCAAAAGCTTCTTTAAAAACTTTCGCGTACAATTCATTTGTTTTTTTACTTACAGCATATGGACTTAAAGGATTTCCAGTATTGTCTTCAGTTTTTGGTAAATCTACATTGTCTCCATAAACAGAACTACTGCTAGCATAAACAAAGGATTTAACCCCTGCATCCTTTGCTGCTGTTAGTATATTTAGATATCCTGTAGCATTTGCCTCATGTGTAATTAATGGTGTCTTTAAAGAGCGAGGTACTGAACCTAGTGCAGCTTGATGAGAAATGTAATCTACACCCTCAACAATCTCCTTACAAGTATCTACATCTGTAATGTCACCCTCAACAAAAACTAATCTTGAGTCATCTTTATATGCTTCGATATTTTTTAAATAACCATTCGATAAATCGTCTAGAATAATTACTTTTTTAGCACCATTATCCATTAGGTATTGTGCTAAGTTAGAGCCAATAAATCCTGCACCTCCTGTAATTAAAAAAGTAGAATCGGAAATATCTTTAGTGTGATATTTTCTAGTGATTTTCCAGCTATCTTTTGACATATTGTTCTTTGTAATAATTTAAATAATCTCCACTTACGATATTGTTAATCCAGTCTTTGTTTTCCAAAAACCAATTAACAGTCTCTTCCATCCCTTCTTCAACAGTGTACTTAGGTTTCCATCCTAAAACTTTTTCAAGTTTCTCAGCATCTATTGCATACCTCATGTCATGTCCTGCTCTGTCT
>CAWVWF010000055.1:0-17622 GCA_963933885.1 uncultured Flavobacteriales bacterium | reverse complement strand
GATGACAAATGGGCGAAACTTTCATGATGATAAATGGGTGAAAATTTAATTAGTTGGATAGTAACACCCTAAATTTTTTTTGTCATTTTTTTAATTTAAAAATCACCATAATACACTTGTAAACAAGCTAAACCTAGATCTAATCTCCACATATCAACCACTTGGTTTCTATCGTCGAGTACAAAATCAACTTGGAATTTTCCTGCGATATTTTGATCGAACATTTCTCGTTTCAAAATCGCATCCTTTCTTTGATCTTTTGCAGCTCTCATCACCAACAGTTCATAATTGATTCCATGCTTATCTAACCATGCTTCAGTTTGTTCTTTTGAATCATCTGTTCTTCCGGAGAAGAAGATGATTTTATGACCGTCTTTCTGGAACTTTTCGATGATCTTAACTACAGGTGAGTTTGGAATATCATCGATACAACCCATTCCTGAGTAAGGACTTCTTCCGTTTAGTAAACACAACGTTCCATCCAAATCACAGATAATCGCTTTAGGCAAAGATTCATCTTGTTCCGTATAAACTGGGTCTTTATGAATCGAACTTTTCGCTCGTAAAAACTTGTTGTAAATACTTCTGATCACTTTTTCTCCAACAGGATTATCTCGCTTCTTATCTCGTTTGATACACTCCTCAAGATTAACATCGAAGAACTTTACTTCAACATTAACTTCATGTCCAGATTCCGCCTTGTATTCTGCTACAATTTCTCGAATTCTTTCTTCATGTCTAGGCTCAAAATTCGTGTCATCAATGATAACATGTTTTCCAGATCTCAATGCTTCGAGGATAACGTGATCTCTCATTCTTAAAAGAAACTTTTCGTTTCCTTTTGAATGAACAGACGCATCAAACATATCTCGCATGTCGTCCTTGTTAACTCTCTTCCACATTCCAACATTTTCCTTCACCAAGTTTTTGGCGTAAGTTGATTTACCACTCGCTGGCAATCCTTTAGTTATAATTACTTTTTTCATTTTTCTTAATTTTCGTTGCTATCGAACGGTTTCTGAAAATCTGGTCGGATCATTCTCCAAATCACATCATCATACTTCTTTTCGTTTAGCATGTTAAACATTATTTTAGGGTAAGTGCAAGTTTCAAAATATACTGCACTTTCCTTTCTTGTTGCCAAAACTTTGTATTCGCTTTTGGCTATTCTTTCAATTTTTTTAAAGTCTGTTTTTAATTCTTTTATTACCGCTTTAACCCAGTCGTAAAACTCATCAGGAACACGGTCTATAATTTCTTCCAAAGAAGTGTTTTCTCTCAAACATTCCCAAAGTGTTAAATTAGAAACCTGTGTAATGATTCTATGAACTCGTTGGTATTCATCGAACTTCACTTTAAGTCTGTATCCACTTTTAAATCTAATTACAAACCCTTCCTTATTCTTCAAGTCCAAGGCTTGTAATTTATTAAAATCATCAGCTTCAATCCTTTCAACCAAAGGGAATCCCATCTCTTTCAAAGGCAATTCAGTTCCAGTTTCAATCTCTATAGCACCAATCAAAACCAACGTTTCGGCATCTCCGTAATCAACTACAATCCTGTTTTCAGGGTAGATAATCTCAAAAATGTAAGTAACACCTTTTTCCAATAAAGGAATGGCATTCTTGTATTTGGTGTGTAACAAAGCAGAAGCTTTAACCGCTTGTTCACTTGTAAAAGAACCTCTTGATGCAATGAATGGTTTTTCGTTCACCCAGTATAAAATACCTAATGAACCATCCATTTTTTCAAACACCTCAAACGCTTCGTTTGGAACCTCCTCTTTAGGAATCTCGCTCAAGTTAAAGAATTTATTGAATGGTTTCGCAACAACATCTCCAGCTTGGTTTAAAATTAAACCTCTGCAGCTGATTGTTACATCATTCCAATTTCTTTCATATTGCGTTTTAGATGTGTAGTTGTAAATAAACAAATCTTCACCAGGGTGTTTCTGAACTCTAAGCCATCCTTCCTTTACATACTCATCCAATAATTCCTTTTTAAACATTGTTTTTATTTTAACTTCTTCAAAGTAAACACGGTAATACGCAATCTTACTGCGTAGATGAAATTAATTTTATTTTTTGCTAGATATTATTGTTTAGGATCTTCTTTGTATTACCTGTTCGTGATTCGCGATTCGCGAATTGAAAATAATTTGTATATTTAAACTTATGAAGAAGCATACAGGAATGCGACCACATGATGTTGCAGTTTTATTAAAGATCCTTTCAAAGGAAAAGAACAAGGAGACTTGGCTGATGAAGGATCTTTCTATTGAGTTGTTTTTAAGCGGAAGTGAGATTAGCGAAAGCTTGAACCGTTCGGTGATAGCTAAATTGGTAGCGGAGGATAAAAAGACGGTTATGAAGATGAGCTTGATTGATTTTTTAGCTTTTGGATTGCCATATGTTTATCCACAGAAACCAGGGGCACTAGTGAGAGGGATTGATACAGCACATTCGGCAGAACCAATTTCAGATGAAATTAGCTTTTCAGAACATTTTGTATGGGCCCATTCGGAAGGGGAAGTAAGGGGACAAGAAATAAGTCCGTTATATCCGAAATTACCTGAAGCGTGCTTGAAAGATGCCTATTTCTATCAACTAATGGCTCTTTGTGATGTTTTAAGAGTGGGGAAAATGAGAGAACGTAAAATGGCAATTCAGCTTTTAAAAGAACGACTGTGTTAAAGGATACACAAATAAATAAATTGGCCATTCAAAAAGTGGCAAGAGCGCTTGGTGATTTAAATGAGAAGGTGGTTTATGTAGGTGGAGCAATCGTGAGTTTGTACATTGATGATTTGTCAGCTGAAGATGTAAGACCAACAAAGGATGTAGATATTACTTTACAAATAGCTTCGGTACAAGCTTTAGAAAATCTAAGAGAAAAATTAAATAATAAGGGATTTAAGCAGTCTTCTGAAGACGATGTTGTTTGCCGCTTTAGATTCGAAGATGTAAAAGTTGATGTAATGTCAACTAAACCTGTTGGTTGGGCACCTGCGAATAAATGGTTTGATTTGGGTTTTGATAAAGCAAAAACTTACTCAATTGATGGAATTGAAATTAGGATTTTATCACTGCCTTATTTCTTAGCAACAAAGTTTTCAGCCTTCAATGATAGAGGAGGAAATGATGCAAGGTATAGTCATGATTTTGAAGATATAGTGTACCTATTGAATTATATAAAGAACTTAGCATTTCAGTTAGAAGGAATTGCACCAGAGCTAAAATCATTTTTAATTCAAGAATTTGAAAAGGTTTTAAGTGATCAAGTAAAGCAAGAGGCTATTCTTGGCAATCTCTTCCATGAAAATCAAATGGATAGATATAATCGTATTATTAATGTTCTTACAGATTTCACAAACTAATTAAGGACTCAATATTACATTTTTTATTATTTGATGACTACCACAGCGCTGTGATTACTTTGTATTACATTTGATTCGGTGTTGAGTCGAGCGTTTATAATTTTTGTAATCTTAGTTAGCTTTTTAACTGAAGCTTCTGCCTATACTGTAAGTGGATTTGTTTTCGATAGAGAAACAAAGGAGCCAATAATAGGAGCGACTGTTTATTCTATAACAGAAGAGAAAGGCGTATTTACAAATGTTAGTGGCTTTTTCTCTCTTAGTTTGGATTCTAGCAATGTAACGTTGTCGTGTGAATTCATAGGGTATAAAGACACCTCTGCTATCGTAAATGGCTCTGAAAATAGTAAGCTTAGTTTCCTTTTAACAAAAGACTTTATTCATATTAGTGCAGTACAAATCAACACTGATAAAAAGGCATTTGATAAAAAAGAAATAGGTGTATTAAACATCCCGATCGATCAATTAAAGGATATTCAAATACTGGGAGAAACTGATCCGCTTAAAATTGTACAACTAACACCAGGCGTTAAAAGTGGGGGCGAAGGAACACCAGGATTATTTGTTAGAGGTTCCTCATCTGATCAAAATTTGTATTTGTTAGATGATGCTACAATTTACAATCCCTTTCACTTATTTGGGGTTTATTCAGTTGTTAATTCTGATGTACTAAAGCGCTTTAAAATTGTTAAGGGTGGATTTAGTCCAGAGTACGGAGGAAGACTAGCTTCTGTTGTTGATATGAACATGAAAGATGGTCAGAAAAACAAGTTTGGAGGTAAAGGAACGATTGGTTTACTAATGTCTAAAATAACCTTAGAATCACCAATAACAAAGAAGGCTTCCTTTTTCATATCAGGAAGAAAAACCTATGGTCATTTATTGGCGAAGCCTTTCGTTGAGGCTACGAAATATGCTGATTTTTCTTTCTATGATTGGTATTCAAAAGTATCCATTCAATTGAACGAGAATAATAAATTGTACTTGAGTGGAAGCTATAGTAATGATGAGTTTAAGATGGACGATGCTGATGAAGATAACGATCCATGGTTTAAAGTGAATATTAACTGGAAAAACATCACCTCTTCTGTTAGATGGCATTCCGTTCTAAATAATAAAACCTTTTTAAGTACTTCTATTATTTACAGCAGATATGTTTTAGATAATAACATATGGGATAAGAAACCTAGACAAGGTTCCTTTACTGAAACTGATTTTTACGACTTATTATATTCTTCTAAAATCGAAGATGTTTCTTTAAAATCTAGCTTGATTTATTATGCTTCAAGTAAGCATGAATTAAAAGTGGGTTTACAAATTACGAAGCATGCATTCTCTCCTTCTGCTACTATTTTGAAGAATGAATTTGTTGCAGATACTGAACAAAATATTGCACTTGATTTAACCGATGAAGGAGGGGTATATTTTCAAGATAAGTATTCAATCAATAAAAAAGTATCCCTTAATTATGGAGCAAGAGCTTCATTTTTTAATAACGACAAGCCTATTGTGAACCTAGAACCAAGAGCTGTTTTAATTGTGAAACCAAATGCTAAAAGTAAGTTCGAAGCTTCCTATACAATCATGAATCAGTACAATCATTTATTAGCAACCAAAGGCGTTGGATTTGCTACTGATATGTGGGTGCCTTCTACTTCAGCATTACCAGGACAACGTTCTATTCAATATTCGGTTGGATATTCTTATTGGATTAAGAAGTTAAAAACTACTATTACCATTGATGGTTATTATAAGGAAATGCAAAACACTTTAGCCTTTAAGGAAGGGTCTACTTTTATGCAAAATGAAGAAATTGATAACATTGACGCAGCTGATTTAGATTGGGAAAATAATGTAACACAAGGTGCTTCAGAAGCCAGTGGGATTGAGTTAATGATCCATAAGAAAAAGGGAAGGTTTAATGGTTGGATAGGGTATGAGTATTCCGTTTCTACATCTCAATTTGACGAGATAAATCTTGGTCGTAAATTTTATAACAGATACGATCACAGACATAATTTAAATCTTGTAGGAATTTACAATTTGAATGAAAAAGTGCAATTCTCTTTAATTTGGACTTATCGTACAGGAAGTCCAATTACGGTTGCAAATTCTAGTTATGTATCCTATTCTGGACAGCCATTACAAAATGGAACAGTTAGCGATCCTGTGTTGTATTATTCTGGAATAAATAATTATCGAACACCTGCTTATCACCGTTTAGATATTGGGATGACTTACACTAAATCCTACAAAAAGATAGACACCAAATTAAACATCGGTGTGTACAATGTTTATAATCGCAAGAACATCTATTTCTATTTTGTTTCTCAAACTAGTAATGGCCAAACGAGTGCTCAGCAAGTTTCATTAATTCCAATCATTCCAAATATTAGTTATGAGATTACTTTTTAAAGGAATAATACTATTCGGATTGGTCCTGGGATTATTTTCATGTATTGAAGATGTTGATGATTTCTCAAATTCTTATGAGGAAAAGTTAGTGGTTCATTCATTGATTTCTCCAAAGGACAGCATCCTATCAGTTTCTGTTCAAAAGACAATTCCTATTTATAATAGTAACAACATTTTGTTTGATTTCGTTGCTGATGCGGATGTCTATTTAACCAGTGGGACAGACTCTTTAACATTAACTTATAATGCAACTGTTAATGAGTATCAAGGTTTAGGGAGTGCTTTTAATATAACGCCTAATCAAACTTATCAAATTTCAGTAATAACGAAAGAACATAGTGTAACCAGTGAATGTGTCATCCCAAAAGAGATTAATATTATCAATAATCTTGATCCAATATTAGAATTAAAGAAGAATGCTGATGGTAACATTTTCACCTACTTTAATATAGATTTAACTTGGGATCAAAGCAATGCAGTAGGAACTGTTTTTAGCACTGTTAAATATTCAATCTACGCGTATCAAAATGGAGTAGAAACGCATATTAATAACAAATCAAACCTGAGAGAAATAACCTATTCTGATAATGACTACCCTCAACTTTTTACTGATAACAACTTAACTACTGAGTTTTCATTTTATACAGTTTCAGCTATTTCTCCAAGCGTGCAAAAGGATTCCATTAGGGTTCGTATTGAAGAAATAAAGCATGTTTTATTGAGTTCAGAGACACATTATGAACGCTATTTTAAGTCTTTAAGTAATCAAAATAGTGCAGCAGGATCAGACTTGACAGGAGGGAATCCATTTAAAGAGCCTGTTGTTATGTATTCCAATATTAAAGATGGAGCAGGGGTATTTGGTGCTTATACTTATGATACGATTGTGAATGTGATTAATGAGGATTTCATTTTTGTGAAGTAGTATTGGTGAATGATAATTAATTGATAGATTTGAATATATGATTATCCTTCTTTTAATTTCAATTGTGATACTCCCATTACTTCATTACTTTTTTGGAGGACTCGTATTGAAGGTTTTAAGTATTATCTCTACCATTGTAAATACGATTCTCT
This sequence comes from uncultured Flavobacteriales bacterium, assembly GCA_963933885.1. GTDB lineage: Bacteria > Bacteroidota > Bacteroidia > Flavobacteriales_C > CAWVWF01. The sequence goes on along the minus strand of CAWVWF010000055.1, from coordinate 10,754 downwards.
TGTTTATTTTCCTTATTTATTTAGTTATAGATGATGGGTTTGGGATAGAAGAAACACTAATGACTTTTCTTTTAATTTTTGTGTTGTTTTACGGTGCTTACTTTAGTTTTAAAACAAGGAAGAAAATCACACAACTGGATAGTGAATTGATAGATAGTTAGTTGTCGTTTTTATTATTAGAAACCTTTGTTAAGGTATTGATGTTTCGCGTTTGAAAACGCTGAACTAGATACACATGCATGTCCTCCGGAACATGCGCGTGAGTGTTGTTGAGGTGTATCTTCCGTTTATTATAACATTACAGTATATATGAGGACTATTCTGATACTCTTATTAATCATTTCAGTGAAAGCGACATTCAGTCAACAGCCAGAATTGTCAATGGAGATGAATCTATATCAGGATAGGGATGAATTATTACCCTTTACGGTAAAAGAAATACTCAATTTCAAGACATTAAATATTAAGGAAGTAAGTATTAAAAGATCTGAAAAAGAAATAGAAGTTTATACCCTAAATAAATTGGGGAAACCTGTTAAACGTGTTGACTATTATATAAGAAGAAGGAATAAGCGAGAAATAGAGAATTCCACGACATATAAATATTCAGATGCTGATCAAATCACCTCAATAACCTATAGAAGGAAGTCTACATTAAGTATTGATTCTTTCACTTATGATCAGAAACAGTTGGTTGGTATTTATTTTAAATCAACTGATTATTTGGATCGAGAAGAATGTAATGAAGGGGTTTTAGATAATTACCAGTTAATCAAATCCTCGAAGAATGAGTATGTGTTTTCAGATTCAATTTGTGGACGAGTTAGAATGCTCTACCTTGACAGTAACCGTAAATTCATAAAGCAAGTGGAAAGAGAAGAAACAGACTCGGTTTCAATAATTAAGGACACTTCTTTTTATTGGTTGAAAGTTAAAGGACAGCCTTCTGAAATGGTAAAGAAAACAGTTTATAAAGATGGGTATGTTTTATATACAGAAACCAATTCGATGAAGATGGGCTCAGTTCTAATTATTCGTAAAGACTATGCTTACGATAGTAAAAAACAATTGGTGTCTTCACAGTCTCCTCAGGGTGGTGGATCAGAATTTTTCACCTACACACCTTCAGGATTAGTTCGTACGAGAATGGAAGTTAGTAATTCACCCGAATGGAAATATAATTACTTTCTAGATTGGGGGACGGAAGTTTATAGTAATCCAATCATTAGATATACTTATAAAACCTTTGAAGGTAAATCTATTTATTAAATCTACGAAAGTGTGTGAGCTTACTAACGAAGTAGCAGAAGTTACGCTAGCGAAGATTATCAAAACAACAAGCAACCGTGTTTCCTTTCTATTCTATTCTATTTTAAATAAAAAAGCTGGAATATACAAGTTAATGTATATTCCAGCTTTCTTTTCTTTTAGAAATAACTTCGAACTATTTCTTACTTAATAACTGAAATCTTTTCAGATAAATATAAACCCTTTGTTACAAGGTTAACATAGTAGATTCCACTTTCAAGATTTGATTTATCGAATATTAAGTTTGTTCCTTTATCAGATACAGATGCAAATGATTGAGATCCAATTAATCTTCCTCTAGAATCAATTAAGTTAACAGTTCCTATTCCGTTTAACGGTAAGTGAACTCCAATCTCAGTAGTAGATTTATTATATGCTGTGAAAGTAATCGCTCTAGCTTCTTCATCAAACTTAACATGCTGAACATTCGATAAAGCACTTTCTCCATCGTAATCAACTTGCTTTAATCTATAGTATTGGATTCCAGCTCCTGGCTCATTATCATAAAAAGAGTAATTGTTAACATCACTACTATTACCAGCACCTTGCACAATTGCTATTGTAATCCAAGTTTCACCATCAATTGAAGTTTGTACTTCAAAATAATTATTGTTAATCTCTGAAGCTGTTTCCCATTCGATCATTGCGCCTTCTCCATCCTTTGTAGCAGTGAAGTATGTTAATTCAACTGGCAATAAAGATGATTCTGGTCTACATCCTACTGCCCAGTGATCTACTATTAAGGCAATTGGAAGAAATTGATCTTGCTTAGTGTCATCACAGGAAGAACAGAAACTTACCATTTGTGCTGGATCATTTGCTTCAGCTTGAAATATTCCATTAGGATACCAAGTGTACCCATCGTAAGAACCAGTTCCAATGAAAAGTTCATTACAACCTTCAAAAACAATTTGTCCTTTATCAGTTTTAGAAACATCTGTTTTAGGACTGATAGAAGCCCCAACCAACGTTATTTGAGCGTTGTTACACAACTTTAAAGTTCCGTAGATATCAATAGATAAACTAGTAGTAATGTCTTCTGTGATACATACTGTATCCTCATATGCTATTATTGTTGGTAATGTATTAACAAGTGTTGGATCAGAAAGATCACATGCAAGTGTACAATCTTCACAGTCTAGATCATCCATTGTTGTGAATGAACTTTCAGTACCATAGTCTGTTCCGAGAACATTTGTAGCATATCCGTTTATATAATATTTTGTTCCAGGAGCTAAATCTTCTAGTAAGAGACTCATCACACCTATTCCTGTATAATCATCTACTACTACTACATCAGATATATCGGCTCCAGGACTTGTTGAAAGAACCATTCCTCTTGATAATACAGGGAATCCTCCATTTCCAGTTATTTCAGACACTCCATAAGCAGTTCTACAGTATTTACTAGTATAAGATGTAATTCCTAAAATAGGTTCAGTACTACTTAAACAAGGAGTTCCAACGTTTTTCCAACTTACCGCCCCAGATCCAGTTAAAGCAGGAGGAACCCAAGTATGTGTTGTTCCTATTACTTCCCAATCCACATCTTGATAGGAAACAGTATCTCCAACAGCGTAAGTTGTGTAATGAGCATCTGCCCAATCAGGGTAAGAACAATCTATTGCTTTAGCTTCTTGTGTTGAAAAAACACTTATGATTAATAATAGAGAAACAATAATTTTATTATACAATTTCATACGCCTTAGCATCTTAACAATTTAATATCAAACAATAGTGAAACATGTTTTACGGTTCTGCTAAGGCACTGGGAAACCGTTGTTTACTATTATTTATGTTTGTTTTGATTAATTAGGCGAAGATTAATCGTTTGCAAATGTACATCTAATTGGTTGCCATGTCAAGTTTTTTCACAGAATAAAATATTAGTTAGATAACTAAATCGTATTTTCGAAGATGTCGATTGGAAGTAATTATTATTTAATGACCTTTTTATTACTATACTGTAGGTATGTGGAGAGTGATTTGTTTATTTTTTTTGGTAATAATCAACCAATATTTTCTAATTAAAAACCATGAATAAATATTTTTTATTACTTGTTTTTTTTAATTGTGTCGTATTAAAAGCACAATTAATTGATTCAACAGAATCGAAAGTTGAGTTTAAAGTGAAAAAACATAAAAGGAAGACTGTTTCGGGTACATTTACGGGAATGTCTGGAGAAATTAATTTTATGGCAACTGATTTAACCAATTCTAGTTTTGATGTTTGTATTGATGCAAGCACAGTTAAAACAGACAATAATTTAAGAGATAGACATTTAAGAAATAAGAAGGAGTACTTAAATGTTGAGAAATTCCCAACGATTTGTTTCAAGTCCTTTTCCATTTCAAAAACAAAAGATGGATATGAAACAACGGGAAATTTAACTTTACACGGCGTTACTTTAGAAATTACAATTCCATTTACTTACGTTAACAATACTTTTGTATCTAACTTCGAATTATTGCGCTACGCATTTGGCATTGGAAAGGAAGGTGGTAACATGATAAGTAAAGAAGTTGATGTTACTATTACTTGTGTAGAAAAGATAAAATAGGGTTACCCCATTTAAGTCACATTGTATTTATTAGTGGGAATCATATGTTCGTTTCATTAGGTTATAATCTGTATCAACCGACTTTTGCTACAAATTCCGATTACAAATCGGACAGTTTATCTTTCAGATTAAAAATCAGAAAGTACTACGCGCTAAATTCATTCTATTAAACACTTCCTCGCATGCATGTCCTGAAAGACATAGTCTGCCTTGAGTTTGGTATCTTCTGATGCCCACGATAAAAGTAGTATATAGAATTTCTGTAATGTAAATAGGTAACCCTAAAATAAAATTTGCAACACTAATTGTTTTAATCACAACGCAAGCAGTTATTTAGGTGGTTTTTTATTTCGAAATCATTAATCTCAGTTTACCTTTTTTGGTTTTTGCATTAAAGAGTAAACATCACAAATTATTTTCATTTAGAACTAACCTAAAAAATCAGCTACACATGAAACTACCTTTTTTAATTATTGGAATTACACTATGCATTTGCACTCAAACAATAGGACAAAAGTTAATGGGGAATGAAGCGCATCAAATGGATGAACTTTTAAAAGAATGGGATAAAACAGATGCACCAGGAATTGCCATTGCTGTTTTAAAAGATGGAGAAGTGGTTTATAAAAAATGTGCAGGACTGGCCAATCTTGAGTATGATACGCCAATAACGGATACCTCTAAATTCAACACAACCTTAATAACACAACAATTTACTGCATTTGCAATTCTTTTACTAGAGCAACAAGGTAAATTAAGCTTGGAAGATGATATTCGAAAATACATTCCGGAAGTACCTGATTTTGGAAAAACAATCGCACTTAAACATTTGGCAAGTCATACCAGTGGATTAAGGGATAATGGAAGTATAGCGGCAATGCAAGGAAGGGGTTCAGTAGATGCGGTAACAACAAGAGATGCATTACGATTACTGAGTAAACAAAAGAAATTAAACTTCGATCCAGGTGAAGAATATAATTACTGTGGTACGGGCTATATTCTTTTGGCTGAGGTTGTGGAAAGCGTATCTAAAATGTCTTTCTCTCAGTTTTGCAACAAGCACATTTTCCAACCTTTAAAGATGAACAATTCTTTTGTATATAGTAATTATCTAAAGGTGATAAAGAACCGTACTTATTCTTATTTTTTAAATTCCGATGGTTATAACAAGCGCAGTTCAAATGATCAAAGTGATGGTGAATCCAATATCTTCTCTTCTCTAGACGATTTGATTTCGTGGACGCTTAATTTTTCTAATTTAAAGATAGGAGATGCAACAATCATAAATAAAATGAATACCCGTTTTGTACTTAATGGAGGTGATACCCTTAGTGTTGGATTTGGTCAGGATGTAGGCGGATACAAAGGACTTCCTGAGTTTTTAAGCAGAGGATCAAAGGGTGGTTACCGATCTCAAATCTCTCGATTTCCAAGTGAAAATTTTTCAATAATTTTTCTCAGTAATTCAGGAGAAGCCAACAGTTATAAGCTCATTCAAGAAGTAACTGAGATTTACTTAGCAGATAAGCTTTTGCCAACTCCATTAATGGAGCCTAATGATATTAAAATTATTGAAAAGAGTGGTGATGAAGAATTTACTAGAAATCAAGTTTGCGGTCTTTATAGACATGAATCAGGTAAGTTGGGTTGGGAAATAAATGTTTATCAAAAAGACACTGATTTAAATGTTAGTATGGACTTTATTGATTGTCACTTTCATATTGGAAATAACGTTGGGAACAAGTATGAAATTCTCGAAAACAAACCGGTTAAGTTTGGATTTACTGTCTCACAGAATGACCAAGCTCAAGTTTTAACTAAGTATGAAAACGGACATGTTTCCGTTTGGAAAAGAGTTGATAAAGAAGACGTATCAAAAACTAACTTGAACGATTACACTGGAGAGTTTTATAGTGAAGAACTATCTACGACTTATAATTTAAAAGTTATTGATGGTAAATTAACTCTTAAACACTACAGACTTTCACCTTTCACTTTCCAGCAAACAGGTCTAAATAATTTCAAAGGAGAGGTTTGGTTTCTAAATCAACTCGAGTTTGTTAGGGATGTTAGTAAGAAAATAACAGGATTTAAAATATCGAACCTACGAGCACGGAATGTCTATTTTGTTAAAAAATAATTAAACTTCCATAAACAACAAAGGCATTGAAATTTAAGGCCTTTGTTGTTTATGAAATATAAATGTTAATACAGAAAAACATCTTTCTCTGTGACCTTTTTATTACTTTGCATTAAGTAGTAAGATCATTACATGAAGGAAACTCAATTAATAGAAGAACTCAAGAATAACAATGAGAAAGCTTTTAAACTTCTGTATAAATACTACCCAAAAATAAAGTCTTATTTGTTAGGTTTTGGAGCTTCTAAACAAGAGGTAGAAGATGTATATCATGAAGCGCTTTATATATTAATAAATAAGTTAAAGGATCCAGAGTTCAAGTTAACATCCTCTGTTAATACTTACCTTTTTGGGATCTGTAAAAACAAGTATATCACGCTTAATCGGGAAAAGGGCAAAGTATTGAAGCACGATTTTGATCCTGAAATTTCACTAGATTCAAATGAAAAGGAAAATATAGAAGTTGCAATTCAAGAAGATCAAAAGCTTGAAATGGCACAAAACTCATTTAAACAATTGGAGGAAAGTTGTAAGAAATTACTCATCGCATTTTATGTTGAGGGTAAGAGAATGAAGCAAATCGCTATAGAGTTTGGATTCATGTCCGACAAAGTAGCTAAAACTCAAAAATATCGATGTTTGGAAGCTGCAAAGAAGAACTACCAACTCATCACTATTAAGGACTCGCTATGAGAAGAGAACTAGAAATATTAGCTCAGATCGATGAATTCTTAGATGGTGAAATCTCTAAAGAGGTATTAATGGAATCGTTTAGTGATATAGAAGATTTGGATAGTCAAATTGAAAGTCAAAAATTGATTCGTAGTGCGATTGAAAAAGAAGTTTTTATTACTCAGTCACAAAAGGCGCTATCAAAATTTAAGCTTCTCAAAACGCTCTCCCTTATAGGAATAATTATTGGCTGTTCTGTAATATTTGCAACAACGTATTTTTTGTATGACAAACCTAATGAAACAAGCAAGTTGAAATCTAATCAAACAGATGTTAGTTTTTCAAATGAAAAGGATAAGTTGAATGTCCTAAAAGATGATTCCACAAAACTAAATCCAAGCGTTGCGGTTTTTCCAACACAAACTGAACGAAATCCTTACAATGTAAAATCATCAAGTAATTCAAAAACTCGAAAAGCAGGTTTATGGAAAGGAACGATTATGCAAAATACAACATCCTTTAATTTCAGTCTTAAACTCATTAAACTAGATGCGACCCATTACACTATTATTTCAAAAATAACCGTCGGAAAGGAATATGCTGTTATGAAATCCAAAGGGCTTTTCGAACATAATATACTCAAGTTCAAAGAACATACGATCATTGAGGAAAGTAGTATTTCGAATGAATGGTGTATGAAAACGTGTAAATTAATTAAAAATGGCGGGCGACTCACCGGAGATTGGAAAGGGAAATGTGCTCCGGGAACTATTGATTTGAAGCGGATAGAAGACGATGAGTCACTCAATAAATATTACCGATAAAAATTTAATTATAATGGATGCATCATCTGGTATTTGTTAATCACTACTGTTTAAGTAATCTCCAGAAAACTCTAAATTGGAATAAGATTTATAAACTTCTTAGAAACAGTATCATTGTTTGACATATTAACAATAACCAGTTTTTTGGGATTAAAAGCCTCTTCATATAGAAATTGGTAGGTGCTATATTTCAAACTTATGTCAGCTTGAACTGAAATACCTTTTAATGGCTGTTTAAATACAGGAACGTTATTATAGTATACTTTGATGTTTGAAAAGCAATCTGGTTTAAAGGAAACAACATTGCTTTCATCATCATAAGTACCATATATATGTACATATTTTAAGTATGCTTGAGCATGATTAATTAATTTTGATACAATCTTTAGTTGGGACTTCTGCAAAATTTGATAAGACCTTCTAGAAGTTGTTGAGTGCGAAAGGACATTGTTATTAATCTTGAAAAAATGTTTTATCTCTCCTTTAATGCTATCTATTTGCAAAACAAATTTCGCTAAATTCTTGTTCCTTTCAACATAAACTGAGGAATCAGAAAGTAATAGTTTAAATATTTTATTGGTTAAAGATTGACTATGTTCTTCATTAATTCCGTCAAATAAGAACTTATCAAAATTACCTGTTATGTTATGGTATATACCTGTTGTTTTTATTCTTCTACCGTATTTTTCAGCTCTGTAAATAGGATAAAACTTTTCAGATTTACTGTCATAAACCAGCTTTAAATTATCTCCAGTGAAAAAGTGATTATCATTAAATATGGTTGCTAAAGCAATATATTTTCCAATATACTTAATATTAAACAGTTTTTTTAAACCATCCACATTGTTGGAATCTATTAAGTTTCTAATTTTCGAGAATTGCTTTAGTGCTGGTTTAAAGCTATTTGTTTTCTGTTTTCTTATATGCCCAGCATATAAATCGAATTCAGTCATGTGACTACCAAAACCTTCTTTTCTAGTCCAATTAGAAGTGTTTCGAAGAATTGATGTATTTGTTAACCCGAAGTTTTCTTCAATATACTGAGGGTCAATTTTTTCAACTAAATAATAATGTCCAGCATCGGAATCATTAATCGTTAGCATTACCATTTTCCCATAGGAGCTTATTAATCCCAGTTTTTTCGCGAATGAATTAACTACTGCAATGGATGGATCACCTTCCTCTCCTTTTATTAACGTGAATTTTCGCCATCCATTAATAAGCTTTTGGTTTCCTATCGTTTTGATTTTATAAGAGAATTTATTGTTTTCATAATGCGGATGATCTGAACCATGTAAGCAGATTTCAACATCAACTAATTGATTGTCGACAAGAAGTTTGGCTTTAGACCATGGTTTTTTTCTTGGATTTTCCTCAATTCCAGATTTTATAAGATTGAAATTTTTTTCCTCAATTTCCAGATGAACGTAATTAGAACCTGGAATGGGATTTAGAATGTTTTTTATTCCGCCAATTACATCCGTTTTTTCTCCCAATGTATTAATTGGCTGAATATAGGCTTTATTGTAATTAAGTATTTTTGAATAAATAGCATCATTATGATAGAGAAAACTAAGGGAAATCGACCCTAAAATTATTGCAAGAAAGATTAATTTAAGTGAAATTTTAAAGGCGGGTAAAAATCTTTTAATCCTCAAATTCATATCTTATTAATTTAAGATTTAAAATTAATAAATATTAATTGGTCAGTCCCCGATCTTAGAAACTATTCTTATTCAAGTAAAGAGTACATCATCATTTGGGGATGAAAATTCTTGTTTCTATATTATGATTTTCGACGTAGTTTGAAACAAGTGAAATTTTCTCAATTAATCCATTTTGATTGTAGTAAATAACTTTGGTTTCGATGGTGCTACTTTTCCTATATTCCCGAGGGGATGAGTTTGCTATTATTTGTTTTCTTATTGTGTAAGTCGTAAATGTTTCTTGGTTTTCAGTTTTAACCACGGTAGATTTCTCTTTGAAATCTAAATATAGATACAGTCCTTCACTATCAAGGGTATAATATAGTTCTTGTATTGTACCATCTTTTAAATAGTTTTTTTCTGTTCGACGTTTAAGTGTGTCGGGATTTACACTATAACCATTGGTGATACTGTTGTTACTAATAGAGTCGATAACTGTTTTGTATTTCCACACTAAGATTGTATCGTTCTCAACTATGTCGAAGTGGTTAATAAAGATAACGTTTGCTGAATCTCGTTTTTTAGAAAAATGTTTAGTCTCCCATTTATCTATAGCATCTTGTAATTCTTTATTCCATAGATATACGAAGTATTTATCTCTCAGGATAAATTTTTGTTTATCAAATTTAAATCTATCTCTAGATTTAAAGGTTATTATTGAGTCGTTATCAATGGAGTAGCGGTATGTATATTTCTCAGGTTTATCTTCATTTTCTTGAATTTGGATTCCTATTTTGAATTTTCGAATCCCATTCTTTTTAAAATTCAATATTATCTCAGTGATTTCCTCATCTCGTATTAAATCATCCGTTGATTGACTTTTTACACTTAGAGAGAAAAGAATCATTAATATTAATATTGGAGTTTTCATTTTACCTTGCCTTGTGTTTGTCTGATGGCTTGTAATAATAACCATAATTCATTCGAAAGTAACAATTCGTCAAAAAGGGTGTTTTTTACTAGGCGATTAATCTCGATTTTCTGTTCTGTATTTGGCTGTTTTCGGAAGGTTTTTTTTGTGATCAGGAGTAGAACATATCTATCGAACAAACACTTTTTTTATTTCCATTGAATTTTCCAACTGAATTTTAACGAAATAATTTCCTGCAGGCAAGTTGTTTAAATTAATATAATAGTGATTTGTAGTTAGGTTATTAGCCTTGAATACCGATTGTCCGCTAATATTAATCATTTCAATTTGGTTGATGTATTTATCACTCTTTATATCAATTCGTTTTGTGGCAACTGTTGGGTATACAGATAAGGAATAAGACCTATTCGTTTCAACAGATTGAACATCAGAATATTCAGAAGTTCCATCAAAATCCACTTGGTTTAATCTATAATAACAAGTGGTACAATTATAATCTAGATCTTGATAAGCGTATTCTGTTGTGCTTTCTGAATTTCCCTGGCCTTCAACTTCATCAATTACCTCCCATTGAAATCCATCAACACTTCTTTGAATTTCAAAATGAGAATTATTTACTTCACTTAATGTTTCCCATGAAAGATCATTTGATACGCCATTTTGTTCTACATT